>JAFIEQ010000109.1 GCA_020832455.1 Nitriliruptoraceae bacterium
CTCGGCGTGGGCGTACCCGCCCAGCCCGCCGCCGCACCCGCCGTGCCGGGGTCCTAAGGCTTGGGGCGGGCTGCGCCGGGCCGCGCCGCGGGCTGGACCGCGGGCACCGCCCCGAGGCCCGGTTGATGCGCTGTGCGAGCTGCGGGACCGCGAGCGAGCAGGCGGCGCGGTTCTGCCCGAGCTGCGGCGAGGTCGTCGGGCGTGACGACCAGCCATCGACGCCCACGGCACCCGCGTCCGATGCACCGCCGGGTCCGGCGGAGGATCCGCCCCGCAGGTGGCGGCGACCCGCGCTCGTCGGCGCTGTCGCGGTGCTGATCGTCGCCGGGGTGGCGGCCGCGCTGAGCGGTGACGACGACGCGGACGTCGCCCTCGGCGACGCGGTCGAGGACGGCGAGGACCCGGCCGACGGCCCGGTACCGCTGCCCGACGAGGAGGACCTCCAGGATCCCGGCGAGGGCGCGGATCCGGGTGGGGATGCCGACCCCGACCGCGGGGCCGGCGCGGCGGACATCAGCTGCGAGCCCGCACCGTGTGAGCGCTGGCGGATCTCGCTCGCGGACGCCAGCAGCCCGATCGAGGCCAACACCACCCGCGCGGTGTGGTTGGAGCAGGACCTGCTGGTCGGCGTCGAGGTGGCGACCGGCGTGCCGCTGGCACCGGTCGACCTGGGGCCGATCCTCGCGGACACCCCGATCGACCCGCAGGATGCCCGGCCCTACCCGCTCGAGACCGGGGTGCTGGTGGCGACCGACACCCACACCGCCGTCGTCGACGACACGGGCACGCTGGTGCGCAGCGACGAGCTCGACTCCCCCGCGATCGTCATCCGGCCCGACCCGTCACGGGACACGACCTACCTGGGCGGGTTCGCGGACCCACCGGATGACGCGACCGTCGCGTTCACCAGCTTCGAGCTCCGGGACCCGGTCACCGGCGAGGCGGTCGCGACCGTGGGCCGGCCGATCACGCTCACCCCGCTGACCACGCTGGATGACGAGGGCGTGCTGACCGCGCTCGACGCCGCCCTCGCCTCCCGCTGGTCGCGGCCGTGGCCGGACGGCCTCGCGACCACGAGCGTCGCCTTCCACCTCGGCCCGACGACCCTGTGGGTGTCGGCGGCTCGTCCCCCGACGCCGGGAGACGAGCCCACGAGCGAGGTCGACGACCCGGGGATCGAGCTCATCGACCTCGACGACGGGAGCACGACCCTCACCGTCCCCGGCGTTCCCGGCCTGCCGCTGGCGTTGCGCGACGACCTGCTCGTGCTCCCGGTCGCCGCCGACGACGACCCGTCCGACCCCGCCGACTGGCCCGTTCGACTGGTCGTCGTGGAGGACGGCGAGGTGACCCACGAGGTCGAACTCGCCGAGGACGCCGGCCGCGGCATCACCCTGCTGCCCGGCCCGACGACGACGCAGGTCCGCGTGGACCGTCCCGACGGCTCGCGCGTGCTCGTGGATACCGCCACGGGGGAGCAGGTCCCCACCGACGAACACGGCGAGCAGGACGCGGCGGACCAACAGCCCGGGCAGGGGCAGCCCGGACCGTCCGTCTCCTACCTGCCCGGGGTGGACGTGCTGGTCGGCCCCGACGATCCCGACGAGGGCAGCCAGCAGCTCACCCGGGACGGCCGGCGACTGACGGTGACCGCCGGGCCGGAGCCGGGGCCGGTCACCCCGCGGCTGCCGCTCCCGAGCGGCGCGGTCGTCCCCGGGGCGACCGAGCCGCTGCTGGTCATCAACGGGCTGCTGGTCGCGATCGACATGGACGCGGCCGAAGCGGTGGACTGACACGACGGGGCTACGCTCGGCGGCCTCCTCGCGCCGCCGAGGGGGACAGAGCGACGGCAACGGGTGCGGGACGGGGGTCTCTCGGTGGACACGGCACGCTGTCCGACGTGTCGGGCCGAGGTGGCCCCGGCCGCACGGTTCTGTCCGAGCTGCGGCGCCGCGCTCAGCGGGCATGACGGTGCGCCCGGCGCAGGGGGAGACGGGGACGCCGCGTCCGCGCACGCAGCCGTGCCAGGAGCGACGCCAGCCACGTCGGCGGACAGGGAGGCCGCGGGAGGGATGCGAGGCGCGCCAGCCGACCGCACCGGCGAGCCGACGCCGCGGTGGCAGCGGCCGGCGATCGTCGCCGCCCTCGCGGCGCTGCTCGTGGCCGGCACCGCCATCGCGCTGACGGTGGGCGACGACACGGACCTCGCGGTGCCGGACGAGGCCGACGCGGACGACGCGGACGACGAGCCCGACGACGACGTCGCGCTCCCCGACACCGACGATCTCGACGAGCCGGATGCCGACGAGGACGGCGATGCCAGCGCCGGCGACGCCGATGGCGCCAGCGACCCGGACGCGATCGGTTGCGCGCCGGAGCCGTGCGAGCGGTGGCGGGCCGACGTGGCCAACGCGACCAGCGACATCGAGGCCAACACGACCCGGGCGGTGTGGCTCGAGGGCGAGGTGCTGGCCGCGGTCGACGTGGCGACCGGTGCGCCGCTGCCACCGCTCGACCTCGGCCCGATCCTCGCCGACGACCCGATCGACCTGCGGGTCGCGCAGCCCTACCCGCTCCCGGACGGGGTCGCGCTCGTCGCGGGAGAGCGCATCGTGGTCCTCGACGACGCCGGCAACGTGGTGCGTAGCGAGGCGGACGGGTTCGTCCCGGTCGTCGTGCGCCCCGACCCCGCACGCGACACGACCTACGTCGGGGCGTCCATCGACGACGTGAGCGGCGACCAGCCTGCCTCCCGGTTCGAACTGCGGGACCCGATCAGCGGCGAGACGGTGAGCGCAGCCGGCGAGCCGATCCGCCTGTTCCCGCTGCTCGTGATCGACGGCGATCTGATCACCGCGCCGGCGGTGGACCTCACCCCGCGCTGGTCGCGGTCGAGATCGGAGGGGAACGTCCCGATGGTCTTCGGCAGCGCGGTGACCTCCACGGTCGCGCTGTTGTCCTCCGGGTCTCCGACCCTGGGCGTGCCCAACGCACCGTCCGGCCAGCCCCCGGCGCAGGTCCAGCTCGTCGACCTGGCGGACGGCAGCACGATCCTCGTCATCCCCGGCGTCGCCGGCGTTCCCCTGGCCCTGCGCGACGGTCAGCTCGCCCTGCCGATCGCCCAGGTGGATGATCCGGACGATCCCAACAGCTGGCCGGTCCGCCTGGTCATCGTGTCCGACGGGAAGGTGACCCGGGAGATCGACCTCGACACCGAGGCCGCCACCGGCGTCACGCTCGCACCCGGCCCCACCACCTCGCAGGTGCGCGTGGAGCGGGCCGACGGTTCGTCGAGCGTCTACGACGTCCGGACCGGCGAACTCGTCTCCTCGGAGCAGGTGGACGGCGAGTTCACGACCGCCGGCGCCGGGTTCTACGTCTTCGAGTCCGACGTCTGGTTCGGGCCCGACCCGTCCGAGCCGGACGCGTGGCTGCTCATGCGCGACGGGCGACGGGCGACGGTGTCCACCGTCGGCGACCAGCAGCAGGCGGTCCGGGGCGCGACCGAGCCGTTGGTCGTCATCGACGGGGTGCTGCTCGCGATCGACATGGATGTCGTCGAACGGCCGGATTGAGCACCGGTCGCGCCGGGTGGGACGGACGGGACCGACCCCGGACGGACGCTGCGCGGTCGGCCGGGTCGCCGCGGGTTGGAGGTCAGCACCCGCGAGTAGCATCCCGAGCCGACGACGAACGGGAGCAGCGTGGACGGCCAGACCCCCCGTACCGCGGGCGATCCGGACACGCTCGCCGCCGCACAGCAAGCGGCGGACGAAGCCAGTGTCTCCCAGCTCGAGACCGAGGAACGTTACGCCCGCCCCGATGCCGATCGGCTGTCCGACGCGGCCCTGTCCCGGATCGAGGCACGCCGGACCGGCAGCACGCAGGCCGCGTTCTTCGACCTGGACAAGACCATCATCGCGCGCTCCTCGACGCTGGTGATGGGCCGGACCTTCATGCGCGACGGGCTGCTGAGCTCCACCACGGTGCTCAAGGGCCTCTACGCCCAGGTCGTGTACCAGCTCGTCGGCGCCGACCACGAGAAGATGGAGCAGATGCGCCACGCGGCGCTGGAGCTGACCAGGGGCTGGGAGGCCGACCGCGTCCGTCGCCTCGTGCGCGAGACGATGGAGGAGGTCATCGCACCGCTGGTCTACCGCGAGGCGCTGGAGCTGCTCGACGACCACCGGCGTGCCGGCCGGGACGTGTGGATCGTGTCGTCCTCGGGCGAGGAGATCGTGGAACCGTTCGGGTCCTACCTCGGCGTGCGCGACGTGATCGCCACGCAGTCGGGGATCGACGTCGACGGCCGGTACGACGGCACGCTGCAGTTCTACGCCTACGCCGGCGCGAAGGCGACCGCCATCCGCCAGATCGCGGAGGTCCGCGGCTACGACCTCGACCGCTGCTACGCCTACTCGGACTCCATCACCGACCTGCCGATGTTGTCGGCGGTCGGCCACCCGACCGTGGTCAACCCCGACCGGGAGCTGCGCGCTGCGGCCGTCGCGATGGGCTGGGACGTCCACGACTTCGACCAGCCGGTCCGGCTGCGTGACCGACTACCGGACGTCGCGCCGGCCGGGCAGGTCGCCGCCGGGGTCACGACCGCGGCGTTGGTCGCCTTCGCGGTCTACCGCTACCTCGTCCGGGGACGCTGAGCTCCCGGCGGCTGCGCGCCGGCGGCCATGCCCGGGCGGCGCCGGTGTCGCCGCGGCTCAGGTGTAGTCGCGGTGGTACTCGATGCGCCCGTCCTCGCCGAAGCCGAAGAAGCTCGCGCGCGGGAGATCGTTCCACCGGCGGCCGGCCGCGGTGTAGGAGATCGACCACTCCACCCCGAGCTCCGAGCCGTCCTCGGACTCGATGACCCGCTTGGCGTCCACCTCGATGTCGTCCTTACCGCCGAGCCAGTCCTTCAGGTAGGCCTGGATCAGCAGGTTCCCGCGGTGAGGCGGGTTGTAGGGCTCGAGGTAGAGGGCGTCAGCGGAGTACAGCTCAGCCACACCGGAGACGTCGGCGCTCACGAGCATCCCCGAGAAGCGGTCCCACGCGTCGGCTGCGTGACCCACGGATCTGTCCTCCACTCGGCTGGTCGAACGGCATCGAGGGTGCAGGCTAGTCGAGCGTTCGGCCGACCCCGCAACGCGCGCCGGTGACACGGCACCCTCTAGCGTCCGAGGTGCCCCGAGACCAGGACCGACGATGCCCGAGCTGCCCACCGGCCACCGGATCCCAGACGAACTCCACGACGTCGCGACGCGGCTCGTCGAGGAGATGCCGACCACCAGGCGCCAGCTCGAGGAGCTCGTCCGCATCCCCTCGATCGGCGCCCAGCCGGAGCACGCCGACGACGTGGCGCTCAGCGCCCGTGCGACGGCCGAGCTGCTGCGTGACGCCGGGCTCGAGGGTGTCGAGGTGCTGACGCTCGAGGGCATGGCACCCGCGGTGACCGGCCACTGGCTGCACGCCGGCGAGGACCTGCCGACGGTGCTGTTCTACGCCCACCACGACGTGCAGCCGGTCGGCACGCCGGACCGGTGGAACTCGCCGCCCTTCGAACCCACCGAACGCGACGGGCGGCTGTACGGCCGGGGGGCCGCGGACGACAAGGCAGGCGTGCTCGCGCACGTGGCCGCGATCCGCGCCTGGTTGGGTGCCCGCGGCGCGTTGCCGGTCAACGTCAAGGTCATCATCGAGGGCGAGGAGGAGATCGGCTCGCCCAACCTGGCCGCGCTGTTGGCCACCTACGGCGAACTGCTGGCCAGCGACGTCATCGTGCTCACCGACCTGGTGAACTGGCAGATCGGCTGGCCGAGCCTGACCTACGCACTGCGCGGGATGGGCGAGGCCACGGTGACGGTCCGGGCCCTGCAGCAGCCGGTGCACTCCGGCATGTGGGGCGGACTGGTCCCGGACGCGCTGACCGGCATGGTCCGCCTGCTGGCCAGCCTGCACGACGACACCGGGGCGATCGCCGTGGACGGGTTCGCCGACGATGTCCGGGCGCTGCCCGAGCAGGAGCGGGCGCGCTTCGACGCGCTCGACGCCGACGAGGACGCGATGCGTCGCGACGTCCGCATGCGCGACGGCGTGGAGTTCATCGGCGATGCCGGGACCGGGATGCTGGAGCGGCTCTGGATGCAGCCGACCATCACCCCGACCGGTATCGACGCACCACGGGTCGCGGAAGCGTCCAACACCCTGCTCAGCGAGGTCCGGGTGAAGCTGTCCTGTCGGTTCGCCCCCGGCCAGGACCCCGACCGTGCGCTGCAGGCCCTGCGCGACCACCTCGAGACGCACGTGCCCTGGGGCCTCGAGCTCGAGGTCACGCTCGGGGAACGCAACCCGGCGTGGGTCACCGAGCCCAGCGGGCCCGCCTGGGATGCGGCCGTCGCGGCGATGACCGCCGCCTACGGGCGGGAGCCGGCCGCGATCGGCTGCGGCGGCTCCATCCCGTTCGTGGCGCCGTTCAGCGAGGCCTTCGGCGGCGCCCCGTGCCTGCTGGTCGGCGTCGAGGACCCGGCGTCCAACGCGCACGGGGAGGACGAGTCCCTGCACCTCGACGACTTCGTCCGCGCGTGCCTCAGCGAGGCGATGCTGCTCGACGAGCTCGCCCAGCGGGCCGCACGCTGAGCGGAGGGGCCCCGGGGCACCCGGGGGGGGCGCCGGGGGGTTGGGGGGCCCGGCCCGGCGTTGGGCCCCCCCGGCGGGGCCGGGGGCGGGGGGGGGGGGGCGGCGCCCCCCGGGGGCGCGCCGACGGTGGTTCCGTGCGCGCGACGCTCAGTTGCGCCCAGCGTCCTGGACGGCGTGCGGGTCGAGGCGGCCTGCGACCACGGTCAACGCCCGTGCGACGGCGCGTCGCGTCGGGTGATCGTGGGGGTGGCGGTGCTCGGCCCGGCGGTGGCCCGGGTTGCGCGACAGCTCCCCGCGCAACGCGGCCGGCTGGCCGGGACGCGAGCCGTGGGCGGCGGGGGTGTGGATCATCGGACTCTCCTGAGACGAGCCGAACGATGTCCGGCTCTCTGTTCTATGAACATCGAACCGTACCGTTCGATGTCTGTCAAACCTTGCGGCGTCAAAAGTTCGATGCAGCGTCCGGGACGGATCCGACGAACGACCACGGTCCACCGTGGACGGCCCGTGCGACGGCGCGGAGCGCTACCGTCCGTACATCAGACGGACATCGAACGCGGGGCAGACACGCGATGAGCGATGCGGACGGCGGGACCCGGCCCACCGGGCCGCAGGTCATGGATCTACGGCCCGCTACGGCGCCCACCGAGCCCGAGCTCGTCCTGCTGTCGTCCCCGGCCGCGGAGCTGCTGCGGCTGCTCGGGGTCCTGACCGATGACGAGCGCGACAACTACGACGTCGGCCCGGACCGACTCGAGCGGCTGCGGGCCCGTCTCCCGGAACCGCTCATCGAGCGGTGCCGCGCCCTCGACAACGGCTCGAACACCACCTTCGCGATCCTGAGCGTGATCGCGGCCGAGCTCCCGGAGCCCGCCGGGGTCGACGAACTGCTGGCGGCGATCGAGCGTGACCCGGGGCTCGGCTGGCGCCTGCTGCTCGCCCAACTGGCCTCGACCGACTTCGACGACGCGAACCGCGATCTGGGTGACGCCGTGCTGACCGGCGATCCGCGGGCCATCGACGAGATGCGCGGGTGGGCCCAGACCTCCGACCGGCCAGAGCTGGCCCGGCTGCTCGCGATGGATCCCGCGAGCTTCGGGACCCACCTGCTGGAGGTCGTCACGACGTTCCGACCGATCTGGGAGGAGCTCGAGCGTGAGGCCATGGGTGCGATCGACCGGGACGTCGCCCACCGTCGCGCGCAGCTCGCCGCCGGCGAGCCCGTCGCCGAGGTCGTGGTCGACGCCACCAACGGTTACGACATCTCGGGGGACCGCACGCTGACCCGTGTCGTGATGATGCCGAGCTTCTGGTGCCGGCCGTGGTTGGTCGTCGCCCATCACGGCGGCGCGGAGATCATCTCCAGCGTCGTCGCCGACCAGTTCGTCCAGCTTCCGTCCGAGGCACCACCTCCGACCCTGCTGAAGCTGTTCAAGGCGTTGGCGGACGAGGGCCGGCTCAAGCTGGTCCGCCGCATGTCCGGCGGCCCGATCACGCTCACGGAGGCCACCGACGAGCTGGCGGTCGCCAAGGCCACCGCCCACCACCACCTGTCGATCCTGCGCCAGGCCGGGCTGGTCTCGATGCGCGGGGAGGGTCGCGCGGCCCGCTACGCGCTGCGTGAGGACCCACCCGAGCTCGCCCGGGAGACGTTGCGGGCCTACGTGCACCCCCTGCGCTGACATCCGCCGACCGGTCCACCGCCGGCCGGTGGCACCGGCCCGGCCCCGACCGTGGCCCCGGCGCGTAGCCTGCCGCGCACGAGCCGCGCATCCGCCACGCTCGGCAGGGACCGACCCCGTGACCGGCGATCGATCGCCGCATCATCGACCCTGCGGCGACGACCCACTGGACCGGAGGCCTGACGGTGGCCGACCCCCGTACGACCGGCTACACCGACGAGGATCTCGCGCGCCTGCCCGATCGCGACGATCCAGGCGACTACCGCCACCCCTTCGCGCGCGACTACGACCGCCTGGTCCACACGACCGCGTTCCGACGGCTGCAGGGCAAGACCGGGGTCGTCGCCCCCGGCGAGGCGGACTTCTTCCGCACGCGTCTGACCCACACCATCGAGGTGTCCCAGCTCGCGCGACGGCTGGGCTGGAAGCTCGGGGCGCACCCGGACGTGGTCGAGGCGGCCGCGATCATGCACGACTTCGGGCACGCCCCGTTCGGCCACGTCGGCGAGGAGGAACTCAACGACGCGATCGACGACACCGCACGCGCGTGGGGGCTCGACCCGGACGCCGTCGGCGGCTACGAGGGCAACGCGCAGACCTTCCGGCTGGTCACCGTCCGCCTGACGGGCTCCACCGCCCAGCCCGGGTTGAACCTGACGCGTGCCACCCTCGACGCCGCGATCAAGTACCCGTGGGAACGCGGCGAGGTCTCGACCCGCAAGTGGTGCTTCTACCCCACGGAGCGGGAGCTGGCCGCCTGGGTCCGCGAGCCGGTCGCCGACGAGCGCCGGCACACCAAGAGCTTCGAGGCCCAGGTCATGGAGTGGGCGGACGACGTCGCCTACGCCGTGCACGACCTCGAGGACTTCTTCCTCGCCGGTTCCCTGCCGCTGGCGCTGTTGACCCAGTCGGGTTCCGCACGCGAGCAGGTCGCCGCCCAGCTCGTGGAGCGGCGGCAGCGGCGTGGGAAGCTGTCGACCACGCCGCCGTCCAACCCGGCCCACTACACGGCCAGCGACCTGACCGCGGCGTTCGAGGAGCTGTTCACGGAGCCGCAGGGCCCGTTCGAGGGGTTCCGGACGTTGTCCGGGGAGTTCGACGGGTCCCTGGAGTCACGGCAGGCGCTGCGGCTGATGCGCAAGCGGCTCATCAACCGGCTGGTGCACTCCGTCGCCCCGCGTGACGCCCACGCGCCACCTCGACGCCACCTCAACGACCTCGCGATCCCCCGCGATGCGCGGCTCGTCGACGACGTGCTGCGCGACCTGCTGTGGGTCTTCGTGATCGAACACCCCCGGATGGCCACCTACCAGCACGGACAGCGCCGCATCGTGCGGGAGCTGTTCCAGATGCACGCGGATGCGGTGCGGGCCGACCGGGCCGACGTGTCGGTCTTCCCCCGCGACCTGCAGCCACCGCTGCGCGCCCTGCTCGCGTCGAGCGACCGTGCGAACGCGGACGTGGAGGTCCTGCGTCTGGTCGCCGACCACGTGGGCGCGATGACCGATGACGGCGCCGCACGCCTGCACCGCCGCATGACCGGTCACGTCGACCGTGGGTTCAGCGACCTGCTGTGACCCGGACGTCACCGCGCCGGCCGCTCGGGCCGGCAGGAGCACCCTGATGCGCACGATCGCCACCCCGGTCCCCGACCGGACCGGCACGCACCAGCTCCCCGATGGCCGCACGCTGGCCTGGGGCGCGTGGGGCCCGACCGACG
Organism: Nitriliruptoraceae bacterium; assembly: GCA_020832455.1. Lineage (GTDB taxonomy): Bacteria > Actinomycetota > Nitriliruptoria > Nitriliruptorales > Nitriliruptoraceae > PWLR01. The sequence goes on from JAFIEQ010000109.1 coordinate 10,036, forward strand.
GCGAGCTGGTCCTGGTCCACAACGGCGCGGGCATGAGCTTCCAGCTGGGCTTCGCGCCCCCGGAGCTGCTCGAGCAACTCGGGATCCGGTTGCTGGCCGTCGACCGACCGGGGCTCGGCGGCTCGATGCACGACCCCGCCCGCGATCACGACTCGTGGGCCCGCGATCTGCGCGCGGTGCTGGAAGCCCACGGGGCCGAGCGCGTCCCCATGCTCGGCTACTCCCAGGGCTCGGTCTTCGCGATCCAGTGCGCCGCCGCGGGGATCGCCTCGAAGCTCGTCGTCGTCGCCGGGCAGGACGACCTGCACGAGGTGCACGAGCGCGTCGGTCTGCCGGCGCCCGTCGCCGACATGCTCGCGGCCATGACATCGGCACCGGACGCGGTCGAGGCCAACTTCGCCTCCATCGCGAGCGCCGCGACGCTGCTGGACACCGTCACGGCGAGCTGCTCCCCGCACGACCGGGCGTTCTTCGGCGAGGCCGCGTTCGCCGAGGCCTACGAGTCCGCCCTGGTCGAGGGGTTCCGGCGCGGCGCCCGCGGCTACGCCCGCGACCTGCGCCTGTCCCTGCTGCCGTGGCCCGTGGCGCCCGAGCGGATCGACGTCGAGGTGGAGCTCTGGTACGGGGCGCTCGACATCATCCCGGTGCACTCGCCGGATCACGGCGCGACCTTGGCGCGACGCTTCCCCCACGCCACCCGGCACCTGGTCGCCGATGCGGGCGGTTCCGTGCTGTGGCGCGAGGCGGCCGCGATCCTCGGCTCCCTGCGGCCCACCTGCAGCTGAACGGCGGGCGCCGACGCGCGCGCGGGTCAGTGATCGCCGCCGGCGTCGAGGTGCGCGCGGACGAAGTCGTCGATCGCGTCGAGCAACCGCGTCCCGGTGAACAGCGCGGCGTCGTTGTGTCCCGCACCCTCGATCTCCACCAGCTCGGCCCGCGCCCGCTCGGCGACCCGACGCGACAACCTCGTGGGCACGATGCGGTCCGCGTCACCGGCGATCACCAGCACCGGCGCCTCGATCGTCTCGAGCTGCTCGCTCACGGGGTAGCGGTCCCGCAGCAGGGTGCGCACCGGCAGGAACGGGTAGGCGGACCGACCGACGTCCGCGAGCTCGGGGAACGGCGAGCGCAGGACCAGCGCCGCCGGCGCCCGCTGCGCCGCCAGGCCGGCGACGACCCCGGTCCCGAGCGACTCCCCGAGGTAGACGACCCGCGCCGGATCGACGTCGTCGCGGGCGACGACCGCCTCCAGCACCGTGCGCGCGTCGGCGACCAGGTCGTCCTCGGCGGGTGAGCCCGGGTTCCCGCCGTAGCCGCGGTAGTCGAGCAGCACGACGCTGTGACCGCGTGCCACCAGACCCTCGGCCATCGGCACCCGCGCGGCACGGTTGCCGGCGTTGCCCGGCGCGACGAACACGGTCGCGACCGGCTCCCCCACTGCCGGCAGGAACCAGGCCTCGTGGTCCAGCCCGTCGGAGGTCGTGACCGCGATCGTCTCCACCTCGACACCGCTGGGGACCTCGGGCGCCGCCGTGGTCGGTAGGTAGATCAGCTGGCGCTGGAAGACGGCCGCGAGCACGACCACGGCGGCCCACAGCGCGGCGAGCACGACCACGGTGGTCACCACGCGTCGCACTCAGGCGCCCAGGTCACGACGCTCGAACGAGGCGACGGCGACCGTCAGCGCCACGACGATCAGCACGGCCAGCCCGGTGAACCCGGCCACGTCGATCCCCTCGGCCAACGGCGAGCCGGCGAGGTACCAGGAGTAGGGGTTGACCGCCTCCAGCCACGCACCGTCCTCCCAGATCGCCGCCAGCGCATCGGCGAGGTAGCTGACGACCGCGACCCCGGTCCCGATCCCCAGCGCGACGACGCGGCGACCGGTCGCAGCTCCCGCCGCGAGGGCGATCGACCCGATCGCCACCGCGAACAGCCACAGGCCGAGCCCCGCGGCGACCAGTCCGGTGCCCGCCACCTCGGCGTCCACGACCGCCACGATCGATGCGACGACCGCGGACAGGACCGCGACCAGCACGGTCACCTGCACCACCAGCGCCAGCGCCCGCTCCACCACCACCTGCCGGCGGCCGGTCGCGGAGCTGACCTCCAGCTCCAGCACCCCGTCCTCCTCGATGCCGGCCAACAGCCGCGCACCGTTGCTGACGGCGAACACCACCAGCAGCACCACGCCGAGCAGCGCGTAGATGGTCGACTCGAGGTAGCCCGCGGCGGACCCGAGCTGGTCGTAGCCCAGCGCCGCGACCAGGCCCTCGGGCATGCCGCCGACGATGGCCTCCAGTTCCCCCATGTCCATCAGGTCGTAGAAGCTCGCATAGATCCCGCTGACGGCCGCGACCGCCACGGCCCACAACACGGTGCTGCGGCGCTGCTGGGTGAGGACCCACCGCAGGACCGCGCCCGGTGCGGCGGTGTCCGCGGACGACGCGCCGTCGCGGTGCCGCCGGTCCGCCGCCGTGGATGGGGGACCCGCCGGGGCGGCGTCGGCGGCGGGTCGGGTGGTGTCAGTGGCCATCGGCGGCCCCCTCGTCCTCGGTGTGCAGTTCCTCGGCCGGCACGCGGTAGTGGTCGAGGAACAGGTCCTCGAGTTCCCGGTCCTGCGCGTGCCAGCGGACCACGCGGTGCGTGGCGGCGTGCTTGAGCAGGGCGTCCGGCTCGCCGCGGAGCAGGCAGCGCAGCGTGGTCCCCTCGACCTCGACGTCCTCGACCCCCGGCAGCGCCGCGACGGCCGCTGGGTCGACCGCGGTGTCGAAGGTCAGCTCGACGTGCTGCCCGGCGTGGTGACGGAGCGTCGCCACGTCGTCCAGGTCGACGATCCGCCCCTGGCGGATGATCGCGACCCGCTCGGCGACCTGCTCGACCTCGGACAGCACGTGCGAGGACATGAACACGGTCGCGCCGTCGTCGCGGGCCTCCTCGACCAGGGTCAGGAACTCACGTTGCAGCAGCGGGTCGAGGCCGCTGGTCGGCTCGTCGAGGACGAGCAGCTCCGGACGGTGCATGAAGGCCTGGATCACGCCGACCTTCTGCTTGTTGCCCTTGGACAGGGTGCGGACCGGGCGGGTCGGATCGAGCCCGAACCGCTCCGCGAGCGGGGCGATGCGATCCGCGCCGGCCCCGCCGCGCAACCGCGCGTAGTGCTCGAGCAGGTCCTGCGCCGTGGTGCGTGCGCTCATGGCCAGCTCACCGGGGAGGTAGCCGATGCGGGCGCGCAGGGACGGTCCGCCGGCGCGTGGCGCGACGCCGAACACCTCGGCGCGACCCTCGCTCGGGCGCAGCAGGTCCAGCAGGATGCGGATCAGCGTCGACTTGCCGGCGCCGTTGGGTCCGAGGAACCCGAAGACCTCACCGCGCTGCACCTCGAGGTCGACGCGATCGAGCGCGCGCACCGCGGTCCCCCCGCGCCCGTAGTCCTTGACCAGCCCGTCGGTGCGGATCACCGTGTCCGTGCTCATGGGTTCGCTCCCGTGCTGTCGGCGGCCGGCGGGGCCGCGGCCGCCCGGTCCGGATCCCTCGGCGCCCCCCGGGCCCGCACCCGGGGGGGTGCGCCCCCCAACCCCCCC
>JAFIEQ010000110.1 GCA_020832455.1 Nitriliruptoraceae bacterium
TTTTAATATTGTTTTCTCCAATTATATATATTTTTGTTTTTCTAATATGCTCGACCCCGGTTCCTGGGCGGGGGCTTTGGGTTTGGGTCCCGGTCGCGTGGGGGGAGCGGGCACCGGTGTGCGCTGGTGCGGACGATGTCACGGTGTGTGCTCAAGGTCCGGGGTGTCACGGCCGATGGACAGGTGGACACGTTGTACGCGCGTGACAAGGGCGACCCCGCTGAGAGGTGGAGGGAGCAACGTCACGGGACCTCGTCGCCGATCATCTCCGGCGGACGGTCATCCGGACTACCTCGCGCACCAGTGCCGTCGTGATGACGACCTGGGGGCAGGGGCAAGGCACGCAGACGACGGGTCACGGATCCACACCCACTCATCGTCATCATGACAAGGAGCGAGACACATGCTCGCCACCAAGATCGAAGACGCCAAGCGCGAAGAGGGCTTCACCCTTATCGAACTGCTGGTCGTCGTGCTCATCATCGGCATCCTCGCCGCCATCGCCATCCCGGCTTTCCTCTCCCAGCGCGAGCGCGCCTGGGAGTCTGAGCTGACCTCCACCGTCCGCAACGTCGCGCTCGAGATCGAGGCGGCCGCCGTGAACAGCGGTGGGAGCTACGAGGGCCTCGATGCCAACCTCGGCACCTACCTCACCGAGATCCAGGGCGGGGCTGAGCCGGTTTCGATCGTCGTTGGCTCCACCGCCTTCGGCGTCAACGCCTTCTCCATCTGTGGAACCCACGGCTCGCTCGTCGATGGGACCACCCCCGATCGCAACGTTGCGTACATCAGCAACGACGGCGGCATCCAAGGCGTCGCGACCGGCGGCTGTGGCGGGACCACGCCTCCGCCTTCGGAGTGATCTCGTCGATCTGATCTAGACGGTGGGGGCACCTCGGGTGCCCCCACCGTTCGTTCAGGGCGATCACGAAGGCAAGTTGATGCCCAGGAGCAGGTGGTTCGTGGACACGCATGGCTTCACGGTGCCGGAGATGCTCGTGGTCGTCCTGGTGGTCGCTGTCCTCGCGGCCATCGCGATCCCAGCCTTCCTCGGTCAGCGCGAGCGGGCCTTCGAGGCCACGGTGGTCAGCGACCTGCGCAACGCGGGTGCCGCGCAGGCCTACCGGGTGATGGGCGGCGACGAGCCCGCCGACTGGGTGGCGCAACTCGAGGACGTCGGGTTCCTCGTCAGCGACCGCGTCGCGTTCACGAACGACGGCAGCTTCACGGCGCACGCCTCTGGGCTGTGCATCGAGGCGACGCACGAGGCGCTCGCGCCGCGGACCTGGCGCTTCGCCGCGGATGGTGACGCGAACCCCACGGAGGGCGGCTGCTGAGCCCGCGCGTCGACGCCCGTTAGGGTCCGGCCTCCACAACGAACGACCCAGGAGAGCGTGGTGGGGTTGCTCATCGCCGGCGCGGTCGTCATCGGGCTTCTGGTCGGCTCGTTCGCGAACGTGCCGATCCACCGCTGGCCGAACGGCGGCACGGTCATGCAGCCGACGCGGTCGGCCTGTCCCGCGTGCGGGGCGCTGATCGCCGCACGGGACAACATCCCGGTGGTCTCCTGGCTCGTGCTGGGCCGCAGGTGTCGCAACTGCGCGGAGCCGATCGCGGTGCGCTACACGATCGTCGAGGCCGTCACCGCGGCACTGTTCGGTGCCACCGCGTGGGTCTGGGGTCTCGATCCGCTCCTGCCGGCGTTGCTGGTGCTCGTGTGGTCGCTGGTGGTCGCGACCGCGATCGACCTCGAGCACCGGATCATCCCCAACCGCCTCACGCTGCGCCTGCCGTTCGTGCTCGCGCCGCTGGTCGTGTTCGCGGCGGTGATGGACGGTGCCTGGATCGATCTGCGCCGCGCCGCGTTGGCCGCCATCCTGGTGCCGGGGGTGATGTTCGCGCTGTCGGAGGTGTTCCGCCTGGTGCGTGGACAGGTCGGGATCGGGATGGGGGACATCAAGCTGGCCATCTCGCTCGGGATGGTCGTGGGCTACCTCGGCGCTCTGGAGCTGGTCGTGTTCGCCTACGCCACGATCATCTCCGCAGTGGTGATCGCGGTGGCCCTGATGGCGGTGGGCAGGGCGCGTCTCGCGTCCCGGATCCCCTTCGGTCCGTACCTCGCCGTCGGGGCCCTGGTGCCCATCCTGGCTGGGGAACCGGCCGTCGCGCTGGTCGGCCTCGTGCTCGGCATCTGAGCCCGGTCGAGCGGTGCCGGACGGGCACGGATCGGGAATCACATGCGTGTGGTTCTCAAGTCGGTGGCCAAGGTGGCCGACAGTTGCTGTTGACGCACGTCTGAGCCCCGTGTTACTCATGGGCCTCGCGTGACTCGAGTGGCGCAACCTGTCACCTGATGCACGAGGGATGTGGGGAGCACGGTTCCAGACGTCACGACGCGCGAGGGCAGGCCCATGGCTGAGCAGGACCCACCGATCCCGGGACGGTTGCTGACCGTCGCCGAGGTCGCGGACGCGCTGCGCGTGTCGAACATGACCGTCTACCGACTCATCAACGCCGGGCAGCTCGCCGCGTTGCGGATCGGGAAGAACTACCGCATCCGGATGCACGACCTGGATGCCTTCCTCGCCGACGGCGAGGTCTCCGCCCGCGAAGAGAACGGCTGACCGTTGGCATCCAGCGCTGTCGGGGTCGATATCGGCACCCGCACGATCACCGTCGCCGAGGTGGCCACCTCGCGTGGCTCCACGGTGGTGACCAACTTCGGGGGCGCGATGCTGCCGATGGACGCCGTCCAGGGTGGGGAGATCATGGACCCGCTCGAGGTCGTGTCCGCACTCAAGGACCTGCTCGACGACGCCAAGATCAAGGCCAAGAAGGTGTGGCTGGGTGTCGCCAACCAGCGGGTCGTCGTGCGCCAGGTCGACCTGCCGTGGATGGAGGAGTCGGAGCTGCGCGGGTCGCTCCGCTACCAGGTCCAGGAGCACATCCCGATCCCGGTCGAGGAGGCCGAACTCGACGTGCACATCGTCGATGAGTTCACCTCCGACGAGGGCGACCGCATGCAGCGCCTCATGCTCGTCGCCGGGCACCGCGACATGATCAACGCCCACGTGTCCGCCGCGACCGAGGCAGGTCTCAAGCCCATCGGCGTCGACCTGAACCCGTTCGCCATCCTGCGGGCGATGGGCGACGACTCCATGCTCGACCAGGGCCGGCAGGTGCTGGTCGACGTCGGCGCCGGGGTCACCAACATCGTGGTCCACCAGCAGGGCGTGCCGACCTTCGTGCGCATGCTGGTCAACGGCGGCGACGACATCACCCGGGCGCTGAGCTCCGGGCTGTCCATGAGCCCGGAGGACGCCGAGGCCTTCAAGCGCAGCGCCGCCGTCGGCAACACCGACGACGCCGGCGCGCGCATCGTGACCGAGCAGGCGGATGCGTTCATCGACGAGGTCCGCGGCTCGCTGGACTACTACCAGCACCACCAGGGCGGCGCAGGTGGGCCGCAACTGGGAGGCGTCGTGCTGAGCGGTGGCGGTGCGTCGCTGGTCGGCCTGCGCGAGCGGCTCGAGGCCGCGCTGCGGCTGCCGGTGGAGCTCGGTGATCCCTTCGCCCGCTACCCGGCGAAGAACACGGTCTACGGCGCCGAGGACCTCCAGCGGGTCGGACCGTCGCTCGTGACCGCCATCGGCCTGGCCCTTGGAGGTCTCGAATGAGCGTGCGTGTCAACCTGCTCCCGAGCGCCACACGCGAGAAGGACGCGGCGAACCAGCAGCGGCTGTTCGCTGGCCTCGCGGCCATCGTGCTCCTCGCGGTGCTCGGTGGGGTCTACCTGTGGGGCGCGACCCAGATCACGTCCGCCGAGGAGGAGCTCGCCGACGCCCAGTCGGAACTCGCCACCCTGCGGTCACGCGAGGGGGATCTCGCCATCTTCGCCGACATCGACCAGCGCGTGAACGAGGCGGACCAGCGGCTGGCGACGAACCTGAACGGCGAGGTCTCGGTGGCCGGGGTCCTGCAGGACGTCGCACTGGTGACGCCTGGCGATGCGGGGCTCACCGGCCTGAGCGTGACCATCACCCGACCCACCGACGCCCCGACGCGCCTGGTCGGCTCGCTCAACGTCAGTGGGCAGTCCCTGGGCGGCATCGCGCCGGGCGTCGAGCGGCTGCTGCTGAACTTCGACAAGGTCGCCACGTTCGATGAACCGCTGTTCAACTCCTCCACCGTCGACGTCGACGGTGTGGCGAGCTTCAGCATGGACGTCGGCCTGTTGCCCCTTGCCCGTACGGAACGGTATGCGGACGGTCTTCCCGAGGAGTTGCGGCGATGACGCGGATCCAGATCATCCTCGCCGCGCTCGGTGCGGTCCTGCTCGTCGCCGTGTTCTACCTGCTGCTGTGGCAGCCGCAACGTGACGAACTCGCGGACCTCGAGGACCAGATCGCCACGGTCGAGCAGCAGCAGACCCAGGCCCGTGCGGAGATCGCCCGCCTCGAGGAGGTCCGGCGGACCTCGCCAGAGCTCGAGGCGGAGCTCGCCGCGGCACACTCGGTGCTGCCGACGGTCGCCAACGTGCCCACGCTGCTCCGCCAGCTGCAGCTCGCCGCCGATGACGCGGACGTGACCCTGCAGACCGTGACGACCGGTCGGCCGATCGAAGCCGTCGCCGACCCGTCCGTGGCGGACATCACGCTCAACGTCTCCCTGCAGGGCTCGTACTTCGAGATCGTCGACTTCCTCCGTCGGGTCGAGGACCCGACCATCACCGCCCGAGCGGTGATCTGGGACTCGATGTCGGTGTCCGCGGCTGACTACCCGCAGCTCACGGCGAACCTGACCGGACGGACCTTCGCGGTCGCGGCCGGAGCCATCCCCGCGGACCCCGTCCCGGAGGCGGAGCAGCCCGTCGAGGACCAGGACGGCGACGACGCGCTCGACGAGGAGACCCTCGACGAGCAGGAGGACGTCTCATGACCGCGCTCCCCACCATCACCCGGCGGCGCGCGTCCCGCACCACGGTCGTCGTGTTGCTCGCCGTTCTCGCCGCCGTCGTGGCCGCATGGGCGCTGATCGCGGTCGACCGTGGGCCGTTCGCCGTCCTGGAGCAACGTCCGCTCCCGGTCGCGACCGAGTCGGAGGACGACGAGGACGATGTCGAGGACACCTCGTTCGCGGCCGCGTTGCCCGTCACCGTGGATGTGTTCGTCAGCCGTGATCCGTTCGAGCCCGTCGTCGAGGAGCCGGAGCCCACGTCGGATGCGCCGGGCGAGCCCGGTGACCCCAACGGGGATCCGACGTCGCCCGGCGACCCGACGGTGCCCGGCGACCCGTCCGCACCGTCACCGACCGATCCCGGCAGCGGCGGCCTGACGCCGGTGCAGCCGCCATCGGCGACCGGGACCTGCGAGAGCGGGGTCGAGGTCGTCTGTCAGGGCCGCGTGCTCACCCTTGAGGCGACCGACGAGGACGCCGAGGAACCGGTCGCGCTCGTCACGGTCGACGGGCAGGAGCAGGCGCTGCGTCGCGGCGACGTCTTCGCTGGCAACTTCGTGCTACGCGGGTTCGACGACGGCTGCGTCGCCGTGACCTACGTCGCGGAGGACGGCTCCGGGGGGATCTTCCAGCTGTGTAGCTCCGCGGACCCGCTGAAGTAGCCCTCGCCAGTCCGCCGCTGCGCGTCAGCACCGATAGCGCTCAAGCCGAGCGCTGTCGGTGCCGATGGACCGGGAGACAATCCCGGAGGAGTCGGCGTGGGTCGGACACGTGCGCTGCGGACGCGACTGCGGCAGGAACAAGGCATCAGCCTCGTCGAGGTGATGATCGCCGCCCTGTTGCTGGCCACCGCGTTCCTCGCGCTCTCACAGGTCGCAACGAGCGGGTTGTTCGCGTTGCGATCGACCGCGGACCGCACGACGGCGTCCGGGCTCGCCACGCAGACCGTCGAAGCTGCACGGTCCATCCCGTGGGCGGAGCTCGGGATGGACGAGGACGAGCACGACGTGCGCTGCCCCGGGACCTTCACGGTCGACGAGTCGGGCGGGCTGGTCGAGCAGACGATGTGCATCGTCGACGGTGGTGTCCGCGACGAGCTGCCCTACTGGGGCACCGATGGCGAGTACGACATCGAGACCCACGTGACGGCGATCGACGGGTTCGGTAACGCGCGCCGGGTCACCGCCGTCGTGACGTGGCAGGAACGAGGGGCGACCCGTGAGCTTCGAACGAGCACCGTCGTCGCGCAGGTGCAACGTGGCTGATATCCGGCGACGACTCCACGGTCAGGACGGGGTGTCCCTGGTCGAACTGCTGATCGTCATCCTCGTGTCGGCGATCCTCGGCGCGGCGGTCCTGACGACCGTGTCGTCGACCGGTCGCGCCGAGCGCGTGGCCCAGGACCTGCGGGTCAACACCGACTCCGCCCGGTTCGCCATGGAGCGGCTCCGCGACGAGATCCGCAGTTCCTGGGGGGTCTGCGACACCTCGGACGAGGCATCGGTGACCGTCTGGTGGCGGGACGAGGACGGCAACGGGCGCATCGATGAGGACGAGCTGCGGACCTACCGGATGGATGGCGGGGACCTCATCCGCGAGGTCGCCGGCCGTGACGACCAGATCCTGGCGTTCGGGCTCGGCGGGGGGTCCGGGTTCTCGTTGCTCGATCGCGCCGGGGTCGACGCGACCGATGACCTCGATGGGGTCGCGCTCGACTGCACCTCCACGGAGATCATCGACGACCGCGGGGACATCGCGGTCGTGGCCGTGGTCCTCGAGGGCGATCAGGCGCCTGAGGGCCGGACGGCGGCGACCCGGGTGGAGACGCAGATCACGATGCGGAACGCGGCCATCGCCGACGGCACGATCAACCCGAACCGGCCACCGGTCGCGACCTTCAGCCAGACGTGCTCCGGGCTCACCTGCGTGTTCGACGCGAGCGGATCCTACGACGAGGACGGTGCCATCGCGTCGTACCTGTGGACGTTCGGCGCCACGGGGCTGACCGGCACCGGTGAGGTCGCCACCGTGACCTTCCCGTCGCCGGCCACCTACAACGTGGTGCTCCAGGTCATCGATGACGAGGGCGCATCGGACTCGCTCACCCAGTTCGTCGACCTGACCGACTCGGCGATCCCGGCCGCCCAGTTCTCGATCGCCTGCAGCGGGTTGACCTGCACCTTCGATCCGGCTGCGACGTTCTACTCGGGCACCATCGGTGAGTACATCTGGGACGTCGGCGAGACGGGCGTGGCCGAGCAGGTGCGCTCGACCGGGGCGCCGCTGACCCACACCTACGCCGCCTCCGGTGCCTACGCCGTGTCGCTGCGCGTGGTGGATGCGACGGACCCGGATCGCTTCGGGACGGAGGTCCGTACCGCCAACCCCACCACCGACGGCACGGGTGTCACGGTCACCCTCGCCGACATCAGCAAGGCGCAGAACAAGAACTTCTGGTACCCGCGCGTGCAGATGACCGTCCGCTACGCCGACGGGACGGTCGCGGACTCGGTCCGGGTCGCGGGGCGCTTCGGGCCGGACACCAACAACTTCGGTGAGCTGCGGTCCGCACAGACCAACGCCCAGGGGATCGTGAACCTCCAGGCGAACAACCACGTCTCGGCAGCCACGTACCTGTTCCGCGTCGAGAGCGTCACCACCGCGGGGGGAACCGCCATCCCGATCCAGGGTGGGACACCTTCCATCACCCTGCAACAGCCGAAGTAGGGGCGACCATGAGACCGCGATCACACACCGGGGCAGAGGACGGCGTCGCACTGCCGACCGCGCTGCTCGGCATGCTCGTGCTGCTGATGCTGTCCGCGCTGTTCGTCGCCTACGCGACGCCGCAGCAGCGTGCCACGACCACCACGGTGAACGCGGAGTCCGCGTTGTTGGTCGCCGAGTCGGCCGCCGAGCTGGCGGTCGCGGCGCTCGCGGATCCGGAGCAGCCCCAGCAGCCGTTCACCGCGCCGACTAGCGCCCCGGACGACGCGGCGCAGGCACGGCAGTGGGCGATCGATCAGGCCCTGACCCGCGTCACACCGGGATGTGCGTCCTTCCAGCGCAGTGCGGGAGGTGACGGCATCGCGATCGTGGACGACACCTCGGCCACGATCTACGGGGTCGGGTTCCTGCCGGACTGCGAGTCCCGGACCACGACCCGGGTCATGCGGGTCAACTACGACAGTCGACCGTTGGTGCCGCTCCCGGCGACCGTGAGCATCCTGACGGGCGGGGACCTCTACTTCGACCACGCCAACACGCGCATCGGTGATGGGGGCGTGCACGCCAACGGGGACATCGTCGGCTCGCCCGGGCGCGTCGATGGGCCCTACTCGGCAGCCGGCACCTGCTCCGACAGCGACTGCACCGCCGGCGCCGCGCCCAAGCCGATCCCCAACTTCACCGCCCGCCGGTTCTGGGAGCAACGCCTCGACGGGCAGGTCAACCCGAACAACGACCCCTGGTACGAGCTCTGCCCCGACGGCACCGTGCAGCGCAGTCCCGGGGACGCGGACGAGCCCTGCGACGGCACCCAGATCATCGACAAGCCGAGTCCGAACTGGGTGTTCACCGACACGGGCGGGCGGCGTACCTGGACCTGGACGGCGAACGCAGGGCCGCCGGACGGCCAGTACTACGCCTACCGGTCGAACATCGTCAACGAGATGAACAACGGCAACGGCAACTCGAGCCGGATGTCGCTGTTCGCCGAGGCGACGACGGACGATCTGCTCAGCTCGCCTGGCGCCGGTTCGACGGCCGGATCGATCACCTTCACCAAGAACCCGAAGTTCTTCCCCTCCTGGCCGGGCGTCGGCGTCGTCGCGGATGTGGACGTCATGGTCGAACAGAACCTCCGTGCCGACGGTCAGATGACCCTGGTGTTCGCACGCGAGCAGTTCAGGATCGACTTCAACGGCTCCTACGACCGCCTCTTCTTCATGTCGTGTGACGCATCGCTGCTCGCCACCAACTTCGACCCGGACGACTCGGAGTGCTCGCCCGACACGGCGCAACGTTCCTCCGGTGGCAGCCCGATCGACACCAACCGGTTCACGAGGAACGCGACCGTCGACAGCCCACCGGAGGGCGAGGCGATCGTGCCCAACCTGGGGATCACCGGAGTGGGTGACTGGGAAGCGTTGTAGCCGGCGCGGTCAGGCCGCAGACCAACACGGTGGCGGCGGTCGAGATCAGCCGATCGACCACCGCCGGTAGGCTCGTCGGGTCCGCCACGACCCCGAGGAACCCGCCGTGCCCCGTCTGCGCCTGCTGACCGCTGGAGAGTCGCACGGACCGGCCCTGGTGACCACCACGGAGGGTCTGCCGGCGGGGCTGCAGGTCTCCTCGCCGCTGCTCGCCGCGGAGCTCGCGCGGCGCCGGCTCGGCCACGGACGCTCGCCCCGGATGCAGTTCGAGGTCGACGAGCTCGAGATCCTCGCCGGGGTCCGCCACGGCGTGGCGCTCGGCTCGCCGATCAGCGTCGTGATCCGCAACACGGAGTGGCCCAAGTGGGTCGACGCGATGGACCCCGAACCGCGCGACGACCTCGAGGCGATCCGTTCCACGGGCCGCGGCGGCAAGCTCACCCGGCCACGTCCGGGACACGCGGACCTGACCGCGGCGCTCAAGTACGGCTACGACGACGTCCGTGACGCGCTCGAACGCGCCTCCGCGCGGGAGACCGCCGCCCGGGTCGTGGCCGGCACGCTCGCGAAGCAGTTGCTCGCCGCGGTCGGGGTCCGGATCGTCAGCCACGTGGTCGCCATCGGCGACGTCGAGGTGCCCCACGACGCGGCCCGCCCGGGCCCCGACGAGCTCGACGAGGTGGACGCCTCCGAGGTCCGCTGCTTCGACGCCGACACCGCCGAGCGCATGATCGCGCGCATCGACGCCGCCAAGGACGACAACGACACCCTCGGCGGCATCATCGAGGTCATCGCCTACGGCCTGCCGCCCGGCCTCGGCAGCCACGTGCATTACGACCGCAAGCTCGACGCCCGGCTCGCCGCCGCCGCCCTGTCCGTGCAGGCCATGAAGGGCGTCGAGTTCGGCGACGGGTTCGATGTCGCCCGGCGCCCCGGCAGCGAGGCCCACGACGAGATCGAACGCGTCGACGGCCGCTACCAGCGCCTGACCGACCGCGCCGGGGGACTGGAGGCGGGGATGTCGACGGGGCAGCCGCTGCGGTTGCGGGTCGCCATGAAACCGATCTCCTCGCTGCCGCGCCCGCTGGCCACCGTCGACCTCGACACCCACGAACCGGCCGTCGCCATCACCCAGCGCTCCGATGCGTGCGCGGTGCCCCGCGCCGGGGTCGTGCTGGAGTCGGTCGTCGCCTTCGAACTCGCCGATGCGTTGCTGGAGAAGACCGGTGGTGACACCGTCGACGAGGTGGTGCGCAACCTCACCGGCTACCTCGCGGATGTGGCCGACCGGTGATGAGCCGCAACCTGTGCCTGGTCGGGATGATGGGCGTCGGCAAGTCGACCGTGGCCGCGCGGGTCGCGGACCGGCTCGGGCGACGCCTCGCCGACACCGACGAGGAGATCCGCACCTGGACCGGGCGGTCCATCCCGGAACTGTTCGCCGCCCACGGTGAGGCGGGGTTCCGTGAACTGGAACGCCGCGTGGTCGAGGAACTGTCGATGTTCCACGACCTGGTCATCGCACTCGGCGGGGGAGCGGTGCTGCGCGACGACAACGTCGCCTCCCTGCTGCTCACCGGCGCGATCGTGCACCTCGACGCGCCCCCGGAGGTGCTGGTCGAGCGTCTGACCGGCGACACCGACCGGCCGCTGTTGGCCGGCGACCTCGACGAGCAGGTCCGTGCGACCCACGCCGCCCGGGACGCGCGCTACCGCCAGGTCAGCGACGCGACCATCGACGCCGCACGACCGCACCTCGAGGTGGCGGAGGACGTCATCGCCTGGGCGCTGCACAGCGGGGACGTGCTCACCCCCTCCGAACACGAGCAGGTGATGACGTGACCACCGTCGTGCAGGTCGCGCTGGCCGATCGGCCCTACCCGGTCGTGGTCGGCCGCGGGCTGTTCGGCGACGCGCCGGCGCACCTGCCGCTACCCGCCGGCGCCCGCCGGGTGCTGGTCGTCTCGCAGGGGCCGATCGTGGCGGCGGGCCACCTCGACCGTGTCGAGGCGGCGCTCGACGGGGCGGGGCTCGTCCACGAGCGGGTGCTCGTGCCGGACGGGGAGGCCGCCAAGCACGTCGAGGTGCTCGCGACGCTGTGGGACGCCTGCGCGGCGCTGCCGTTGGAGCGCGGCGATGCGGTGGTGGCCGTCGGGGGCGGGGTCGTGGGCGACCTCGCCGGGTTCGCCGCGGCCACCTACAACCGCGGGATCGCGGTGCTGCAGGTGCCGACCACCCTGCTGGCGCAGGTGGACGCCGCCATCGGGGGCAAGACCGGCATCAACCTCGCGGCCGGCAAGAACCTCGTCGGCGCGTTCCACCAGCCCGTCGGGGTGCTGTGCGACGTCGCGACGCTGGCCACCGTGTCCGACCGCGTGCTGCGCGAGGGGCTGGGGGAGGTCGTGAAGTACGGCCTGATCCGCGACGCCGCCGTGATGGAGCTGTTGGAGGCCGCGGTGGATGGCGCGGACCCGCACGGGCCCGTGCGCGCCTGGCTGACCGACGACCTGCTCGAGGAGCTCGTGCGCCGCTCGGTCGCGGTCAAGGCCGCGGTCGTCGCCGCCGACGAGCGGGAGGCCGGCGAGCGGGCGTTCCTCAACCTCGGCCACACCTACGGCCACGCCGTGGAGGCGCTGACCGGCTACGCCGAGGTGCTCCACGGCGAGGCGGTCGCGATCGGGACGGTCGTGGCGCTGCGGGTGGGTGCCGCGCTCGGGCGCACGCCCGACGACGTCGTCGCACGCGGCGAGGCGCTGCTCGCGGCGGTCGGCCTGCCCACCGTCGGGCCACGGCTCGACCGCGAGGCGGTCTGGCGCGTCATGGCACGGGACAAGAAGGCCGCCGGCGGGGACGTGCGCTTCGTGGTGCTCGACGACGTCGCTGCGCCGGTCCTGGTCACCCCGGAGCGCGCCATCGTCGACGCGGTGCTCGACGAGGTGGCGGCCTGACCGGCCGGCGCACCCCGAACCACTACCGTCCCTGCGGTGCCCCGACCCCGCGTCCGTGACCCCGAGGAGGGCGATCCATGGCCCGGATCCTGCTGCTGCACGGCCCGAACCTCTCCCAGCTCGGCACCCGTGACCCGGCCGTGTACGGCACGGCGACGCTCGACGAGGTCGTCGCCGACGCACGTGAGGAGGCCGAGCACGCCGGGGCGGTGCTCGACCACCTGCAGACCGAGCACGAGGGGGTCCTGCTCGAGCGCATCCACGCCGCGCGCACGGACGGCACGGACGCCGTGGTCGTCAACGCCGGGGCCTGGACGCACACCAGCTTCGCGCTGCGCGATGCGCTGGAGCTGTTCGACGGGCCAGTGGTGGAACTGCACCTGTCGAACATCCACGCCCGGGAGTCGTTCCGCGCCACCTCGGTGCTGTCCGCCGTGTGCGACGGGCTGATCTGTGGGTTCCAGCGGCACGGCTACCCGCTGGCGGTCCGGGCCGCGCTCGCGCTGCTCGCCGACGGCGACGACGGCGACGCGGACGACGCGGGTCCGGCGTGAGCGCGCCTGCGCACGACCACGCGGGCCGTCGCGAGGCGATCCGTCAGCGGCTCGCCGGTGCGGACACCGCGGCCGACTGGCTGCTGGTCACCGACCCGCGCAACGTGCGCTACCTCAGCGGGTTCCACGGCTCGAACGGTCAGGTGCTGCTCGGCCCGAGCGCCGCGGACGACCGCCTGATCACCGACCGCCGCTACGCCGGACGTGCCGCCTCCGAGGCGCCCGGGTTGGACGCCGTGCTCGACCGGGACGCGCCCGGTGTGGCGCTCGCCACCGCCGGGTCCGGCGCCGCGCTCGCGGTGGAGGCCGAGGACCTGAGCTGGGCGGCCGGCCGGGCGCTGACCGACCGGGCCCGTGAGGCCGGGGTCCGGCCCGTGCCCACCACCGGGCTCGTGGAGGCCGCCCGCGCGGTCAAGGACGACGCCGAGGTGGCACGCATCACCACGGCCTGTGCGATCACCCAGACCGCGCTGGCCGCGGCGATCGAGCACGATCTGCGGCCCGGGGTCAGCGAGCGGGACCTCGCGGTCGCGCTCGAACGTCGCTTCGTCGACGCCGGCGCCGACGGGGTCGCGTTCCCGAGCATCGTCGCCAGTGGACCCAACGGCGCGGTCCCGCACCACGAACCGACCGATCGGCCGTGCGCGCCCGGGGAGCTGGTGACCATCGACTGCGGCGCGCTCGTCGACGGCTACCACGCGGACCACACCCGGACCGTGCCGGTGCCCGGGGGCGCGCCGGAGCCGCAGCTGGTCGCGGTCCACGCGCTGGTCGTCGAGGCGCAGGCCGCGGGCCGTGGCCGCGCCGGCGTGCGCGGGCGGTGGCGCGAAGGCGTGACCACGGATCGGGGTCCGGAAGCGACGCAGGGTCGATGCCGGCGGGGTGCGGTGGGTGTCGTTGGTGTCCATGGTCGCCAGCATGCCAGCGGGGTGTGACAGCCGTGGAACTCCACGGGTGGTGTCCGGCGTCCGCGAGCTGCTGCGCGCTCAGGACTCGACCG
>JAFIEQ010000111.1 GCA_020832455.1 Nitriliruptoraceae bacterium
CCCCGGGCCCCGGGGGGGCGCCCCCCCCCCGGGGCCCCGGGGGGGGGGGGGGGGCCCTGGGCGGGGGGGGGGGGGGGGGTGGGGGGCGTGGCGGGCGGCGAGCTGGCGCGGTCCGGCCGCGCCGTGTGGGGGGGGGCCCCCGGCCTGGTCGCCGGCTCATCGTTCGCGGGCTTCACGTTGGCGAGCGCCTCGGTGCTGCGGCCCGCAGCCGCACCGATGCGCGCCATGGGGCTGCTGCTGGCGGGCGCCGGGCTCGTGCTGCTGCCGGTCGCGCTCGGGTTGCAGGTCGCGCGCGGTCAGGCGTGGGCGTGGCTCGCGTCCACGTCCGGTCTGCTGACGGTCGCGTGGATCGCGGTCGCGGCCACGGGGCTCGCGTACGCGCTGTTCGGCCGCGGCGTCGTCGGGGTCAGCCCGGGCGTCGCCGGGACGCTCACCCTCGGCGAACCCGTCACGGCGGTCGTCCTCGGGCTCGGCGTCCTCGGGGAGCGACCGAGCCCGCGTGAGCTGCTCGGCGCCGGGTTGATCCTGGTCGCGCTGCTCGTGCTGCTGCGGACCCGCGGCCGGCGCAGCTCGCACGAGGCCGCGCCGCTCTGAAGGTTCCCGGAAGGTGGGCGCGCAGCCTCGGTCGTGCAGCGACCCATCGACCCGAGGAGCCTGCGATGCCAACCACCCGTCCCGCGCCCGCCCCCGTCCACATGCTTGCCGTCCTGTTCGCCGTCGTCGCCCTGGTTGTGGCCACCGTGGTCCCGGCGACCGCCCACGACCCGGACAACGGCAACGACACCGAGGCCAGCGACCGCGGCGCGCGCGGTCAATCCATCGGCCGCATCGCCCCCGGACTCGGCGCCGAACTGGCCCAAGCACGGGCCGCGACCGCCCGGTTCCACGACGTCGCGGTCGCCGAGGCCGCCGGCTACGTCGACACCGCGGCGTGCGTCTCGAGTCCGGCCGGCGCCATGGGGATCCACTACGTCCATCCCGGCCTGATCGCCGCCGCCGCGGCCGACCCGGCGGAGCTGCGGGTCGAGGCCCCGCAGGCCCTGCTCTACCTCCCGGACGCCGACGGCGACCTGCGCCTCGTCGGGGTCGAGTACATCCGAGAGGGAGGCGGGGAGCTGTTCGGCCAGCCCTTCACGGACTTCGTCCCGGGCATCGGGGCCGACAGCGGCCTGCACGTGTGGCTGTGGGCCCCGAACCCAGCGGGGATGTTCGCCGCCTTCAACCCGCGGCTGCAGTGCCCGAACTAGCCCGAACCGGGTCCGAGCTGAGCCCGAACACCCGGCCCCCCGGGCGGTCTACGATCACGGACGTCGCGGTGAGGGAGGCGCACGGTGACGTCCACGCCGCCCCTGCCCGAGACCCGGTTCGCGCCCGCTCGGGGGGCCAGGCTCGCCTACCAGGTGTTCGGGTCCGGGGATCAGACCGTGGTGGCGGTGCCACCGACGGCGCAGAACATCGAGCTGTCCTGGGAGTACCCGGCGGTCCGCTCCATGCTGGAGCGGTTCGGCCGCTTCTGCCGCTACCTCCACTTCGACAAACGCGGCACGGGCTGCTCCGACCGGCACGGGCACATCGCCGATCTCGACGAACGGGTCGATGACCTGCGCGCGGTCATGGACGATGCCGGCATCGAGCACGCCTACCTGTTCGGCAACTCCGAGGGTGGGCCGATGAGCCTGCTGTTCGCCGCCACCTACCCGGATCGGGTCGACGGCCTGATCCTGTTCGGGACGGGCGCCGCCCTGCTCCCGGCGGGCACCACCGCCGACGAGCTCGACGCACGCCGCGTCCGCAACCGGGCCTACGCCGCCAGGTGGGGGACCGACGACTCGCCGACCGCTCCCGGGATGGCGCCCTCGTTGGCAGCGGCCGATCCGGCCTTCGTGCCGTGGCACCGCCGGTACGAGCGGTTCGCCGCGAGCCAGGACTCCCTGCTGGAGCTGCTCGAGCTCGGCATGCTCGCGGACGTGCGGGACCTGCTGCCGACCATCACCCAACCGACGTTGCTGTTGCATCGCATCGACGATCCGGTGATCCCCATCGATCGTGCCCGCGAGACGGCGGCGGGACTCCCCGCCGCGCGACTCGTCGAGCTCGATGGCGGCGACCACTTCTCCTACGCCGGCGACGTCGACACCTGGATGGCCGAGTTCGAGCGGTTCGTCACGGGACACGTCACCCCCGGCGTGCCACCTCGACCCGCGGGGAGCCGGGTCCGGATCACATCCCTCGGCCGGTTCGCGGTCGAGGTCGACGGCGAGGAAGTCGCGGTGGCGGCATGGGGCTCACGTCGCGCCCGGCAGCTGTGCAAGCGGCTCGTGGTCGCCCGCGGCTGGCCCGTGACCCGCGAGGAGCTGTTCGACCTGCTGTGGCCGGGCGAGACCGACCGGCACCGGCTCGGTGCACGACTGTCGGTCCAGCTCTCCGGCGTGCGACGCGTGCTGAGCGGTGGGGTGATCGCGACCCGCGAGAGCATCCGGCTCGACCTCGATGCGGTGACCTGCGACCTCGTCGATTTCGATCGTGCCGAGGACGACGCGGCCATCGTGGCTGCGTTCCACGGTCCGTTGCTCCCCGACGACGTCGGCGAACCCTGGCTCGACGGTCCCCGCGCCCAGGTGCAGGAGCGTTTCGCGCTGGCCGCCCACCGTCACCTCGGGACCCTCGAGGCAGCTGGCGCGCAGGACGCCGCCCTGGCGCTGGTGACGCGGATCCTCACGCTCGCTCCCTACGACGAGGGTGCGCACCGCCGGCACGTCACGATCCTGCACCGTGCGGGTGCGCGGCGCGAGGCGCTCGCGGCGCACGCCACCTACGTCGCCGCGATGGCCGAGCTCGGGATCGAGGTGCCGGCGATGCCCACCCCCTCGTGAGCCGACCGGACCAGGCAGCGGTCCGCCGGCATCGGCGCCGGCACCGGAAGGTTGCCCGAAGGCTCGACGGCAGTCTCACGTCATGGCTACCACCGACCTGCCCGCCCGAGCGCCCGAGGTCCTCGCACCCGGCTCGGGAGACCACCTCCACTTCCTGAACCACCTGGCGACCGTCAAGGTCCGCGCCGGCGGGGACGGCACCATGAGCGTCGTCGAGTTCCTCGCCCCGCGGGGACTCGGGCCGCCGCTGCACCGGCACCGGTCCGAGGACGAACTGTTCGTCGTCCTCGACGGGGAGCTGCGGTTCCACGTCGGCAACGAGCGCTTCGTCGGCGCCGCCGGTGCGATCGCCTCCCTGCCCCACGGCATCCCGCACACCTTCCAGGTGCACTCGCCCTCGGCCCGGTTCGTGTGCGTGACCGCGTCGCGCCCCGACGCCCCACGGTTCGACGCGATGGTCACCGCGCTCGGCCAGCCGGTCGACCGGGCACGGCTGCCCGTCGCCGGGCCCATCGACCCGGGCGTCGTCGCCGAGATCTGTGCCGCGCACGGCATCGACGTCCTCGGACCGCCCCCCGCGCCGCTCGACTGAACGGCCGGGCCCCGACCAGGCACTGGGCGGCCGCTCACCACCAGGAGCCCGGCCGGTCGACCGCGGAAGCTGGCTACGGTCGTGGGCTCGGGACCGAGGTGAGCGATGACGAAGGCACCGTGGTTCCGCGTCCCGGACCTCCCGGTGCGGACGTGGGCCAGCGGCTACCAGCGCGCGTGGTGGTCCGGCGATGTCCAGGCCGGCGTCATCGTCACCGCGCTGGTGGTGCCCCAGGCGCTCGGGTACGCCGCGATCGCCGGGGTACCCGTCCAGGTCGGGTTGTACGCCGTCCCGCTCGCGCTGCTCGTCTACACGATCCTGGGCTCGTCCCCACACCTGAGCGTCGGCCCGGTGTCCACGGTGTCGGTGGTCTCCGGATCGATCGTCGCCGCCCAGGCTGGCGATGACCCGCAGCGGGCGATCGCCCTGACGCTCGCGCTGGCCCTGCTCTCGGGTCTGGTACTGGTGGTCGCGGGGCTGTTGCGCACCGGGTGGGTCGCGGAGTTCCTGTCCAAACCGATCGTCACCGGGTTCGTCTTCGGGCTGGCGCTGGTGATCATCCTGGCGGAGTTCCCCCGCCTGCTCGGGCTGCCGGGGACCAGTGGCACCACGCTGCGCCGGCTGATCGAGCTCGCGCGCAGCCTGCCGGCCGTCGACCCGCTGACCGCCACCATCGGCCTCGGTGGCCTGGTGGTGCTGTTCGTCGGCGGGTCCGTCGCACGACGGATCCCCTGGGGCCTGGTCCTGGTGGTCGTCACGCTGGTCATCACGGACCGCTTCGCCCTGGCCGAGCGCGGCGTCGAGGTCGTGGGCGAGGTCCCCCGCGGCCTGCCCGCGCCCGGACTGCCCATGCTGACGACCGCCGACCTCGCCGCGCTGGCGCTCCCGGCGATCGGCCTGGCCCTGGTCGGTCTGGCGGAGACGCTGAGCGCGGCACGCCTGTTCGCCGCGACCGGTGGCTATCGCATCGACACCGATCAGGAGTTCGTCGCGACCGGGGTGGCCAACATCGCCTCCGGCCTGTTCGGTGGACTCGGGGTCGCCGGCAGCCTGTCCAAGACCGCGGCGGCGGTCCGCTCGGGTGCGAACTCCCAGGCCACCAGCGTGATCGCAGCCCTGCTGACCGTCGCCGTGCTCGTGCTGTTCGCGCCGGCGCTCGGGTCCCTGCCGCGCGCCGTGCTCGCGGCCGTGGTGATCCACGCGGTGTGGGGACTGCTGGACGTCGCCAGCCTGCGTCGCTACGCGGGCATCCGCCGCAACGACGCGGTCGCGGGCCTGGGCGCGCTCGTCGGCGTCGTGGTGTTCGGCACCCTGCCCGGCCTCGCCATCGCGGTCGGCCTGTCGCTGCTCGGCCTGGTGTACCGCTCGAGCCGCGTGGAGGTCGAGGAGCTCGGCAACCTCCCCGGCGAGAAGGCGGCGTGGGGCGCGTTGCGGCGTCACCGCTCGACCCAGACCGTCGCCGGGCTGATGATCCTGCGGCTGGACTCCCCGCTGTTCTGGGTGAACGCCGCCATGGTCGAGGAGCGCGTCATCGAACTGATCGATGCCGACCCGGAGGTCCGCGCGGTCGTGCTCAACCTCGAGGCGACCGACCAGCTCGACAGCACCAGCACCGACGTCCTGCGCAAGCTGCTGGTCCGCCTCCACCGGCGCGACATCGACCTCTACCTCGTCCGTGTCCACTACCGCACCCGGGGGGTCCTCAAACGCGCCGGACTGCGGGACGCGATCGGCGACGACCACCTGTGGCGCACGATCTCCCAGGGTGTGTTGCGGGCGCGCAAGGACCACGGGCTCGCGAAACCCGGCCGGCCGCTGCCCGACGACGCCCGGCCGCTGCGCCCACAGCCGCGCTGAACGACGCCGCGACGTCCGGTGCCCGACGAGCGACGACCACGCGGCCGTCCGGCGGGGTCGTCCGTCAGGCGGGGTCGTGCTCGGCCTTGTGGCGGGCCCGCTGGGCGTGGAGGATCGGCTCGGTGTATCCGGACGGCTGCGCGGCACCCTGGAACACCAGCGCGCGGGCCGCGACGAGGGCCGGCAGCTCGAAGGCGGGCGCCAGCGGCAGGTAGCCGGGGTCGTGTGCGTTCTGTCCGTCCACGACCTGCGCCATGCGCTGCAGCGCCTCCTCGACCTGCTCGGCGGTCACGATCCCGTGCTCGAGCCAGTTGGCGACGTGCTGCGCGGAGATCCGACAGGTGGCCCGGTCCTCCATCAGCCCGACCCCGTGGATGTCGGGCACCGTCGAGCACCCGACCCCCTGGCTGACCCAGCGGGTGACGTAGCCGAGGATGCCCTGCAGGTTGTTCTCCAGCTCGTCGGTGACGTCCTGTGCGCTCCAGCGGTCCGGATCGCCCAGGGGGAGCTGCAGCAGGTCGTCGATCGGACGCTTCGGGCGCTCCAGCAGCGCCCGTTGCCGGGCCGCGACGTCGACGTGGTGGTAGTGCAGCGCGTGCAGGGTCGCCGCGGTCGGCGAGGGGACCCAGGCACAGTTCGCGCCGGACTGCGGGTGGCCGACCTTCTGCTCCAGCATGGCCTGCATCCGCTCGGGCATGGCCCACATGCCCTTGCCGATCTGGCCGCGGCCGGGCAGCCCGACCTCGAGACCGACGTCGACGTTGCGGTCCTCGTAGGCCTGCAGCCACGTGGTGGCCTTCATGTCGGCCTTCCGGACCATCGGCCCCGCCTGCATGCTGGTGTGGATCTCGTCGCCGGTCCGGTCGAGGAAGCCGGTGTTGATGAAGAACAGGCGCTCGGCACAGGCCGCGATGCACGACTCGAGGTTGAGGGTCGTGCGTCGCTCCTCGTCCATCAGCCCGAGCTTGAGGGTGTTGGGCGGCAGGTCGAGCATCCGTTCGACGGCGGCGAACAGCTCGACGGTGAACGCGACCTCGTCCGGGCCGTGGAGCTTGGGCTTGACGATGTAGACCGAGGCGTCCCGGGCGTTGCGCTGCTCGACGGGCCGGCCCGCGTCGATCCGCGACGCGAGCGCCGTGACCGCGGCGTCCACGATCCCCTCGGGGACCTCCGCGCCGTCCGCGGTCCGCACCGCCGAGGTGGTCATGAGCAGGCCGACGTTGCGCACCAGCAGCAGCGAGGTGCCACGCAGCTCGCGCGGGGTGCCCGCCGCGGATCGGATGCGCCGCGGACCGTGCATACGACGGGTGAACGAGCGGCCCGCCTTGGTGACCTCCGTCTGCAGGTCACCGCGCACCAGCCCGAGCCAGTTGCGGTAGACGCCGATCTTGTCGTGCGGGTCGACGGCCGCGACGGAGTCCTCCGCATCCATGATGACGGTCGCGGCCGCCTCGAGTTCGATGTCGCTGATGCCCGCAGCATCCTGGGTACCGATCGGGTGCGCGGGGTCCCGCTGGACGACCACGTGCAGGCCGTGGTGGACGAACCAGATCTCCGTCGGGTCCGTCAGCGGACCGACGGACCCCCCGAACGACTCGGGCTCGACGAGGCCCACACGCCCGTCCGGCAACACGACCGACACCGCCCCGTCCTCCCCCGGGTAGCCGCGGGCGGGGTGGTGACTCCCCCGTTCGAGGGGGAACAGCCGGTCGAGCTCGTCACGGCCCCGGGCGATGACCGCCGCGCCGTGGGTCTCGTCGTAGGCGCCAGGAGGCGGTGCCTGGCCGAGCGCGTCCGTGCCGTAGAGGGCGTCGTAGAGCGAGCCCCAGCGGGCGTTGGCGGCGTTGATCGCGTAGCGCGGGTTGTCGAGCGGGACGACGAGCTGTGGCGCGCAGATCCGTGCGATCTCCGGATCGGCCACCACCGTGGTGACCTCCACCTCGGCAGGTGCGTCAGCGAGGTAGCCGATGCGCTCGAGGAGGTCGCGGTGGGCCGCGTGGTCGTGCGGGGTCCCACGGCGCGCCCGGTGCCAGGCGTCGATCTCGTCCTGCAGCCGGCGACGCTCGTCGAGCAGCCGCTGGTTGGCCGGCGAGAACCGCTCGACCAGGGCCGCCAACCCGGTCCAGAACGCCGCCGGGGCCACCCCGGTCCCCGCGAGTGCCTCCCGCTCGATGAAGGTCCGGAACGCCGGATCGACGATGAGGTCCTCCGGATCGTTCGGGGTGTCCGCTGCGCGCATCGGGCCTCCAGTCGGTCGTCGGACGCCGTGCATCCGGGCACGACATCGGGGGCCACGACCCTACGCGGCAACGGCTGGCGAGCGCCCCCACCGCTGCGCATCGCCGCGTGCCCGGACGGGCGCGCCGATCGCAGCCGCGGCGCGAACCCGGTCGGGACGGCACGCCGAACAGGGCCGTGTGGCCCTATGGTTGCCACGGCCGGTGCCGATACTCGGGAGGTGTCGCTGCATCAGCATGCGCCGAGCATGTCGGGGGCCGAGGGCTGGAAGACACCGCCGGGCACGGTCCGCCTCGGACCGATGGACAGACCCGGAGCGAAGGGATCCACCGTGGAGACGTCGAGCGCGTTCGCACCTGCCGCGCCGACCACCCCACCGGGCGAGCGCAGCACCGTCACACGGTCCGTCTTCGATGCCTGGGCGGCCCACGTGGTCGTGTTGGCCCCCGACGGTCGGATCGAGCTGGTCAACGCCGCCTGGGAACGCTTCTCGCGCGACAACGGCGGCGACCCCGCGACGACCGGTCCGGGGGTCGACTACCTCGCGACGCTGGCCCGCGCCGCCGAGGCCGACCAGAACGCCGCGATCGCGCTGGAGGGGATCGATGAGGTCCGCAGCGGGGCCGCCCTGGAGTTCACGCTCGAGTACCCCTGCCACGGCCCGGACCGGCAGCACTGGTTCCGGCTCAAGGTCCGCTCGATGCCGAGTGCCGACAACCCCCGGTTGCTGATCGTCCACGAGGACGTCACCGACCGCACCCGCCTGCGCCACGACGTGCGCGCCCGGTCGCTGCTGCTCGACCAGGTCGACGCGGCCGTGGTCGCGACCGACCTGACCGGGGTCATCGAGCTGTGGAACCACGCCGCGGAGCGTCTCTTCGGCTGGTCGGCCGAGGACGCGATCGGGCAGACGGTCTCCCGGTTGATCGCCCGGGAGGACCCGGCGGGATGGGGGTTCTCCGGGCACCTGACGGGCGGCGGGAGCTGGGAGGGCCAACTCACGCTGCCCCGGGCGAACGGATCGGACTTCCCGGCGCAGGTCCGTACCGCCTACGTCCACGACGAGCAGGGCGAGGCGACCGGCATCGTGAGCGTCTGCATCGACCTGTCGATGCAGACCGCCATCCAGGACCAGTTGGCGCGCTCGAACCGCGAACTGAAGGCGATCACCGACAGCATCGGTGACGGCCTGTGCGTGCTGGACGGCGACGGCCGCATCACCTACGTGAACCCGCGTGGGCAGCGCCTGATGCGCGTGTACGTGACCGAGGCGCTCGGCGTGCGGCTCGCTGCCTGGATGGACCGGGAGACCTTCGGGGGGACCGACGGGCTCGCCTCCACCGACCCGGACCACCCGGTGGAGACCACCCTGTTCCGCAGCGACGGGACCGAGGTGCCCGTCGAGTACGTCGCGACCCCGATGGCCGCGACCAACGGCGAGGCGCCGACGGGCTGGGTGGTCGTCTTCCGTGACATCAGCGAGCGACGCGCACGCGAGGCCCAGCTCGCCCAGCGGCTCGAGCAGGCGTCGTGGCTGGCCAGGATCCGGGAGGCACTCGACCACGACGGGTTCGTGCTCTACGCCCAGCCGATCATCGAGGTGGCAAGCGGCGAGGTCGTCCAGAACGAACTGCTCCTGCGCATGCGTGACCCCGACGATCCCGATGCGGTGCTCTCGCCGGGCCTGTTCCTGCCGGTGGCCGAGGAGCTCGGCCTGGCACCGGCGATCGACCGCTGGGTCCTCGAGCACGGGATCGGGCTGGCGGCGACCGGCATGCCGGTGCAGATCAACCTGTCGGCCACCTCCCTGAACGATCCGGGGCTGCCCAACCTGGTCGAGACCTACCTCACCGCGACCGGCGCCGACCCCGCCCTGGTGATGTTCGAGATCACGGAGACGGCGCTGATCCACAGCACGAAGAACGCGACCCGGTTCGCGCATCACATCCACGAACTCGGATGCAAGCTCGCCCTGGACGACTTCGGGACCGGCTACGGCGGGTTCACCTACCTCAAGCAGCTCCCGATCGACGAGCTGAAGATCGACATCGAGTTCGTCCGGGATGCGACCACGAACCCCGCCAGCCGCCACGTCATCGATGCGGTGGTCAGCCTCGCACGCGCCTTCGGCTTGCGCACGGTGGGCGAGGGGGTCGAGGATGAGGCGACCCTGGCACTGCTGGAGGAGCTGAACGTGGACCTCGCCCAGGGCTACCACCTCGGTCGACCGGGCCCGATCGACACGACGCGGCCGTCCGAGGCCAGGGAGGGATCGCGATGACCGACCACCCCACCGAGCCGGTATCCACGGAGTCCCAGGAGGACCTGGACCGCGATCAGGCCATCGCCGACATGAGCCAGGCCGTCGCGGACCGCGAGCAGCACCTCAGCGACATCGAGCAGGCCCGCACGGACCGCGAGCAGCGGGACCTCGCTGACTCTCCGGACGGGGACGCCGACCAACAGCGCGTCCAGCTGGCGCGCATCGCCGCCGCGCAGCGGCGACGCGCCTCGCACGCCGCCGCGCTGGAGGACGCCCAGACGGCGCGGGACCGCAACCAGGCGCTGCTCGACGAGCAGCAGGACGACCTGGACGTCGATCGGGCCGCGACCGGGTCCGCGTCGGACCTGACCGACCTGGAACGCCGGGCGCTCGCCGCGGAGAAGCGGGCGCTCGCCGCCGAGGAGCGCGCGGGTGCGGCGCTCCGCCGGGCACAGGCGGCCCGCGAGCGTGCCGCCCGCCTCATCGCCGAGGCCGGGCGGACCGACGACGCCGGCTGACCGCTGCTCGCTCGTCGCGCTCAGACGTCGCTGTCGGCACCGGGGGCGTGCGCGACCGTGAGCAGCACGACCGCGTCGGTCACCGCCTCCAGGGTGTGCGGCCCGTGCGGACACGGCGCCCAGATGCCCGGGGTGAGGGTGACGGCGGCGCCGTCGGAGCGCAGCACCACCTCGCCCGTGACCCCCAGCAGCGTCGTCGGGCCAGGGGCGGCGTGCTCCTGGAGCTGCGCTCCCGCGGCGAGCGCGAGCAGCGACTGCTTCAGGGGCGCCCCTGCGCCCGCTCGCAGCGTGCGCGCGGCCCGCATCGCGGGGAGTTCCCGTGCCTGTGCGACGAGATCCGCCGCCAGGGCCGACAGGTCGAGCGGCTGATCGGCATGGTCCGGCTCGCGCCGTGGCGCGTGTACCTGCGTGGTCATGGACGAACCTCCCGTGCAACGGTGCCGGTATCGCGGCGAGCACGGCCCGGCGGTGATCGCGGACGATCCATGCCGGGGACCGGAGCACGGAGTGGGTCCTGAGCACCGTACGCGCCGGGGCGAGGGGCGACCACCGCTACTCGCCCCTGGAGGATCACCTCGCCACCGGACGGAGCTGCACGGTACGATGAAGGTGTTGGCGTCATTCCGGTCGTGCCGTCGTTGGCCTTCCCGGAGACGTCGCGAGCTTTGCTCCAGACCCTGGCATGACTGTCACACGTTGACACGCCACAGGGATGGAGCACGTCATGCCGTCTTTCTCGACCGCCCGCCCGTCGAGTCGCTTCTCACGCTTCCGTGAGCGCGCGGTGCCGGACGCGTTGCCGCCATCGGTCGAGCCCCTGGCGGAACTCCCCCTGCCCCGGCACCTGCTGGTGTCCCTGGCCGGCATCGCGGCGGACGTGAGCTCGCTGCAGCAGCGGTGGACGGACACCCCGGACCTGCACACCTCCCTGGAGACGATCCAGGGCCGGATCGATCTGCTCGTCGACCTCATCTACGACCGGGCCGCGACCCCCGGCGCCCCGCGTGACGAACCTCGCTCCTCGAACGCCGTCAACGAGCGCGGAAGGAGGCAGACATGAGCATCGGTATCGGCCTGGGAACACTCGTCTTGATCATCATCCTCGTCGTCGTCCTCTTGTAGGACGCATGGGTTCGCACCCGACGACCACACCACGTGAGGGAGCCACCATGAGCACGACCGGTTGGATCATCGTCCTCGTCATCGTCCTCGTCGTCTTCGGCGGCGGCGGCTACGGCTACAGCCGCCGAGGCAGGTAGCCCGGGATCGGGTCGGCGGCGCCACGACGTGGCCGATCGACCCGGTCCGCGACGCGGTCAGTCCGTGAATCGCACCCCGGCGTCGCTGGCCAGGACCTTGACGAGCGCGGAGGCGTTCTCGTCGCCGTAGCCTGCCTCGACGGCGCGCTCGATCGTGGCCGCCGTCGCCGTCGTCGCGGGGACCGGCACCCCGAGGTCCGCCGCGAACCCACCGATGAGCCGCGCGTCCTTGTGCATCAGGTGCAGGGCGAAGTCCGGCGAGTAGTCGTCCTCGAGCATCGCCGCGCCGACCCCGTCGTAGATCGGGGTCCGGAAGTCCGCGACCGCGAGCACGCCGAGCACCGCGCGCAGGTCGAGCCCCGCCTTGCGGGCCAGCGACATCGCCTCGCCGAGCGCCTGCAGCTGCGAGGCGACCAGCAGGTTGCCGACCAACTTCATCCTGGCGCCGTCGCCCGGGCCGCCCATGTGGTGCAGCGTCTCGCTCAAGGGTTCGAGGACCGGCAGCGCGTCGCGGTAGGTCGCCTCGTGCCCGCCGACGACGATCCACAGCCCCCCGGCGTTGGCCTCACCCCGCGTGCCGAACACCGGCGCGTCGAGGAAGCGCACCCCACGCGCGGCGTAGACCGCGTGCTCCGCCAGGCTCGTCTCCGGCGCGATGGTCGAGAGGTCGATGACCAGTGCGTCGGCGGGCACCACCGCCGCGATCCCGTCGTCGCCGAGGACGAGGTCCTCGACCGCCGCATCGTCCGCGAGGCAGTACATGACCACCTCGGCGTCGGCGACCGCGTCGCGGGCGTCCGCGACGGCCACCGCCCCGCGAGCCACGAGCGCATCGGCCTTCCCGGGCGTGCGGTTCCAGACGCGCACGTCGTGGCCGACGTCGAGCAGGTTGCCGACCATCCCGGCACCCATGGTGCCGAGGCCGAGGAACGTGACGTTGCTCATGGGGGGTCCTGGGTCGATCGTGCGTGTCAGACCGCGACGGCGTCGCGCCATACCTCGAGGAAGCGCAGGTACAGCACGGCACCGGGATCGGGATGGCCCTGCCCCCGCTCACCGACCCACCTGGCGCGTCCCTTGCGCCCCGCGAGCGCCGTGGTCTGCTCGATCCCGGCGGACGCGGCCGCGATCGCATCATCGAGCGCGTCCGTGGTGCTCGCGTCGCGGGTGGCGGCCGCCTCCAACGCGTCGAGGCTCGGGCCGAGGGCATCGAGGATGGTCTTGTCCCCGAGCGCGGACTTCCCCTTGGCCGCGATCGAGTCGAACAGCGCCCGGCCGGCACGCACGGCCCCGGCGAGGTCGACCGGGTCCTCCCCGACCTCCTTGGCCGCCTTCAGCAGACCACCGGCGAGCAACGCGCTCATGGTCGAGGGGTTGGCCCGCGCGATCTCCCGGGCGGCGGTGCGCAGCACGTCGGCCACGGTCGTGTCGTCCGGCAGGTCGGTGGCCGCGTCGCGCACCGCCGCGGCACCGGCCGCGCCGGGGTCGCCCCGGTCGGTCCCCAGTGGGCCTCCGATGCGTTGCTCGAGGTGGTCGCCTCGCTGGCCGGCCCGGGCTGCCGGGTGCACACGCACGCGCTGGAGACCCGCGCCCAGCGGTGGTGGGGGCCCGACACCCCGCTCGACCGGCTCGAGCGCCACGGGCTGCTCGCGCCGTTCTGCTCGCTCGCCCACGGCGTCCACCTCGACCCCACGGAGCTGGCGCGCCTGGCACAGGCGCAGGTGGCGGTCGTCTCGTGCCCGAGCTCCAACCACGCGGTGTCGGACGGCGTGGGCGACGTCCTCGGGTGGCGTGATGCCGGCGTGCCGGTCGCGATGGGCCTCGACAGCACCGGGGCCGTGCACCCGGCCGACGCCTTCGCGGAACTGCGCGCGTTGCAGCGCGCCGCCGCCGCCCGTGGCCGCACCCTCACGGCGCGGGACGCGCTGGACGTCGCGACCCGGGGGGGTGCGGTCGCGGGGGGGGGGGGCGGG
>JAFIEQ010000112.1 GCA_020832455.1 Nitriliruptoraceae bacterium
TGCGGAAGCGGCTGGTCAGTAAGCCGCCACCGGCAATTTCGGTAAATGAAGGGCCCGCGGGCATACCCCCCGGGCGTTTTCATTCGTCGTGAGCGTCAGAATGTTTTCGCGTGTAACTGGGCCACCGCCCCCCCCCCCACCTCCCCTGTCGGCCCCACCGACCGCCGACTCAACCGCTGCACGCCGCGAGGATGCGCGACGTGCGCAGCCCGTACCGGTCCGGGTCCGGGGTCCCGTCGGGCAGGGCCGCTCGACCCCGCCCGAGCGGAGGGTCCCGTCGCGGTGGCGGCCGCCGACCCCGGGGGACGGTGTGGCGGCCGTCCACAGGCACGAGGGAACGGTCGTGGGTCACGTGGCGGACGGGTCGTAGGCTGCGGCCAGCACGACGATCCGGACCGATCCGCCCGGACCGACCGGGAGAGGGGGACCACGTGAGCTGGCACCAGGGGCCCATGCTGGCCTTCGACACGGAGACGACCGCGACCGACCCGTTCGAGGCCCGGGTGGTCCAGGTCTGTCTGGCGCGGTGCCAGCCACATCAGCCCAACGAGATCACCACCTGGCTGCTCGATCCCGGGGTCGAGATCCCCGCGGAGGCCGCCGCGATCCACGGCATCACCACGGAGGTCGCCCGGCGCGACGGCGCGACGCCCGCCCCGGTGCTCGACGAGGTGGCGGACCGGCTGGTGGCGGCCTGGACGGACGGCGTCCCGGCCATCATCATGAACGCGTCCTACGACCTGACCGTGCTGGATGCGGAGTTGGCGAGACACGGCCTGCCGGTGCTGCACGACCGGCTCCGCGACACCCGGATGCTCATCGTCGACCCCCTGGTGATCGACCGGCACGTGGCCCGCTACCGGCCGGGCAAGAAGCGGCTGGAGGACCTGTGCCGGACCTACGCGGTGCCCCTGGAGGACGCGCATCAGGCCGATGCCGACGCGGTCGCCACCGCACGGGTGGCGTGGCGGCTCGCGGAGGCGTTCCCCGAACAGCTCGGCGACCTCCAGGCGCTGCAGGAGCTCCAACAGGCCTGGCACCTCGCCTGGGCGACCGACTTCGAGGAGTACATGCGCGAGCACGTCGACCCGGAGACGACCATCGAGCGCACCTGGCCGCACCTGCCGCAACCGGCCTCCTGATCGTCGTGCAGGCCGGCGCACCGCGGGCCCGGTCGGCTCAGCGCGCCTCGCCCGCATCGTCGGCACCGGCGCCTGTCGGATCGGGGAGGCTGGCGCCGGCGATGGCCGGGGACGCAGGCACCTGGTCCGTGGGTGCGATCACGACGAAGCGCGACCGTCCCCGTTCGTCCGGCTCGTAGCGCAGGTCGCCGCCGTTGAGGCGGGCGAGGTCCTGCGCGATGGGGAGACCCAGCCCGAGCCCCGTCGACGCACGTCGGTCGCCGTCGGTCGCCTGCGCGAACACGTCGAACAGGCGCGGGACGAACCAGCTCGGCACCCCCGGCCCCTGATCGGTGACCTCGATCCGCGCCTCACCATCGGCGGCCCGCAGGCGCACCATCACCGGCGGCTCGCCGTGGTTGACGGCGTTGTCCAACAGGTTGGCGACGATCTGGACCAGGTGTTCACGGTCGAAGCGCACCAGCAACGCAGCGTCGCCACCCACCACCTCGATCGCGTGCTCGGCGCGCGACCGGCACAGCTCGTCGAGCAGCCGCACGACATCGACCTGGTCGGGGTCCGGCTGGACCTGACCCCGGTCCAGACGGGTGGCCTGCAGCAGGTTGTCGATCAGGGTCGTGAGGTGCTGGCCGTTGCGGCTGATCACCTCGAAGGCCTCGCGGGCCTGCGGACTCAGCCCGCCGTCGCGACGCAACGTCAGTTCGCTGAAGCCGACGATCGGCGTCAACGGTGTCCGCAGCTCGTGGGACACCGCCGCGAGCAACAGGTCGCGCTCCCGGGCCATGTCGAGGTAGGCCGAGCGCTCCACGCTGCGCGACGCGAGCAGCACACCGACCGCGACGGTGCTGGCGAAGAACAGGTGGAGCACCAACGACCGCTCGCCCGCCTGCAGGTCGGCACCGAAGGGACCGAGACCCAGGGCGGTACCGACGAACGCCAGCTGCGCGATCACCGCGATGGCGGCGGCCGTCAACCCCATCCCGAGCCGAGCGCCCACCCAGACCAGGCCGATCGACGGCAGGAACGCCAGCGGCAGCGCGGCGACGTTCAGGAACGCGACCGCCGCCAACGCGAGGGGCACCGTCCCGGCCGCCACCATCTCCCAGACCGGGACCGCCGGGGGCGGGAACCGGCCAGCCAACGCCAGCACCAACGGGGCGACGGTCAACGCGCCTGCCGCATCGCCGACCGCCCACGACAGCGCCGCCACGGTGTAGCTCGTCGCGAACCCGCCGAGCAGCGTCCCCACCGCACCGATCAGGCCGGCGACGAGCCCACCCAGGATGCAGGCCCCGAAGAACCGCAGGACGCTGGTCGCGTCGACGAGCCGTTGTGCACCCCACGCCTGGATCAGCGCAGCCATGCTCGCGTGCCCGACCGCGTTCGCGGTGCCCCACAGCAGCGCGGGGACGACCGACGTCCCGGTCACGACGTCACCCACGAACTGGGTCGTGACCACCGCGGCGATCAGCACCGGCCACCACCGACGCTCGAGCAGCAGCAGGGAACCGACCACCAGACCCGCGGCTGGCCAGTAGCCGGCCCCCACCTCGGTCGCCGCGATGGCCCAACCCGCGTACCGGGCCAGCCCGAACGCGCCGAGCGTCGTGAGGACGACGATCGACACCGAGCGAGCCTTGCCGGGCCTCTCCATCCACCGACCCTCCTGGGCGGCTCCCGGCCAGCGGGGCCACCGCGTGCTGCGCGCCCCCGATCCGGTGGGAGCCTAACGAGGCGTCGCGCGCCGGTCGGGCCACCCGGGCGGCCGTACCGCCACCGCGCCCGTCCCCCTGCGCACGGACACGGAACCTGACGCCAGCGTCAGGTCTACCATCACGCCCACGCACCCTCCGACCGATCTCGCCCGACCTCAGGAGCTCCCGGTGATCGAACGCATCGCCATCGTCAACCGCGGCGAGCCGGCGATGCGGCTGATCCACGCGGTCCGCGAACTGCGGGAACGCACGGGCCGGCCGCTGACGACCATCGCGCTGCACACCGAGGCGGAACGCACCGCGATGTTCGTCCGCGAGGCGGATGAGGCGCACCGCATCGGGCCCGGGCCCGGCGAGCCGGCCTGGACCACGAGCCCCTACCTCGACCACGACGAACTGATCCGGGCGCTCGGCGCGAGCGACGCGGATGCCGCCTGGGTCGGCTGGGGGTTCGTGGCCGAGCACGCGGACTTCACCGACCGGTGCCGCGACGCCGGTGTCACCTTCATCGGGCCGTCGGGTGACGTCATGCGCGCGCTCGGGGACAAGATCGGCGCCAAGCTGCTGGCCGAGCAGGCCGGGGTCCCGGTCGCCCCCTGGTCCGGGGGCGCCGTCGACGATCTCGATGCGGCCCGCGATCACGCGGACCGCATCGGCTACCCGCTGATGATCAAGGCCTCGGCCGGCGGTGGTGGCCGGGGGATCCGCAAGGTCACCGATCCCGACGGGCTCGCCCACGGGTTCGAGCGGGCCCGCGCGGAGGGCGCGTCCAGCTTCGGCGACCCGACGGTCTTCCTCGAGCGTGTCGTCGAGCGTGCCCGGCACATCGAGGTCCAGATCATCGCGGACGGTCAGGGCGGGGTGTGGGCCGCGGGGGTCCGCGACTGCAGCCTGCAACGTCGCAACCAGAAGGTCATCGAGGAATCCGCCTCGACCGCGCTGCGCACGGAGCAGGTCGAGCAGCTGAAGGCTTCCGCCGCGGAGCTGGCCCGGCTGGCCGGCTACCAGGGGGCCGGCACGGTGGAGTTCCTCTACCAGCCCGACGAGGAGCTGTTCGCCTTCCTGGAGGTCAACACGCGCCTGCAGGTCGAGCACCCCGTCACGGAGCTGACCACGGGGCTCGACCTGGTCGCGCTGCAGATCCACGTGGCCGACGGCGGTCGCCTGGAGGGCGACCCGCCGCCCACCGAGGGGCACGCGATCGAGGTCCGTCTCAACGCCGAGGATCCCGAACGCGGGTTCTCGCCGGCCTCCGGACGCATCGAGATGCTGACCCTTCCCGTCGGCCCGGGGGTCCGGGTCGACACCGGCGTGGCCGAGGGTGATCGCATCCCACCCGAGTACGACTCGATGATCGCCAAGATCATGGCGTTCGGTCGCGACCGGGAGCACGCCATCGCGCGTCTGCGTCGCGCGCTCGCCCAGACCACCGTGCTGATCGAGGGCGGCACGACCAACCGCGCGTTCCTGCTGGACCTGCTGCGGCGCGACGAGGTCATCGCCGGCGACATCCACACGGGCTGGCTCGACGGGCTGACCGCCGAGGGTGGCTGGCGCTACGAGACGCGGACCGACGTGGCCCTGATCACCACCGCCATCGATGCCTACGACGTCGAGGCGGGGGTGGAGCGGGACCGCTTCTACGCCTCCGCGGTCCGGGGGGGGGGGGGGGGCGCCCCCCCCCCCCCCCCGACCGAGAGACGCGAGATCGACCTGCGCGCCGGGGGGACCGCCTACCGGCTGCAGGTCGCCTGCACCGGTCCCGATCGCTACCTCGTCGAGCACGACGACACCCGGATCCTGGTCGAGGTGGAACGTCTGCGCCGCTTCGAGCGCCGGCTCACCATCGCCGGACAGCGCTACCGGGTCGTCGCCATCCGCCAGGGAGCCGACCAGTTGGTCGAGGTCGACGGCATCCCCCACCGGGTGTCGCAGGACGACGCGGGCATGGTCCGATCGCCCGGTCCCTCGGTCGTGGTGTCCATCACGGTCGCCCCCGGGGACGAGGTGGAGCAGGGCGCCTCGTTGGCGGTGCTCGAGTCGATGAAGATGGAGACCGTCCTGGCGGCGCCCTTCACGGGTCGGGTCGTGGAGGTCATGGCGGGGGGCAACACCCAGCTCGACGCCGGCGCCCCCGTGGTGCGCCTCGAACCGATCGCCGACGAGGAGGAGACGGTCGGCGACGCGGTGTCCTTCGCCGCGTTGGAGCGCACCGGCGGGCCGATGACCGGCGATGCACCCGCCGCCATCGACGCGTTGCGCCGCTTCGTGCTGGGCTACGACGTGCCCTCCAACGTCGTGTCGTCGTTGCTCGAGGTGCTCGGCAGCGACGGCGACCGGGACGACGCCACGCTCGTGCGCACCGAACTCGACGTGCTCGGCGTGTTCGCCGACATCGCCTCGCTCTCGCGCAACCGCCGGCTCGGTGACGACGACGATCGGGCGGAGGCCCACGCGGCGCGCGAGTACCTGCACGCGTTCCTGCGCTCGCTGGACGCGGATGCGGAGGGACTGCCGGAGTCGTTCCGGACCAAGCTGCTGCAGGCGCTCGGCCACTACGGGGTCACCGACCTCGCCCGCAGCCCGGAGCTGGAGGATTCGCTGTTCCGGATCCACCTCGCGCAGCAACGCACCAGCGAACACGTCCCCGCCATCCTCGCGCTGCTGGAACGCCGTCTGGCCGCCGGTGCACCGACCGACGCCGACCTCGCCGAGGCCCTGCGGATCACCCTCGACCGGCTGATCGCCGCGACCCAGGTCCGTGAGCCGGTCGTCGGGGACCTGGCACGCCGTACCCGCTACCGCTGCTTCGACCAGCCCCGCCTCGACGAGGCGCGTTCGGCGGTCTACGCCGAGGTCGCGGGCCACCTCGAAGCCCTGGCGGCCGACCCGACACGGGCCGACCGCGACGAACGCATGGCGGCGCTGGTCGCGGCGCCCGCACCGTTGCTCGGACTGCTGGAGACCCCGATCGGCGGCGCCGCCGGGGTCGCCCCGATGCTGGAGCTGCTGACCCGGCGGTACTACCGGACACGCGAGCTGCGGGCGCTGAGCACCGCGGACATCGACGGTCGTCCGGCCGTCACCGCGGACTTCACCGACCCCCGCGGCAGCGGCCGGGTCATCGCCGTCGCCGCCACCGCGGAGGACCTCACCGACGCGCTGGCCGACGCGGGTCAGCTCGCGCTGGACCTCGACCCCGCGGCCGGTGCCGGCGCGGTCGCCGACGTCTACCTGACCTGGGGCGACGCCCCCACGGCCCTCGACGCGCTGGCGGCCGGACTCGAGCAGGACCTCGACACGGTCGACCTGCCGGCGCAGCTGCGGCGGGTGACCCTGTCGGTGACCGTCGACCCCGGCGCCGAGCGCCCGTCGGTCGAGCACCTGACGTTCCGTCGCGACGAGCACGGCCGTTTCGTCGAGCGTCGACACCTGCGGGGCATCCACCCCCTGGTCGCCGGCCGGCTCGACCTGTGGCGCTTCGAGGCGTTCGAGATGACCCGGCTGCCGTCGACCGACGGCGTCTACCTGTTCGAGGCGACCGCCCACGACCACCCGGAGGACACCCGGCTGTTCGTGATGTCCGAGGTGCGCGATCTGACGCCGGTGTTCGACGAGGCCGGTCGCGTCGCGGCGCTGCCGGAACTGCAGCACGTGCTCGCGGCCTGCCTCGACGACCTGCGCCGTGCTCGCGCCGCGCGCCCCTCCGACCAGCGCCCGGACTGGAACCGGGTCCAGCTCAACGTCTGGCCGCTCG
Organism: Nitriliruptoraceae bacterium; assembly: GCA_020832455.1. Classification (GTDB taxonomy): domain Bacteria; phylum Actinomycetota; class Nitriliruptoria; order Nitriliruptorales; family Nitriliruptoraceae; genus PWLR01. Next base: position 6,615 of record JAFIEQ010000112.1, read on the forward strand.
TGGAACTGCCGCTGGACCAGATGGACGCGGTGATCCGCAACCTCGCCCCGACCACGGACGGGCTCGGGCTCGAGCAGGTCGTCGTGCACGCCACCCTCGCCGTCGGCGACGCCGCACCGACCCCGGTGGTGGTGCGTATGTCCCGGCCGCCGGGGCAGGGGCTGACGGTCCGGGTGACCGAGCCCGCGACCGAGCCGCTCAAGCCCTTCGACGACACCACCCGCAAGGTGCTGCGTGCGCGACGCCGTGGGACCGTCTACCCCTACGAGCTCATCCCCCTCATCAGCCGCAGCGGCTCACCGCTGACCGAGGAACCCTCCGGCGACGGGGACCAGGACGGCCGCAGCCCCGGGTTCGTGGAGTACGACCTCGACGAGACCGGCGAGCTCGTGCCCGTCGACCGCCCCTACGGCAACAACCGCGCCGGCATCGTCGTCGGCGTCGTGACCACCCCCACCGAGCGCTACCCCGAGGGGATGACCCGTGTCGCGCTGCTCGGTGACCCGACCAAGGGGCTCGGATCCATCGCGGAGGCCGAGTCGCGCCGCGTCATCGCGGGCCTCGACCTCGCGGCGGAGCTCGATGTGCCCGTCGAGTGGTTCGCGGTGTCCTCCGGTGCACGGATCGCCATGGACTCCGGCACGGAGAACATGGACTGGGTCGGACGCGTCCTGCGCCGGATCATCGAGTTCACGCAGGACGGCCGGGAGATCAACATCGTCGTCGCCGGCATCAACGTCGGCGCCCAGCCCTACTGGAACGCGGAAGCGACGATGCTCATGCACACCAAGGGTGTGTTGATCATGACCCCCGACAGCGCCATGGTGCTCACCGGCAAGCAGGCGCTGGACTACTCCGGTGGGGTCTCCGCCGAGGACAACTTCGGGATCGGTGGCTACGACCGGGTCATGGGACCCAACGGCCAGGCCCAGCACTGGGCACCGGACCTCGCCAGCGCCTGTGACGTGCTCTTCGAGCACTACGAGCACAGCTACGTCGCCCCCGGGGAACGCTTCCCCCGCACGGCGCTCACCGATGATCCGCGCGACCGCGACGTGCGCAGCTTCCCCCACGAGGTCGAGGGCCTCGACTTCACCCGGGTCGGTGACATCTTCTCCGAAACGGTCAACCCGGGTCGCAAGAAGCCCTTCGACATCCGCACCCTGCTGCGGGCGGTCGCGGATCAGGACCACGCCCCACTCGAGCGCTGGCCCGACATGGCCGGTGCGGAGATGTCGGTGGTGCTCGACGCCCACCTCGGCGGTCACCCGGTGACCCTGCTGGGCATCGAGTCCCGTCCGATGGCGCGCCGCGGCCCCATCCCAGCCGACGGGCCCGACCAGTGGACCGCCGGCACGCTGTTCCCCCGCGCCTCGAAGAAGACCGCCCGGGCGATCAACGCGGCGAGCGGCATCCGACCCGTGGTCGTGCTTGCCAACCTGTCCGGGTTCGACGGCTCGCCGGAGTCGCTGCGGGAACTGCAGCTCGAGTACGGCGCGGAGATCGGCCGTGCCGTGGTGAACTTCGACGGACCGGTCGTGTTCTGTGTCGTGTCGCGCTACCACGGCGGCGCGTTCGTCGTCTTCTCCGGCACCCTCAACGACACGATGGAGATCGCCGCCGTCGAAGGGTCCCACGCGTCGGTCATCGGTGGTCCACCCGCCGCGGCCGTCGTGTTCGCCGGCGAGGTGAACCGGCGCACCGACGCCGATCCCGACCTCGTGGCGCTCCGTGACCGGATGGCCGACACCGATGCCGGCGATCAGGGCCGCCTCCGGGCCGAGTACGCGGAGCGGCGTGCCCAGGTGCGCTCCGCGAAGCTGGGCGAGGTCGCGGCCGAGTTCGACGCGATCCACTCGATCCAGCGGGCCAAGGAGGTCGGGTCGGTCGACCGCATCGTCGCCGCCGCTGAGCTGCGGCCCTACCTCATCGATGCCGTCGAGCGTGGGATGGCACGTCACCTCGCCGGGCCCGCCGCCGAGCGAGCTGGCACCGTCGAGGACTGACCCGGGCCGGCGGCGGCCCGGGTCGGCAGCGGCAGGGTCAGTTCGCCTGCTGCTGCTGTTCGGCGATCTGACGGTGCACGTCCTCCATGTCGAGCGCCTTGATCTGCCCGAGCAGGTCCTCGAGGGCGGACTGCGGCAGCGCACCCGCCTGGCTGAAGATCATCACGTTGTCCCGGAAGGCCATCAGCGTCGGGATGGAGCGGATCTGGAAGGCTGCCGCGAGCTCCTGCTGGGCCTCGGTGTCGACCTTGCCGAACACCACGTCGGGGTGCTCTTCGGAGACGGCCTCGTAGGTCGGGGCGAACATCTTGCACGGTCCGCACCAGCCGGCCCAGAAGTCGACCAGGACGATGTCGTTGTCGTCGACGACCTGCTGGAAGTCGTCGTTGGTGAGGTCACGGGTGGGCATGGCAACTCCTGTCGAGGTGGCCGGTCCGGAGCACGTCGCCACGGACGGCCCGGCGTCGTCGGAGAGAACGCGGGGGCAAGTCCGGACATTCCGCGCGCCCGCGTTGGCCGCACACCCCCCGTCAGCAGCCCATCGACGGCCCTCCTGGCCAAGCGTCCATGACCGTTCAGCCCGCCAGCCCTGGCCGTCAGGCCCGAACCGTGGTTCGGGGGTCGGGGTATCGTCGGACGCCGACATGGGGGATCCCGATGGACCATGATCACACCGATGAACGCGTCCTGACCGCACTGGACGCCAGCTGGATGCCGACGGTCGGGTACGACACCGACGACGACCAGGCCTCCGAGGAGACACCCGACCGCCGCAGTGTGGACGAGCGACGGGACCAGCTGGTCGACGCCGCCGTGCACATCCTGGCCGAGGAGGGTCTCGCGCGCGCCACGACCCGCAACATCACGGATCGGGCGGGCCTCGCGCTGGGCGCGTTCCACTACGCCTTCTCCTCCAAGGACGAGCTGTTGGTCGCCGTCATGGAGCGGGTCGTGCGCGCCACCGAGGACGCGCTGGCGGACGCCACCGCCCGCGGCGACGACGACACCTCGGACATCTCCGCCCTGCTCGCACGCTTCTGGCGCTTCATCGAGGCCGAGCCGGAGCTGCAGCTCGCGAAGGTCGAGCTGACCGTGCACGCGCTGCGCGATCCCGAGCTGCGGCCGCTGGCCTCCCGACAGTACGAGCGGTACGTCCGCGCCGTCGGCGATGCCATCGCGGGCCCGGGTGACCACGACCAGCAGCCCCTGGCCCGGTACGTGGTCGCCACCCTCGACGGGCTCGTCATGCAGCGGCTGGTCGAGGACGACACCGCCGCGGCCCAGGAGCGCGTCGAGCTCCACGTCGAGGCCATCGAGTCCGTGGCGGTGCAGTGGAGCGCCGCGAACGAGCGAGCGGACCGCGCGACCGGCTGACGCCCGTGACGGTCTCCGGGCGGACCGGGCGTCCCGTCAGATCCCCAGCGACCGGCCGACGATCTCCTTCATGATCTCGTTCGTCCCGCCGTAGATGCGTTGGACCCGCGCATCCACGTAGGCCTTCGCGATCGGGTACTCGGCCATATAGCCGTAGCCACCGTGCAGTTGCACGCAGGCGTCGACCACCTCGCCGAGCAGATCGGTGACCCAGTACTTGGCCATCGCCGCCTCGTCGACCCCGAGGTTGTCCGCGTTGAGTTCGGTGGTGCACCGGTCGACGAACTGCTCCGCGATCGTGATCCGCGTGTGCAGGTCGGCCAGAACGAACCGGGAGTTCTGGAAACGACCGACCGGCCGTCCGAACGCCGTGCGCTCCTTGACGTAGGCGAGCGTGGTGTCGAAGGCGGCGCGGGCTCCCGCGACGGCCGCGACGGCGATCGACAGCCGTTCCTGGGGCAGCGCCTGCATCAGGTAGACGAAGCCCTGTCCCTCCTCGCCGAGCAGGTTCTCGGCGGGCACCCGTACGTCGTCGAAGAACAGCTCCGCGGTGTCCTGGGCGTGCATCCCGATCTTGTCGAGCTTGCGGCCACGCGCGAAGCCCTCCATCCCGCGCTCGACGACCAGCAGGCTGATGCCGCTGTGCGTCGCCTCCGGATCGGTCTTCGCGCACACGATGACCAGGTCGGACTGGATGCCGTTGGTGATGAAGGTCTTGGCGCCGTTGAGCAGGTAGGTGCCGTCGTCCTGCGGGATCGCCGTGGTGCTGATCGCGGCGAGGTCGGAGCCCGTCGCGGGCTCGGTCATCGCGATCGCGGTGATGATCTCCCCGGACGCCATCCCCGGCAGCCAGCGCTGCTTCTGCTCCTCGGTGGCGTGGGCCAGCAGGTAGGGCACGATGACGTCGTTGTGGAGCGGGAAGCCCACCCCGGAAGCGCCGACCTTGGCCAGCTCCTCGGTCACGATCACGTTGTAACGGAAGTCGGCCACCCCGCCGCCGCCGTACTCCTCGGGCACGTCGGTGCACAGCAGCCCGTGCTTGCCCGCCTCGATCCACAACGCACGCGGCACCAGACCGTCGCGCTCCCACTGGGCGTGGTGGGGGACGACCTCGTCGGCGACGAAGCGGGCGACGAGCTCGCGGAAGCCCGCGTGCTCCTCGGTGAAGATGGTCCGTTCCACGGCGTACTCCGTTGCTCCCGAACGGAACGAACCTGGCCGTTCCGTTCCGGGCACGGTACCGGGCGGACCCGGAACGAGCCGTGCCGACCGGATCAGACCCCGGCCGACCCCGCGACGCCGAGGTGGCAGTTGAAGGTGAACCCGGCCCCGACCGCGACTGGCGCCGCCACCACGACACGCTCGTCACCGGTGACGCTACGCACCCCGATGCCGTGGACGTCGTTGAGGACCAGGCCCTCGTCGTCGGTCACGGTGGTCGGGTTCAGGCGCTCGAGGTGCTCGCCGGTCGCCACGTCGACGACCAGGACCCCGGGCTGCGCACCCACGGCGACGTGCGGATCACCCGACAGGGGGTTGGGCCCCCGCTGCGTGATGTAGGCGAGCGAGCCGTCGGGCGAGAAGTCCAGGATGTCCGGGGTGTCGCCCGCGTCCAGGGTGCCGATGACCTCGAAGCTGTCGGCGTCGATGATCTGCCCGTCGCTGGTCCCACGGTTGACCTGCCAGAACGCCGCACCGTCGGGCGCGAGCCGGACCCCGTGCGCGTCGACGCCGTCCGACGAGTCGGTCTGCAGCAGCGCGAAGGTGTCGGTGTCGAACACGTACCACTCACCCTCGCCATCCTCGATGTCGGCACCGAACATCCCGGACCAGTTCGCCACCGCGCGGGTGTCGTCGTCGGTGAAGCCGATGCCGCAGTTGGCGCGGACCTCGGTCGGGTCGTAGGCGTGGACCACCTCGGCGGTGTCGGTGTCGAACACGAACAACCCGCCCTGTTCGATGCCGGGACCGAGCGTGATCCACGCGCGGCCGTCGCCGTCGTAGTCGTGGCAGACCGGCGAGAAGGAGGGCCAGTCGTAGGCGGTGTCGGCGAGCAGACCCTCGACGTCGATCGTGCGGCCGATCTCGAAGGTCGGCTCGTCCGCGTCGAGGTCGAGCGGGATCTCGACGAGCTGTTGCGCACCGATGGCGGCGACCCAGACCGCACCGTCATCGGGGGTGACGGCGGCCATGTGCGAGCCACCGCCGGTGAGCAGCACGGCCTCCACGGAGCGGTGCACGGTGTCGATCACGATCGTGGCCGCGCCGGCCGTGGCGGCCACGAAGGCGTAGCGCTCCTGGGAGTCGAAGTCGATCATGTGGGGGACCGTGCGCCCCGGCTCCGGGTCGAAGTCGGGGTTCACCTCCTGCAGCGCGCTCGGCGACACGTCGATGACGGCCACCTGCTCGTGGTCCGCGTCGTAGATGTGGATGCGGTCGGTGCCCTGGTCCAGGGACCAGACCTCGTGCTCGGACGCCTCGGCCGCCGCGGCGCAGCTGGTCGCGACCAGCGCGAGGGCGGCCACCGAGGCGGCCAGGACGGAGCGGCGGGAGCGAGCGGAGCGGGGCGACATCGGGGGACCTCGGGGAGCGGGAGCGGCGCAGGACCGTACGGAGCCCCCTGGAGCCCGGCCCACCCGCGGGGAGGGCAACCGTGCGAACCCGTCCGGCCGTCGCGCGAGCGACGCGTCCGGGCCCCCGCGACCCCCCTAGAAGATCCCGGTCTGCACGATGGCCACGACCCCGATGATCGTCAGCACGACCCCGACGCCGACCCGGATCCACAGCGCGGTCACGCGGCGGCTGGAGACCTCGGCCGCGGCCTCGGCGCCCGGGAAGATCCCGGTGCGGTGGTAGCGGACCAGCGCCGCGAGGGTCCCGAGCGCCATCGCCGCACCGACCGCGGCGAAGGTCCCAACGATCAGGAACAACCAGGAGTTCTCACCCACGACCGGCTCCATGCGCATCGGCGGCCACCGAGTGTACGAGCGCTCCGGGACCGCACGGACGGGGTCCGCAGGGGCGTCGTGACGCGAAGATGCAGCAGACGGCACCGCCCGTCGCCCGCCCGACCCGAGCTGCCCACCCGACCGTCAGGATGACGATGGCGCGCATCACCGAGGAACTGCTGGTCCCCCTGTCACCGGAGCAGGCCTTCGACCACGTCGCGGACTTCACGACCAGTGCGCAGTGGGACCCCCAGATCACCCGCGCGGAGCGGCTGGACGTCGGCGGCTTCGGACTCGGCTCGCGGTTCCGTGTCTCGCTCGCACTCGGGCCGGTACGTCTTCCCCTGGTCTACGAGATCACGACCTACGACCGTCCGCACCGGGTCGTGCTGACCACGCGTGGTCCCGTCCACGTCGGCGAGGACGACGTCACCTTCGAAGCCACGGACGAGGGCACCCGGGTCGTCTGGAACGCGTTGTTCCGTCTGCGTGGACCGGGTCGGCTGATGGACCCCGCGCTCGGGGTCGGCTTCCGCCGGGCCCCCCCCCCGGGGGGGGGGGGGGGGGGGGGCGCCCGGGGGGGGGGGGCGGCGCGGGGGGGGGCCCCC
>JAFIEQ010000113.1 GCA_020832455.1 Nitriliruptoraceae bacterium
CCCCCCCCCCCCCCTTCCGTTCCCGGGCCGCCATCGAAGGACAGGCTGGCTGTGCGGCTCGCACCTCGCGCCCGCCGGGGTGCTCAGATCCAGCTGACGGCACGGGTCCGGGGGAGGCGCGCACGGGTATCGAGCGCTCGTGCTGCCGTCGTGGCCACCTCGGCGTAATCGATGGTGTCGTGGTCGACGAGCAGGAGCACCAGGTCGCTGGTTCCGAGTTGCTCCGGCTCGATGCGGTCGTGGAGGGAGTGGCCGGCGAAGGTGTCGCTCACGGCGGCGGCGTAGTGGTCGACGATGGTCAACTCCGCGCCGAGCTCGGTGAGCTGTTCCACGATCGGGCGTGCGGGGGTCTCCCGGGTGTCGCCGACGTTGGGTTTGTAGGACACGCCCAGTACGAGGATGCGGGCGCCGTTGACGGCTTTGCGGTCGTCGTTCAGCAGTGAGGTGATCCGGCGCACGACGTAGTGGGGCATGTGTTCGTTGATGTCGTTGGCGAGCTCGATGAACCGGAAGTTCTCGCCGAGCTGGGTCTTGACGCGCCAGGACAGGTAGCTCGGGTCGACCGGCAGGCAGTGCCCGCCGACGCCGGGGCCGGGCCGGAACGGCATGAACCCGAACGGCTTGGTCGCGGCGGCATCGATCGAGGCGTTGATGTCGATCCCGAGCTGGTGGGCGAACATCGCGAGCTCGTTGACCAGGGCGATGTTCACGTGCCGGAAGGTGTTCTCCAGGATCTTGGTGAGCTCTGCCTCGCCGGTGCCGGGCACGGGTACGACCTGGTCGACGAACGCCCCGAAGAACGCCGCGACCGCGTCGGTGGAGGGCTGGTCGATCCCGCCGACGACCTTGGGGGTGTTGTGCAGCCCGAAGGTGGGGTTGCCCGGGTCGATGCGCTCGGGGGAGTAGGCGAGCAGGAAGTCCTCACCGGCAGTCAGCTCGGCCACCTCGGTGAGCAGCGGACCGAGCAGCTCCTGGGTGGTGCCGGGGTAGGTGGTCGACTCCAGCACGACCAGCGCGCCGGCGGTGAGGTGCTCGCCCGCCATGCGGCCGGCTGACTCGATGAAGGTCAGGTCCGGGAGGCCCTCGTGCAGCGGGGTCGGTACGGAGATGACCGCGACGTCGTAGCCGGCGATGTCGGCAGGGTCGGCGGTGGGCCGGTAGCCGCGGTCCAGTGCCGCCTGCAGGACCTCGTCGGGGACGTCCTCGATGTAGGAACGCCCGTCGGCGAGCGCCGCGGCGCGGGTCGCGTCGGGCTCGAGACCGACCACCTCGAAGCCGGCCTCGCTGGCACGCATCGCGACGACCAGCCCGACGTAGCCCTGGCCGAGCACGGCGACCCGCGCCGAGCGGTCCTCCAGCTTGGCCACGAGCGGTTCAGCGAGCCGATCCAATACCTGCCTCCACGGACGGGTCCATCGGTTGGTCGAGCGGGTGGTTCGGGCCGCGACACTACCGGCCGCCGGTCGCGGAACCGCGTCGCCTCCGACGTCGGATGATCGGGAGCCGCGCCGCGGTCCGGGCCGCGGGTCATCGGCACGTGGTCATCTGACCTGAAGCGCTCGTGCGGTGTGTGGCAGCCCCGGGTCGGTTCCGCACGCGCCGCTCAACGATCGAGGCCCCTCGGCCGACAGAGCGAGGGAAGACGCGCGTCGGGCCATGCCATCCGTGGCCCGTCCGGTCCCACCTTCCCTGACCCCGAGGTCTGCCATGCCCGCCCTGCTCCCACGGTCCGTCACCCGACTGTTCGCGTTGCTCGCGGCGATGAGCCTCCTGCTCGCCGTCGCGCCCTTCACCGGTGCGGATGCGGCCGCGCCCTACCGCGCTGGCGCAGCGGCGAGCGCGTCGGGCGACGTGCCGGTCATCGTGACCTTCCGCGACGATGTGGACGCGGTGGCCATGGCCGGCGTCGCACGTCGTGGTGGTGCGGCGGTGAGCCACGTCTACGAACGCGTCGCCAACGGCTACGCCGCGACCGTGCCGCCCGGGCTGGTCCGACAGTTGGAGCGCGATCCGCGTGTGGTCTCGATCGAACTCGACGAGCCGGTCCGGATCGCCGGGTCCGGTATCCAGGACGCGCCACCCTCCTGGGGGCTCGACCGGGTCGACCAGCGGACGCGTCCGCTCGATAGCCAGTACGCCTACGCGGCCCAGGGGTCCGGGGTCCGCGTCTACGTGTTCGACACCGGGGTCCGTTCGAGCCACGTCGACTTCGGGGGCCGGGTCGCTGCCGGGTTCGACGCACTCGGACAGAACTCGACCGAGGACTGCCACGGACACGGCACCCACGTCGCCGGGACCGTGGCCGGGAGCGCGCACGGCGTCGCGAAGAGCGCCACCATCGTGCCGATCCGGGTGATGGACTGTGATGGTCGCGGCTCCGCGAGCAACATCTACGCGGGGATCGACTGGGTCCTGGCCACGCACCCGAAGGGCGCGCCCGGTGTTGCGAACTTCAGCCTGGTCATGAGCGCGAACAACACCGCCGACCGCAACGTGGCGAAGCTCACCGACGCGGGGATCGTGGTCGCCGCTGGTGCGGGCAACGACTCCGGTGACGCCTGCACGCGGAGCCCCGGGCGCAGCTCGGCCGTGCTCACCGTCGCAGCGACCACCTCCTCGGACGCCCGCGCGTCGTACTCCAACTACGGCTCGTGCGTGGACCTGTTCGCCCCGGGCTCCTCGATCCGGTCCCTGTCCCACTCGTCGAACACCGGCTCACGGAACATGTCGGGCACCTCGATGGCATCGCCCCACGTCGCTGGCGCGGCCGCGATCGTCTACGGCAGCAACCCGACGATGAGCGTGACGCAGGTCATGAACACGATCGTCGGCGAGACCACCACGGGGCTGGTCAGCAGCACCTCCGGCAGCCCCAACCGGCTCCTCTACCTCGATCCGGCAACGCCCACGGCGCTCGAGCCGGAGCCGGCGCCCGAACCGACGCCGGAGCCCACACCGGAGCCCACGCCCGCGCCGACACCGGAGCCGGAGCCGACGCCCGAGCCCGAGCCGACCCCGGAGCCCGAGCCAGCGGACAGCCTGCGCATCGTCGACACGCGCACCATCTCGCAGCGTGGAGGCAGCTGGGACGCACAGGCCCGGGTGCGGGTCATCGTGGGTGGGGCACCCGTCTCCGGAACGACGGTGACCGGGTCCTGGACGCTGGGCTCGGGGAACTCGACCTGCACGACCGGGTCCGATGGGACGTGCGCGCTCACGAGGTCCGGCATCCACAACCGGGACAAGGAGATCGGGTTCACCGTGGTCGGCGTCGGCGGCGCCTCGGTCGACGGCCCGAGCACGACCATCGTCCGCTGAGTCAGCAGGCCCGGGCGATGGTGGTCCCGGCGATGACCCCCAACGCCTCGCGGGTCATGAGGTAGGGGTTGGTGAGGCCGCGCCGCTCACTGCTCGCGCCGACGACGCTGACCCGGTCACCGCCCAGACACTGCCGGAACAGCCACCTCGACCGGCCGGTGTGGAACGCGCTGGTCGCCACGGTCACGTGGTCCCAGCCCTGCGCCTCCGCCATCCGGGCGACGTTCTCGGCCTCGCCGGCGGTGTTCTCCGGGACCGGCTCGAAGCAGATGGCGTCCACCCCACACGTCCGCCCCTGTCGTTCACCGAAGATCCCCGCGGAGCTGCTGAGCACGAGCGGGACGTCGTAGCGGTCAGCGAGGCTGATGCCGAGCGCCGCCCGCTCTGCCCCGGCACCGCCCAGGACCACGACCACGTCCGGGTCGTCGGGCACGTCGTCGCGTGGGGTCACGATCCACAGCACCGAGCCCACGCTGACCACGAGCACGAGCAGCACGGAGCCCAACGTCAGCCCGACGATCCGCCAGTTGCTCACGGGCCGGGCCTCCCGATGCGTGATCGTGCCGCGATCGTGGTCGTGGTCGTGGTCGTCGTCGCGTGGAGCGTACGGCTCGTGACGGTGACGACGTGCCGGCTGACGCCGAACGGCGCCCCGCTGGAGCGTGGCCACGTCGTCGGCAAGCCCGGTGGCGCCGTGGTCCGCGTGGCTCGGTGGCGCCGTGGTCCGCGCACCGATCGGTGGCCCCGGCCGCGGCAGCAGGCGCGGCCGAAGGTGACCGCGCCGACGATCGCGGCGCGTTCGCGGATGCGGCTGACCACCCAGCGGTAGGCGGACTGCTCCGAGGGGACCGCGACGACCGCTACCTCGTCGGTGTCGAAGCACTGCCGGAACAGGATGCGGGCGCGGGCGGCGTGGAACTCGCTGGTCACCACCGTCAGGTGCGACCACTGTTGGCGCTGCGCCATCCGGCTCAGGTTGGACGCCTCACCGGCGGTGGACTCCGGCACGGGACGGAAGCAGATCACGTCGCCGCCGCACTCGACGCCGAGGCGTTCCGCGAAGATCACCGCGGACGAGCTCAGGACCAGGGGGACCTCGAGCTCGTCGGCGAGCCGGACGCCCGGCGCGATCCGGTCCAGGCGGCCACCCAGGATCGCGACCGCGTCGGTGTCGGCCGGCGGGGTCTCGGGCCGCAGGTCGATGCCGACGAGCACGAACGCGGCGAGCCCGACGGTCACCACGCCCGCGAGCAGCGCGCGCCGACCGGTGCGGGTCATGGGCGGTCCTGGCTGGTCGGCGCGTCGGGCGCGGGGCGGGCACGGCGGTCGAACGGTAGCGCTCGGGGCGGAGGCCACCCCGCCGGGACCCTTCCGTGCCGGCCCGGTCCTACGCTTCCCCACCACCCAGCCCAGGACCGATGCCCGTGCCCCGCCGTCGCCGCCCGCAGCGCGAGCGTCCGCTGCTCGTGCACCTCACGACCGTCGACCTGTCGCTGGCCTACCTGCTGCTGCCGCAGCTGATCGCCTTCCGCGAGGCCGGCTACGACGTCGTCGGCGTGTCCGCCCCCGGCCCGCACGTCGCGACGCTCGAGGCCAACGGGATCCGCCACGTGCCGCTGACCCGCTCCACCCGCGCCGCGGACCTGCGCGCGGACATCGCCACGGCCCGGGAGTTCTGGTCGATCTGCCGGCGGCTGCGCCCCGACATCGTGCACACCCACAACCCCAAGCCCGGCGTCTACGGCCGCATCCTCGCCCGGCTCGCCGGCGTCCCCGTGGTGGTCAACACCGTCCACGGCCTCTACGCGCTGCCCACCGACCCGCTCCCCAAACGCGTGGTCGTCTACACCCTGGAACGCATCGCCGCCGCGTTCAGCCACGCGGAGCTGCTCCAGAACGTCGAGGACCGCGCCACCCTGCGCTCGCTGCGCATCCCCGCCCCCAAGCTCCACGTGCTCGGCAACGGCGTCGACCTGTCGAGGTTCGACCCGACGGCCCTGGCGGGGGAGCGCGCCGCGGTCCGCGCCGAGCTCGGCCTCGGCGACGACGAGGTGGCCATCGGCCTGGTCGGTCGCCTGGTCGCGGAGAAGGGCTACCGCGAGGTGTTCGCTGCCGCCTCGACGTTGGCGGCCACCCACCCGCAGGCGCGCTTCGTGGTCGTCGGCCCCGCCGATCCGGACAAGGCCGACGCGATCACCCGGGCCGAGCTCGACACGGCCGAGGCCGCCGGGGTGCGCCTGCTCGGCATGCGCGAGGACGTCGAGCGGCTCTACCCCGCCTTCGACTGCTACGTGCTCGCCTCCTACCGCGAGGGCTTCCCCCGCTCCGCCATGGAGGCCGCCGCCATGGGCCTGCCGATCGTCGCCACCGACATCCGCGGCTGCCGGCAGGTCGTCGACGACGGCGTCACCGGCCACCTCGTGCCCGCCCGCGACGCCGCCGCGCTGACCGACGCGATCGCCCGGCTCGTCGGCGACGCGACCGCCCGCAGCGACATGGGCGAGGCAGCACGCGCCAAGGCGCTCGCCGAGTTCGACGACCGCCGCCAGGTCGCCATCACGCTCGACACCTACCGGCGGCTGCTGCCGCGGGGATGGATGCGATGAGCGGTGGAGCCGCACGCGGTCCGGTCGTCGGTGGGGGTGCCGCTCGGGGCGCCGCCCGGGGCACCGCACGGGCGGCGATCGTGCTCGGTGTCGGCGGCGTGCTCGCGGTCGGGCTGCTGCTCGTGACGGGGACGCAGGCGGCGCGGCTGCTCGTGCTCATCGCCGTCCTGGTCGTGGTGGTCGCGGTGGCGCCCCGCCGGTGGGCGCTGGGGGCGGTCGCACTGGCGGGTGCCGCATCGATCGTCGTGTTCGGCGGCGTCACCCTGTTCGTCATCGCCAGTGCCGTCGAGGGCGTGGCGGGCACGCCGCCGCCGGACCTGCCGACCTTCGCCGTCGGCGCGACCGCTGCGCTCGTCTGCTGGACCCTGGCCGTGGGCCTGGCGGCGCTCGACCTGGCGCGAGGCAGGTGGCGAGCGCTGATCATCGCCGTGACCGCAGTGCTGGCGGTCGTGCCCGTCGCCTGGTGGCTGCTCGCCTGAAGGTGGGCGGGGCCGTGTGCGCCGGGCCGGGCCCGGCGAGCGCGTGCAGACCGGCCGCGGGTCGTCGGGTGCTCGACAGGCTGGCCGTGCGCGGCGATGGGACGTCCACGCCGCGGTCGCGGTTCGGCGCGGCGCGCGTCGCGGCCCTCGTCCGCCGGGGCCGGTCGGTCGGGCCGTGGCGCGCAGGTCGCCACGCGTCCGCGGCGCTTCCTCACCTGGCCGATCGGTGATCCGCTGGACGGCGGCCGGTCGGTCGGCGCCGCGCTCGGGTGCGTCGGGTGCCTCGCTCGGGTGCATCGGGCGGTCGGTCCGGGGTGCTGGCTCGGTAGCGTCGGGTCGTGGCCGGCGGCGTCCAGCGCGCGCGTCGGTATCGGGCTCTTGCGAGGAGGCGTGATGGCGGTCGAGCGCACGGCGATCGAGGGGCTGTTGGTGGTGCGGTGGGACACCCACGGTGATGAGCGGGGGTTCTTCCGCCAGACCTACCAGCGCTCGGAGTTGGCGGCGGTGCTCGGGCGGGAGCCGGTGTTCGCGCAGGGCAACCACTCGCGGTCGGCCGCCGGGGTGTTGCGCGGGTTCCACGCCGAGCCGTGGGACAAGTTCGTGTACGTCGCGCGGGGGACGGCGTTCTGTGCCGTGGTGGATCTGCGTGTGGACAGTCCGACGGTGGGCGAGGTGGCGACGTTCCGGCTCGGTGATGCGCCGGGCGAGCGGGTGCGGTTGTTCCTCTCCGAGGGGCTCGGCAACGCGTTCCTGGCGTTGAGCGAGGTGGACTACCTCTACGACGTCGGGGCGGAGTACCGGCCCGGGGTGGACAAGCGGGCGGTGGCGTGGGACGACCCGGAGCTCGGGGTGGACTGGCCGGTCGAGTCGCCGATCGTGTCCGACGCCGATCGGGCGAACCCGTCGTTCGCGGAGGTCGTGCGCGGCGGGTGAGGCGGTGGGTGGCCTGGCCGTGGATGGCGGTCGGCTCGGTGGTCGGCGGTGGTCGGTCAGCGCGGCGGTCGGCGGTGGTCGGTCGGCGGTGGTCGGCCCTGCGGTTGGCTCAGCGGTCGGCCTGGCCGTGGACGACGGACCTGTCGTCATCAACATCTCCACAGCTGCGTGTGGATGGCATGGGCCGAAGTGCGCTGAGAACGCTCGTCGAGCGCGGTGGCCGAGGAACACCTGTGGATAACGTCGTACATCCTTGTGCACGTACGTGCGTTCGATAGAGTGACGCCAGGGTCCACGCCCTCCCTCGGGGTCGCCAGGTACGGCTGCCGGTTCCGCGGGAGGAGCCTGGGCTCGGGGACCGGCCATCGGTTCTCGGCTCAGCCCTCCACATCAGCCGGATGTCCGCCCCCGTGGCGGTCGTCCACGGCGATCAGGAGCGGCCGGTGCGCATGGAGAACGGGGGAGGTCAGACCGACGACGGTCTGGCCCGTGCCTGCGCACCGGCCGCTTGCGTGGTTGCCTCTGGTGGCTCCGATGCGTCGGCTGGTCGAGTGCCTCCCGTCGCGTCGCGCTGCCACCCGCGGTCCGGCCCGCCTCGCGCGTATCCGACCCGGACCGGCGGGCCCGCGCACGACGACCTGGCAGCCGACCGGTCGGCTGGCTACGACGCGGCTCCCCACGACTCCGACCGCGCTGGTGCCGGTGCTGCCGTCGCGGATCAGCCGGCTCCTGCGCCGGCCCCGGCGCAGGTCGGGTCGCTGGCCGGCCTGGTCCGTGTGCTCGACACCACGGTCGCGGACCTGAGTCGGGCGGAGCTCGCCGACGTCCCGCTCCCGGAGCTCGAGCGGCACCTGGACGCGCTCGCCGCACCGCTCGACCGCCTGACGGCCCACCGCGCGGTCGCCTTGTCGGAGCTCGCGGCCCGTCGGGCGGCTGCGGCAGCCCCTGACGCGCCGACACGCGCGGTGCAGCGCGAGGAACGTGAGCTGGGTCGCAAGCAGCGCCTCGACCCCCGTGACCTGCGCCAGACCGCGGAGGCCGGGGCGACCGCGCGCAAGCACGCCGCGACCGGCGATGCCTTCAAGCAGGGCGCGCTCGACCAGCGCCAGACCCGCATCATCGGGGAGACGCTCGGCCGGATCCCCGCCGAACGCCGCGCCGAGGTCGAGGCGGAGCTGCTCGCGTTGGCACGCAAGCACCACGGCACCGCGTTCGCCCGTGAGGCCCGCCGGATCCAGGCGCGGGAAGCGCCTCGGAA
Source organism: Nitriliruptoraceae bacterium (assembly GCA_020832455.1). Taxonomy (GTDB): domain Bacteria; phylum Actinomycetota; class Nitriliruptoria; order Nitriliruptorales; family Nitriliruptoraceae; genus PWLR01. The sequence continues at coordinate 8,595 of JAFIEQ010000113.1, forward strand.
CGCGGCACGTCGTGCGCGCTTCAACCACTCCCGGCGCTCGTTCCGCATGTGGGACAACGACGAGGGCGGGGTCGACTACGCCGGGTCCGCCTACGGGCTCGCCGCGGAGACGCTGCGTGAGGCGGCCAAGGCGTTCACCCGCCCCGACGCATCCGGCGAGTCCCGCAGCCCGCAGCAGCGCGCCGCCGACGGCATGGAGGTCGTCTGGCAGGCGGCGCTGCGATCCGGTGAGGCGCCCACCAACCACGGGGTCCGGCCCCAGGTCGTGATCGTCGCGACCGTCGAGCAGCTCGCCGCCGCCGATGGGTTCGGCTGGTTCGGGGGCAGCGGGGAATCGACGGGGTGGCCGGAGCTCGGCGCGGTCCTGGGAGACGCACGGATCTCCGTGCTCCTCCAGAACGCCGCCAGGGCGCCGCTCGCCGCGAGCAAGAACAGGCAGGCTGTGCCCGCCGGTCTGTGGCGAGCGCTCATCGTCCGCGACGGTGGCTGCACCTGGTTGGGCTGCGATGCCCCACCGAACTGGTGCGACGTCGCGCACGGTGAGGCCCCGGCCCGCGTCGGCGGGGTCGTCTGCCCGCAGAACGCGACCCTGCTGTGCCGCCGACACCACCGACTGTTCGACAGCGGCTGGTACGACATCCACATCGACGGCGCTGACGTCACCTTCGTGAAGCGTGCGGTCCGCCGCACCGTTCCGAGCGCCTGGCAGGCGATGGTCGAACCGCCGGCGTCCGACGGTCCGGGCCGCGTGCTCGGTCAGCCGTCGGTTGGAGCTGGTCGGGGCGGCGCGTCGGTTCAGCCGTCGGCCGCCGCTGGTGCGGGTGGCACGCTGGTCGAGCCATCGGCCTCCGACGGTCCGGGCCGCGTGCTCGGTCAGCCGCCGGACCTCGGCGCCTCGGACGCTCCACCGGACGCTCCACCGGGTGCGCCACCAGACCCGGCGGGCCCGGACCGTCATGCCCGGCCGCCGTGGGATCACGATCCCGGTGGTCCACCGGGTGGACGCGGGCGCCCGCCCGCTCCCGATGAAGCAGGCGCCGGGCGATCGGCCGGAGCGTCGCCCGCCCCGGGGGATCAGCTGGGACTCGGTGCGGATCCGCCACCGCAGCTGTTCGACCCCTAATCGCTCGGCGTCCGCCGGGTTCCCGGGTACCCGTCAGGGGTGCCCGGGTCTCGGCTGCCCGATCCCGCCTGTCTGGGTCTCGCGTGCCTGGGTCTCGGGTCCCGGATGCCCGGCCACGGTTGCCTGGGTCTCGCGTGCCTGGGTCTCGGGTCCCGGATGCCCGGCCACGGTTGCCTGGTTCTCGCGTGCCTGGGTCTCGGGTCCCGGATGCTCGGCCACGGTTGCCCGGTTCGGAACTTCCAGGACCTGGCCTCGCCGGTCACGCCCGGTCGGGCCCCGGTGCCAGCCGAACAGGACCGGCACCCACACGGAACGGATGAGGGACTATCGTTCCGTGTGGGTGTCGCGGGATCGCCGTCCCGGGCCGGGAGCCACGTGCGTGCACGACGTGCTGACGAGCAGGTTCGACCTCGATGGTCCCGTCGCGCAACGCAACCGGGACCGCAACCTCGAGGTCCTCGCGGAGATCGACACCCAGCTGCAGACGGCCCGCGCCGGGGGTGGGCCGGAGAAGCTGGAGCGGCACCGCGGGCGCGGCAAGCTCACGATCCGGGAGCGGCTCGGCCTGCTGCTCGACCCTGGGAGCCCGTTCCTGGAGCTGCAGCCGCTGATCGGGCTCGGCAGCGACTTCCACGTCGGCGGCTCGGTGGTGCAGGGCATCGGTGTGGTCGAGGGCGTCGAGTGCCTGATCACCGGCTCGGACCCGACCATCAAGGGCGGCGCGTCCAACCCGTTCAGCGTGACCAAGGCGCTGCGCGGGCTGCAGGTCGCCCGGGAGAACCGGCTGCCCGTCATCAACCTGACCGAGTCCGCCGGCGCGGACCTGCGCACGCAGAAGGACATCTTCGTCCGCGGCGGCCGGACCTTCCACGACCTGACCGCGCTGTCCAAGGCCGGGATCCCCACGATCAGCGTGGTGTTCGGCTCGTCCACGGCCGGCGGGGCGTACGTGCCGGGCATGAGCGACCACACCGTGCTCATCCGGGAGCGCTCGAAGGTGTTCCTGGGCGGCCCGCCACTCGTGCGCATGGCCACCGGCGAGGAGTCCACCGAGGAGGAACTCGGCGGCGCGGAGATGCACGCGCGCACGTCCGGGCTCGCCGATCACCTCGCCGACGACGAGGTCGACGCGATCCGGATCGCCCGGCGCATCGTCGCCGACCTCGGCTGGCGCAAGCTCGGCCCCGGCCCGGTCCGGCCGGCCGATCCGCCGCGCCACGACCCGGAGGAGTTGCTCGCCATCGCCAGCGTCGATCTGCGGGACGCGTTCGATGCGCGCGAGGTCCTCGCCCGGGTGCTCGACGGCAGCCGGTTCGCGGAGTTCAAGCCGGCCTACGGCACGAACCTCGTGACGGGGACGGGGTCGATCCACGGCTTCGAGGTCGGCGTGCTGGCCAACAACGGCGTGCTGTTCAGCCAGGAGGCGGAGAAGGGCGCGCAGTTCATCCAGCTCGCGAACCGCCGCGACCTGCCGCTGCTGTTCTGCCAGAACATCACCGGGTTCATGGTCGGCGCGGAGTACGAGCGCGGCGGGATCATCAAGGACGGCGCGAAGCTCATCAACGCCGTCACCAACTCCGAGGTGCCACACCTGACCCTGATGATGGGCGCGTCCTACGGGGCCGGCAACTACGGCATGTGCGGGCGGGCCTACGACCCGCGGCTGCTGTTCACCTGGCCCAACCACCGCATCGCGGTCATGGGCCCACAGCAGCTCGCCGGGGTGCTGTCGATCGTGGCGCGCGCCGCGGCGACCAACCGGGGCGAGCCCTGGGACGACGAGCAGGACGCGGCGGTGCGTCGGATGGTGGAGGAGCAGATCGAGCAGGAGTCCAACGCGCTGGCGGCGACCGGACAGGGCTGGGACGACGGCGTGATCGACCCGCGCGACACCCGACACGTGCTCGGCATGGCGCTGTCCGCGGTCCACAACGGCGAGGTGGTCGGAACCGACCGCTTCGGGGTGTTCCGGATGTGAGCGGCCACGTGACAGAAAGCGAGACGGCCCGCGGGCCGGTGCGGCTGCCCCGCACGCTGCTCATCGCGAACCGCGGGGAGATCGTCGCGCGCATCGCCCGCACGTGCCGGCAGATGGGCATCCGGCCGGTGACCGTGGCGGCGACCTCGGATCGCGGGGCGCTGCACACCCGGGTGTGTGACGAGACGGTCGTGCTCGCCGGCGCGAGCGCGGCGCAGAGCTACCTCGACATCGAGCAGCTGTTGGATGCGGCCGCGCGGTTGCGGGCCGACGCGGTGCATCCCGGGTTCGGGTTCCTGGCCGAGGACGCCGGGTTCGCCCGGGCGGTCATCGACGCCGGGTTGACCTGGGTGGGGCCGCCGCCCGAGGTGATCGCCGCGATGGGCGACAAGCTCGCGGCGAAGCGCCGGATGGCCGAGGCCGGGGTCCCGACCGTTCCCGGGGCGAGCATCCCGGACGAGGTGCTCGGGATCGGGGGCGCTGCCGGCGGTGCCGCGTCGAGGGAGCGCAGCGGCGCAGATGGCGTGGGCGGCGATGCCAGGTCGGGCAAGGGCGGCGGGGGAGCAGGCGTCGATGCGGCCTGGCTCGGTGCCATCGCCGAGGAGGTCGGCTACCCGCTGCTGGTCAAGGCGGCCGCGGGCGGTGGCGGCAAGGGCATGCGGGCGGTGCACGACGCGGCGGAGCTCGTCGAGGCGGTGCTCGGGGCCCGGCGTGAGGCTTCGGGGGCGTTCGGCGATGCGCGGGTGTTCCTGGAGCGGCTGATCGAGCGTCCGCGGCACGTCGAGGTGCAGGTCCTCGGCGACCGGTTCGGCACGCTGCTGCACCTGTTCGAGCGCGAGTGCTCGATCCAGCGGCGCCACCAGAAGGTCCTGGAGGAGTCCCCTTCGCCGGGGATCGACGAGGAGGTCCGCGCGGCGCTGACCGCCGCGGCGGTGCGGGCGGGGGACGCGATCGGCTACGAGAACGCCGGCACCGTCGAGTTCGTCGTCGACGAGGACCTGCTCGCGGCCCGGCGCGCCGGGCAGGACGTGGCGGCCGAGGAGACCTTCGCGTTCCTGGAGGTCAACACGCGGCTGCAGGTCGAGCACCCCGTCACCGAGGAGGTGGTCCGCCACCGCTCGCCGACGACGGGCCTGCTCGAGCGCATCGACCTGGTGCGTGAGCAGCTGCTGGTCGCCGCCAGCGCGCCCTTGGGGCTCGCGCAGGACCGGCTCGTCACGGCCGGGCACGCGATCGAGGTGCGCCTCTACGCCGAGGATCCGCGCCGGGGCGACCTGCCGTCGGTCGGGACCGTGGAGGTGCTGGCGCCGGGTGGGGGCGACGCGATCCGCTGGGAGCTCGGGGTCGCGGCCGGGGACGTGGTGCCGAGCCAGTTCGACCCGATGCTGGCCAAGGTCATCGCCCAGGCGCCGAGCCGGCTCGAGGCCGCCGGGCAGCTCGCGTCGGCGCTCGAGGACACCGACCTGCTGGGGGTGACGACCAACCGTGGGCTGCTCGTCGCGCTGCTGCGGGACGGTCAGGTACTCGCCGGCGACACGACCACCGGGTTGCTGGCCGCGCGCCGGGATGAGCTGCTCGCAGCCGGCCAGCCCGACGATGCCGAGGTGACCCGTGCCGCCATCGTCGCGGCGGTGCGCGGGCTGGTCGACGCGCGGGCCGAGAGCCCCGTGCTCGCCACGCTGCCCGCCGGGTTCGCCAACGCCGGCACGCTGCCGATGGTCGTGGGGTTCACGGTCGAGGACGCGGTGGCGCCCGGGGGCGTGGGTGCGGGGCCGGATGGAGCGGCGCGCGGCGAGCGGGCTGG
>JAFIEQ010000114.1 GCA_020832455.1 Nitriliruptoraceae bacterium
CCCCCCCCCCCCCCCCCCCCCCCCCCCCCCCCCCCCCCCCCCCCCCCCCGCGCCTCCGGCTGAGGACTCCCCGGGGGGTGGGAGCGCTCGCGTGGTGGAGGCGGTCAGAGCGATTCGGCGTTGACGCCCACGGGGCCGATCTCCGCGGCGTCCAGGGTGGCCTCGTCGATGCCGAGCTCGACCTCGAGCTCACGTTCGATCGCGTGGACGAGCGCCGCGGCGTCCAGGCCGTACTCGCGCAGCAGGTGGGCCTTGCTCGCGCCGTGGGCGTAGGTGTCCTTCAGCCCCAGGCGCACGACCTTGCGGCCGATGCCGCGGTCGGTGACGTACTCCGACACCGCGGACCCGAGCCCACCGATGATCGAGTGGTTCTCCAGGGTCAGCACCGGCCCCTGCCCACGCTGCAGGACCTCCTCGATGATCTCGTCACCGAAGGGCTTGTGCGTGGAGACGTGCACGTGGGTGATCTCGATGCCCGCGTCCGCGAGCGCGGCACCGGCACGCATCGCCTCCTCGGTGGCGATCCCCGCCGTGAGCACCGTCGCGGCCGCGCCCTCGCGCAACAGCCGTGAGCGGCCGAGCACCATCGGCTCGTCGGTCGGGAACAGCCGGGGCAGGGCCCCGCGCAGCATCCGGATGTAGACCGGCCCGTCGACCGCGGCGGCGACGTCGAGGACCGACTCGACCTCCGTGGCGTCCCCAGTCTCCAGGATGGTCATGTTGGGCGTCGCGCGCATGATGGCGACGTCCTCGATGGCCTGGTGGGTGACCCCGCCGGGGGTCACGATGCCGGGCAGGAACCCGACGAAACGCACCGGCAGGTTCGGGTAGGCGATCGACATCGCGAGCTGGTCGTAGGGCCGCCGGTAGATGAACACCGCGAAGGTGTGGATCCAGGGCTGGAAGCCCTCACGGGCCAGCCCGGCAGCGACGCCCATCATGTTCTGCTCGGCCATCCCCGCGGAGATGAACCGGTCCGGGTAGGTGTCGCGCCAGCGCCCGACCTCGCAGGAGTTGGTCAGGTCCGCGCTGAGCACGAGGACCTCGGGCTTGTCCGCGGACCAGTCGATGAAGTTCTGGACGTGGGGGCGGGTGACGATCTCCATCAGTGCGCCTCTGCCATCTGCCGGTAGGCGGCCTCGTAGCGGGCCTTCTCGTCGTCGGAGCTGAACCGCAGGGTGTGCAGCAGCGGCGCCTTGTCCTCGAAGATCGGGACGCCCTGGGTCGGGTTGGTGCGCGCGATGACGACCACGGGACGGTCACTGTCGGCCGTCATCGCCTCGTGGAGCGCGTCGAGGTCGTGGCCGTCGACGTCGCGTGCCTCGCACCCGAAGGCGGTGATGCGGTCGGCGAGCGGTTCGATGTTCGCGACCGACTCGATCCGGCCGTCGCACTGCTGGGCGTTGGCGTCGACGACGACCTTGAGCCGGTCGAGCCCCTGGTAGGACGCGAACGACAGCGCCTCCCAGGTCTGGCCCTCCTCGAACTCGCCGTCGGACATCATCACCCAGGTCGCGCCGGTCTCGCCCTTCATCCGGCGGCCCATGGCGATGCCCGCGGCCTGGCTGAGCGCCTGCGCCAGCGAGCCGGTGGTGGTCTCCACCCCCGGGGAGTGCTCCGCGCCGATCATCTCCAGCGTGGAGCCGTCGACGTTGAAGTCGAGCAGCGCCTCCTCGTCGAGGCGGCCCACCTCGATCAGCGCGGCGTAGAGCACCAGCGCGTAGTGGGCGGGCGAGAAGATGAAGCGGTCGCGGTCAGGAGCGGGGGCACCGTTGAAGCGACCCCCGCTGCGGTAGCGGTCGTTGTCCGTGCCGGGCACACCCTCGAAGGGCGCGGGGAGCGTGGGGCCGTCGACCGGGCCGAGCGTGAGCACCGGGCCGTAGAGCAGCGCGAAGATCTCCGCCGACGACAGCGCCTGGCTGAGGTAGCCCTCGCCGTTGCGCAGCACGTGTTCGAACACGCGCAGTCGGATGCCGCGTGCCGTGCGTTCGACCTCGGGATGCCAGTCGGTCATGCCCGTGCCTCCTCGATGGCCTGGACCATCAGTCGTGTCCGGGTGGGGATGTCGCCGCGGTACAGGTCGCCGCCGATCAGCAGGCAGACGTCCTCGCCGTAGAACTCGAGCATCTCCCCGACGCGCTCGAGCGACATGCCGCCGCCGGGCGACGGCCAGCAGGGGGCGATGTCGCCCAGGTCCTCGAGGCAGGCGGCGGCGATCCGCGTGCAGGTCTCCGGGGTGAAGCTGAAGCGGCCCCCGTGGTTGGGGAAGATGGACACGTCCGCGCCGCACAGCCGCGCGAAGGTGCCGACGAGCAGGCCGTGGGCGAACCCGGCGTTCGGGTCGGTCACCAGCTGGCCGAGGAACGACGGGTGGGCCATCACGACGATGTCCTCGGGCAGCGAGGCGGTGATGGCGCGCATGCGGTCGTGGCTGATGAGCCCGGGAAGCAGCAGCAGGCCACCGGCCCCGGCCTCGAGCGCGAGCTCCACGCCGGCGTCGAGGTCCTCCGCGCGCAGGTTCAGCGCCGGCAGGTAGACCGACGCCTGCTCGCCGCGCTGGTCGTTCGCGCGGCGGACCGCCTCGGCCAGGGCCGGCACGCGGTCACGGAAGGTGGAGAAGGGCTGGTTGCCGAAGGAGTGGTCGTCCTTGACGAGGTGGATGCCTCCGGCGGCGAGGTCGTGGGCCATCGCGGCCAGGTCGGCCACCGGGGTGCCCATGGGCTTGAGCGCGGTGGCCAGCAGTGGTCCGCCGTGCGGCAGGAACCGTCGGCGCAGGCCGTCGACGCCCTGGCGCGGGCCGGGGAAGGCGCCCAGCAGCGACGGCGGGAGCTCGACGTCGACCAGGCGGACCCCGTCGACCAGCGAGATGTTGCCGAACAGGACGTTGATCAGCTGCGGGAGCTGTCCACCGGCGAGTTCCGCCGCGTAGCTGACCAGGGCACGCGAGTGGTCCGCGTCGAGCGCGTCGAGCTGTTCCACGGTCGCGATGACGTGTCGCTTGATGTCGTCGTCGGGGACGAGGTCGGCCGGGAACTCGATGGTCTGCTCGACGACGAGCTGATCGAGCACCGACCGGGCCCGGTCCGCGGAGCCGTGGACCACGTAGGTCGCGAGGATGCGCTCGCCGGACAGGTCGAGACGCACGGGGCGCAAGGGGGAGGTGTCCATGCGTCGACCCTACCACGGGGCTGAACAACCGTGCAAGGGATGAACTATTGTTCAGCCCGCGGGCGAGATTCGATCGAGGTGTCCCAGTAGCCACCGCGCGGTGTCGTGGTCGGTGACCAGCGCGGTGAGGTGGCGACCGCGGAGCGCTCCGGCGACCGCGGCACGCTTGGCCGGACCCCCCGCGACCCCGAGCCGCACCGGGATCGCGTGCAGCTGTTCCACGGTCAGCCCGACGATGCGACGGGCGAGGTCGGTGGCGATCGGCTGGCCCCGGTCGTCGTGGAAGCTCGCCACGATGCCCCCGACCGCGCCGGCGGCGATCAGCTGCTCGACCGTGTCGGGGGGCAGGCTCGTGTCCAGCAGCAGGCTGCTCCCACTGGTGACCCCGCCGATCCCGACCACGGCCACGTCGGCGCGCCGGGCACGCGCCAGGGCGTCGCGGACCGCGGGCTCCTGCAGGTAGTGGCTGGCCGCCTCCTCGGTGGCGGTCAGCACCGGCGCCGGCAGCGTGGAGCTTCGGGCCCCGACCGCCCGCGCCAACGCCTGCGCGACGTCGTCGTGCTGGGGTGCGCCGTCGTCGGGGAGCCACGTGCCGGTGGCCGGCACGAACCGGGTGTCGGGGCGCTCGAGGCCACGCAGGTGCCGGGCCATGGCCGCGACCGACGCCGACAGCCCGACGGCCACGGTGGCGTCCGGCACCAGCAGGCTGCGCAGCGAACGGGCGCCGACGGCCCCGAGGGCGTCGAGCTGCGCGTCCTCGTCGGCCGACGAGGGGGCCAGCAACACCCGGTCGAGCCCGACGTGCGTCGCCAGTTCGAGTTCCAGCTCGGTGAACAGCGGCTCGTCGCTGTGCACCCGGATCTCGACCACGCCGGTGCGCCGCGCCTCGGCCAGCAGCCGGGTCACCTTGACCCGTGAGACCCCGACCAGATCGGCGATCTGCTGGTGGGTCAGGCCGTGCTCGTAGTGCAGCCGTGCCACGCGCCCCACCATCGGGGTGGGTGCGGCGTGCGCGGCGTCGGGGTCAGTGGTCACGGACGTCGAGCACGGCACCGCTCGGGTGCGACGCATCGTCGATGATGCGCCACATGGCCCTCGCGGCCTCGTCGGGGTCGGCGAGCTCGCCCTCCTCGTGCAGGCTGCGGAACTTGTCGATGCGGGGGAACCCCTCGGGATCGGCGTCCCGCACGGCCGACTGCATCGCGGTGGCCACCGTGCCGGGCGCGATCGACAGCACCCGGGCGCCGCTCCCCTGGCGCTGCTCCTCGCCGGCGTTGCGCACCCAGTGGTCCAGCGCGGCCTTGCCGGCGCCGTAGGACGTCCAGCCGGCGTAGACGCTGCCGCCCGCACCGGAGCTGACCATGACCAGCTGCGCGGCACCGGCCCGATCCCCCAGCGCGCCGAGCACGTGGTGGCCGAGCACCTGCCCGCTCGCACCGATCAGCACGCTGCGCTGGTAGGCCTCGTCGTCCACCTCCCCGGCGAAGCCGATCGGATCGATGGTGCCGGCGGCGTGCACCACCACGAGCTCGTCCCACGGCTCGTCGCGGATCACCGTGCGCAGCGCCTGCCCGACCGACGCCCAGTCCTCTGGGCGGCTGAGGTCCGCGGCGAGGTGGCGGTCCGCTTCCGGCGGTGGCCCGGAGCGGGAGACGTCCACACGCAGGCCCGGACGTGGCGCGGTGCGCAGCAGTGCGCGGCCGAGCCCGCCCGAGCCGCCGGTCACGATCACCATGCTGGACATGCGGGGACCTCTCGGGATGTGGGGGGAGGGGAGACGGGGACGCTAGGCCGTCGTCGCGGTCACCAGCGCGCGGGGACCTCGACACCGGGACGGTGGACCGTGCCCTCGATCAGCCCCGACGGTGGGCCCGCGACGACGAACACCACGTTGGGGTTGTCGAGCCCGTAGGGCGCGAGGTCCGCGGTGTTGTGGTGCTCGTTGGGCATCCGGAAGTGGATCCAGGTCACCTCCGGGTGCGCCTCGAGCACGGCGCTGCCCATCGCGTGCAGGGTGTGCTGCAGCGACTCGGACTCGTCGTGGGTCGCGAAGCGGGCGCAGAAGGTGGCCGGGACGGCGTGGGCCAGCGCGGCGTGGTCCACCGCCGCGTCGCGCGTGCCCCACCGGGCCTCGACGGTGCTGGCCATGATCCGGTCACGGGTCTCCGGCAGCGTGGTGTAGCGGTCGGTCGGGTAGCCGGAGAAGGCCGACCCGGTCGACTTGAGCACCTTCAGCCCCCGTACCCCGCCCTCGACGACGGGTCCCTCGCCGTCGCGTTCGAGGGAGAACCACAGCACCTGCTGTCCCCCGGCCGCGGGTCGGAACGCGTGGTCGTGGCCGACGCCGTCGACCTCGAGGCGCTCCCACGGCGTCGTCACCACCTCCAGGGCCACCGAACGTGCGGCCGGGGAGGCCTCCAGGAGCCGCTCGGCCACCCGGCGGGCGTAGTCCGCGACCGGGTCGACGCCGTCGCGTGCCAACGCGGTGCAGGTGCCGCGCATGGTGTCCGTCGGCAGCACGTCGGCGTTGACGCCATCGACGTGGGCGGGCGCGAAGTCGCCCTGCAACAGCACCTCCACCTCGATGTCGGTGAAGGTGTGACGATCGGCGTCCCGGGCGACGGTGGCCAGGTGCACCCCGATCTTGCCGTAGCGGTTCGACCCGAGCGGGTAGGTCATGGAGACGGTCCTCGTTTGGCGTGATCGCGGGCACGGTCGTGTCCGCGACCGGTCCGGGCAGTCTGCCGCCTCGACGTTGCCGACGGGTGACGGATGTCGCCCAGTAGGCTCCCGTGATGGATCACGCGACCCCGCCCCCGTCCGCTCCCGGCGCCCGACCCGGCACCCCGGGCGGTCCACGACTGGTCCTGCGGGGCGCGCGCCAGCCGGGCGATCTGGCGCTGGCGGACGGCCGCATCGCGGCCGTCGGCACGGTGGCCGCCGAACCCGGTGACGTCGAGCAGCGGGTCGACGGCACGCTGATCACGGCCGGGTTGGTCAACACCCACCACCACCTCTACCAGTGGCTGACCCGGGGGTGGGCGACCGGGTGCGACCTGTTCACCTGGCTGACGACCCTCTACCCCGTCTGGGCCCGCATCGAGGTGGAGGACGTCGCTGCGGCGGCGCGGGTCGGGCTCGCCGAACTGCTGCGCTCCGGGTGCACCACCGCCGCCGATCACCACTACCTCGTGCCCCGGGGTGACGACACCGTGTTCGACGCGCTGGCCGAGTCGGCGCTCGGGCTCGGCATCCGGCTGCACCTCGCCCGCGGGTCGATGGATCTCGGCCAGTCGGATGGTGGGTTGCCGCCGGATGCGGTGGTCGAGGACCTCGACGCGATCCTCGCCTCCACCGAGCGGGTCGCCGACCGGTGGCACGACGGCGAGCGGATCCACGTGACCGTCGCGCCCTGCAGCCCGTTCAGCGTCACCCCCGCGTTGATGCGTGGCTCCGCCGAGGTGGCCCGCGCCCGTGGGCTGAAGCTGCACACCCACCTCGTGGAGACGACCGACGAGATCGACGACTGTCTCGCCCGGTTCGGCAAGCGACCACTGGAGGTGATGGAGGACCTCGGCTGGGTCGCCGACGACGTCTGGTACGCGCACGGCATCCACTTCGACGACGCCGAGGTGGCACGACTCGCAGCCGCCGGCGCGGGGGTGGCCCACTGCCCGTCGTCCAACGCCCGTCTCGCCGCCGGGATGTGTCGCACCGCCGACCTGGTGGCGGCCGGCGTGCCCGTCGGGCTCGGGGTCGACGGGGTGGCCTCCAACGAGCAGGGCATGCTCGCGCCGGAGATGCGCCAGGCGCTGTACACCGCCCGGCTGCGTGAGGGCCGCGCCGATGCGCTGACCCCGGTGCAGGCGCTGGAGCTCGCCACGGTCGGTGGCGCGCGCTGCCTCGGTGTCGACGACGAGCTCGGACGGCTCGAGGTCGGAGCCCGGGCCGACGTCGTGGTGTGGCCGATGGACGACGTCGTCGACATCGCCGATCCGGTCGACGGGCTGGTCCTCGGACCCGATCGGCAGGCGCAGCACGTGTTCGTCGGGGGCGAGGCCGTCCTCGTCGACGGCGAGGTGCTGGGTACCGATCTCGCCGCGGACCGACGCGAGCTGGGCCGTCGGGCCCGGCGGCTGCGGGCGTGAGCGGATGACCTCGCCGCCGACGGGGCGGTTCGGGCTGCTGCTGGGCGTCACACTGGTGGCCACCGCCCTGAACCTGCGTGGTGCCGTCAGCAGCGTCGGACCGGTGTTGCGTGAGATGCAGCTCGACCTCGGGATGGGCGATGCGCTGGCGGGGGTGCTCACCGGGCTCCCGGCGGTCGCCTTCGGGCTCGTCGGGCTGGTCAGTGCCCGCGTCGGTCGTCGTTTCGGGACCGAACCGGCCGTCGTCGGGGCGCTGGTGCTGCTCAGCGCCGGGCTGGCGCTGCGCGTGGCGATCCCGGACATCGCGGTGCTGCTGCTGACCTCGCTGCTCGCGCTGGTGGGCATCGCGGTGGCCAACGTGCTGCTGCCCGTGCTGGTCAAGGCGTGGTTCCCCGACGACGTCGGGCGCATGACCGGGTGGTACTCGCTCGCGATCAGCCTCGGCGTCGCGGTGCCGGCGGCGGCGACCGTGCCGATCGCCGAGGCCTTCGGGGGCTGGCGCGCGGGGCTCGGGTTCTGGGCGTTGCCCGCGGCGTTGGCGCTGGTGCCGTGGGCGGTCGTGTTGTTCCGCGATCGCCGTCGGTCGGGTCCTCGTCCGGGCGGTTCCGGGGGACCGGGGGACGTGGGTGGCCTGCCCGTGGCCGGCGCGCCCGAGCTGGCGGGAACCGCCGGCGCGGCACCCACCGCGTCGCACCCGGTCGGTGGGGATGCCGTGAGCCGACCGCCGGTGCACCGGCAGTTGAAGGCGTGGGCGTTGACGGTCTTCTTCGGGCTGCAGGCCCTGGAGGCGTACACCACGATGGGGTGGTTGCCGAACATCTTCCGTGATGCGGGGATCGCCCCGGGGACCGCCGGGTTGCTGCTCGCGGTGACCATGGGACTCGGGGCACCGATCTCCCTGCTGATCCCCGGGCTCGCGGCACGCCGCCCGGATCAGCGTCCCTGGGTGGTCGGGCTGACGGCCTGCTCGGCGGTGGCCTACATCGGCCTCATCGTCGCCCCCGCGGCGGCGCCGTGGATCTGGGCGGTGCTGCTCGGGATCGGGCTCGGGGCCTTCCCGTTGGCGATGGTGCTGATCGGGCTGCGCGCGTCGACGACCGCCGGGACGATCGCGTTGTCGTCGCTCGTGCAGGGGATCGGCTACCTCATCGCTGCCTTCGGACCGGTGACGATCGGGATCGTGCGCGAGCAGACGGGCGGGTGGGTGGTGCCGCTGCTCGTGCTCGCCGCGCTGCTGGTGCCGAAGTTCGTCAGCGGGTGGATCGCGGCGGCGCCGGGGACCGTGGACAGGCCCTGAGCACGGTGCGATGGCGGATCCGACCTCCCGTGTGGCGCATGTGGCGGGTGGTGCCGGTGTGAGCGCTAGGCGGAACGCCCAGCGCGCTCATCGGCGTCTCGGTCACCCCGAGGGTGGTGCTACCTAGGGTCCGCGCCGCGCGGGTGTTGGCCCGTGGGAGTTGGCCCGGACGCCAGCGGTGTGGCTCGTGGGGTGTGCCTCGACACCACCAGGTCGGTCCGGGTCCGGCCGCGGACGTGTGGGTGTCCGCGTGCCGCTATCGAAGGGAGCCACGCATGGCCGGAACGGTCCTCGTCGGTGTCGACAACAGCGATGCCAGCAGACGAGCGGTGGAGTTCGCCCGTGACCGGGCGAAGGCGCTGGGGGTGGGACTCGTGCTTGCGCACGTCATCCCCTGGTCGCCCTACTCGTTCACGACCCCGGAGGAGAACGAACGGCGCCATCAGCGCCGTGAGGAGGAACTCGAGGCAGCACGCACCCAGATCGTCGACCCGCTGGTCGCGTCCATCGGGGACGGGGTCGAGGTGATCCCGGTCATCCGCCACGGGGACCGGGCGGAACTCCTCGTCGCCTTCGCGCGGGAGTACGACTCGGCCCACATCCTCGTGGGCCGCACTGGAGAGAGTCGCATGAAGACCAAGATCTTCGGCAGCGTGCCGAGCCAGCTGATCCAGATCGCCGACGTGCCCGTGACGGTGGTCCCGTGAGCGCGGCCAGCGCCGCAGGCGCCCCGATCCTCGCCCAGAGCGTCGACGACCGGATCGCCGAGGTCCTCGACCCGATCTCCAGCTTCATCGAAGGCATCGTCTTCTTCTCCATCTCCATCGGGGACGTCAACCTGCCGTTGATCGTGCTCTGGCTCGTCGCCGCCGGTGCGTTCTTCACCGTCTACCTCGGCTTCCTCAACGTCCGCGGGCCGGGGCACGCGCTCGATCTGATCCGCGGCCGCTACACGCGTCCCGACGACGCCGGGGAGGTCACCCACTTCCAGGCGTTGGCCACCGCGCTGTCGGGCACCGTGGGACTCGGCAACATCGCCGGGGTCGCGGTCGCCATCGCGATCGGTGGACCGGGCGCGACGCTGTGGATGATCGTCGCCGGCGTGCTCGGGATGTCGTCCAAGATGGCCGAGTGCACCCTCGGCGTGAAGTACCGCCGCCAGCGTGACGATGGCACCATCTCCGGTGGGCCGATGTACTACCTGGAGACCGGCATCGCGGAGCTCACCGGGCGCGTGCGCACCGGCAAGATCCTGGCGATCCTCTTCGCGATCTCCGCCATCGGCGGTTCGATCGGCGCCGGCAACATGTTCCAGGCCAACCAGGCCACGGCGCAGATCATCGCCGTCACCGGTGGCGCGGACAGCCCGTTCGTGTCGCTGCGGTGGGTCGTCGGGGTCGCGTTCGCGTTCTTCGTCGGGCTCGTCATCATCGGCGGCATCAAGTCCATCGCCCGGGTCACGGAGAAGCTGGTCCCGCTGATGGCCGCGATCTACCTGATCGCCGCCGCGGTGGTCATCGTCTCCAACCTGCAGCTCGTCCCGGCCGCCTTCGGCGAGATCTTCGCCGGTGCGTTCGGTCTGGACAGTGCGACCGGCGGGATCATCGGCGCCCTGATCGTCGGGTTCCAGCGTGCGGCGTTCTCCAACGAGGCCGGGATCGGCTCCGCGGCGATCGCGCACGCACCGGTGAAGACCAGCCACCCCTCGTCCGAGGGGCACGTCGCGCTGCTCGAGCCGTTCTTCGACACCATCATCGTCTGCACCATGACGGCGCTGATCATCGTGATCACCGGCGCGGCCGCCGACCCGGCAGCCAGCGAGCTCGGCGGGGTGGCCCTCACCTCCGCAGCGTTCGCGACCGTGATCCCCTGGTTCCCGAACGTGCTCGCCGTCGCGGTGGTCGCGTTCGCCTTCTCCACGATGCTCACCTGGAGCTACTACGGGATGAAGGCGACCGGCTACATCTTCAACGACTCGCAGACCGCGGAGACCGTCTTCAAGGTCATCTTCTGCATCTTCGTGGTGATCGGCGCGTCGCTCGCGCTCGGCCCGGTCATCGGGATCTCCGACTCGATGCTGTTCCTGATGGCGATCCCCAACGTGCTGGGGCTCTACATCCTGGCGCGCGTCATCAAGAAGGAGATCCTCGGCTACCGCGCGGACATCGCGGACGGCACGATCGCCAAGGTCGGCGAGGAGGCCTGATCGGTCCCCTCGGCAGCACGGAGGCGCCCCCCCCCCGCCCCCCGGGGGGGGCCGCCCCCCCCCCCGCCCCCCCCCCGGTCACCGGTGGGGGCGCTCCCCGTCGGGGCCGTTCCGGGGCGTTGCGTAGCGATCGACGCGCGGTGTGCGGCGTTCGCTACGCAACCGCCCTGCCCCGAGGCTCGCGTCGTGCCGCCCTGCCCCGAGGCTCGCGTCGTGCCGCCCTGCCCCGGTCAGCGCCGGACCGGCTGCGGCCGGACGGTCGCGCGGTCAGAGCAGGTCGCGACCGGCTGCCCAGACCGTCAGCTCGTGGCGGTTGGACAGCTGCAGCTTGCGCAGGACCGACGACACGTGGGTCTCCACGGTCTTCACCGAGATGTGCAGTCGGCCCGCCACCTCGCGGTAGGTGTAGCCCCGCGCGATGTGGCGCAGGACCTCCTTCTCCCGGGTCGTGAGCTGGTCGAGCTCGGCATCCTCGGTGCGCATGTCGGCAGGCAGGTCCCCGGCGAAGGCGTCCAGCACGAACCCGGCCAGGCGCGGTCCGAACACCGCATCGCCCTGGTGCACGCGCACGATGGCCTGCACCAGGTCGTCGGGCGCGATGGTCTTGGTGACGTAGCCGCGTGCGCCCGCGCGGATCACCGCGATGACGTCCTCGGCGGCGTCGGAGACCGACAGCGCGAGGAAGGTCACGTCGGGCTGCTCCGCGCGGATCGCCTCGAGCACCGCCCGGCCCCCGCCCCCGGGCATGTGCACGTCGAGCAGCACGACGTCGGGCCGGGTCCGGCGGATGCCCTGGATGGCGGTGTCGACGTCGCCGGCGTCACCGACGATGGTCACCCTCCCGCCGAGTTCGGACTGGACGCCGGCGCGGAACAGCGCGTGGTCGTCGACGAGGAACACGCGGGTCTGGTCGCTCATGTCGCTCCCTGGCGGTCGCTGCGCGGTCGGGTGTCGCGGTCGTGCGGCGCGATCGGGTTCACGGCGCGCCCTGCTCGCTGTCGTGGTGGCGGTCGTGGGCGCGGCCCGATCGGCGAGGGACCTCGAGCTCGACCTCGGTGCCGTCACCCGGGGCGGTGTGCAGGGTCACCTGCCCGTCGACACGGGCGATGCGATCGCGCATCGAACGACGGATGCCCTGCCGGTCGTCGGGGATGCGCCCCGCATCGAAGCCGACGCCGCGGTCGCGCACGAACGAGGAGATCCGCTCCTCCTCGACCTCGAGGTAGACGTCGACGGTCGGGGTCCGGGCGTGCTTGGCCGCGTTGACGACGGCCTCCCGGGTCGCGCCGAGCAGGGCGTTGCCGGCCTCGTCGAGCGGCGCATCCCCGACGGTGACCAGCTCCACCACCACGTCGTAGGTGGCCTCGACCTCCTCGACCAACGCCGCGAACCCGTCGCCGAGCGTGGTCCAGGCATCCGTGGCACGCCCCTGCCCGTAGAGCCACGCCCGCAGCTCGCGCTCCTGGCGGCGGGCGAGGGTCACCATCCGTGCGGGTTCGTCCGCACGCTGGATCAGGGCCAGGGTCTGCAGCACGGAATCGTGCAGGTGCGCGGCCATATCGGCGCGCTCCTCCTGGCGGACGCGCTGGGCCCGCTCGGCGAGCAGTTCCCCGCGGACCCGCCACAGCCAGGGCCCGAACAGCAACCCGATGCCGATCAGGGCGGCCACCACGGCGAGCCCGAGGTCGCGCACCGCCACGAGCGCATCGTTGGCCGCGAGGAAGCCGGCGATCGCTCCGGCGACCAGCAGCGTGCCGACCACGACGCGCACCGGTGAGACCGGGGCGCTGCCGGCGCTGGCCATCGCGCGCGTCGGCAGCCGAGCGCCGAGCCGGGTCCAGGCGGCCCGGGTCGTGCCGTCCCCGCGGGTCCACACGACGGCGGACCCGGCGGCAGCCAGCACGATCGGGACGACCAGCGCGTCCCCGAACCACAGCCCGACCGCGCGCAGCAGCCCGAGCACCCCCAGGGTGATCATGCCGAGCGCCACGGCCTGCTGGATCGTGGCCGGGCGCGTGGGGGCGACCGGCCCGTCGGCGCGGGGCACGAGCGCCCACAGCGCCCCGTACAGCAGCACCCCGACCCCGCCGGCGAACGCGAGGACCCCGAAGGCGATCCGCACGATCACGACATCGACGCCGAGGTAGCGGGCGAGCCCGATCGCGACGCCGGCCACCACCCGCGCGTCGGTGGGACGGCGCAACTCCCGCCAGCTGCGGGGCGCGACGGTGGGTCCCGGGGCCGTGCCGGTCCCGGCACCCCCGCGCCGCGACCCCGGCCCCGGGCGTGGCGCCGCCGCGGTCGGCGGCGGCGGGGGGCCGGCGCGGGGGGGG
>JAFIEQ010000115.1 GCA_020832455.1 Nitriliruptoraceae bacterium
GCTGCCCCGGCTCGGGCCGGCGATGCACCGAGGACCGAGGGCGCGGACCCGGACCGCGAGCCCGTCGATGCCCCCCGCTCGGAGACCACGGTCACCCGACCCGACGGTGCGACGACCGATCGTCGCCGCCGCTGGAGCGAGGTCCGCGCGGAACTGCTCGACGAACTGCTGGTCGTGGAGGAAGCGACCGCGCGTGCCCTCGACGGCACCGGTGACCGCGAACTGACCGAGCGTGCGCTCGCCGCCGTGCACGCCGTCGCGACGGACACGGCCAGCCACGGTCGCGGCGAGGCCGCAGCCCGGGCGCTGTCGGTCGCGACGCACCTCCCCGCCATCGAGGCCGTGGACGATCCGCGCATCCTGCAGGTCTGCGAGGACCTCGCCGCGTTGCGCCGGCACCTCACGCCACCCCAACGGGATCCCGACGGGACCGAGGCCGTCGCCGGCTGGGCCTCGCTCGTGGTCTACAGCGAGGACGGCGTCTGGGCCGAACAGGTCCGTCGGGAGGCGGCGATCCGGGGGTTGCACGCACGATCAGCCGACGACATCCCCGGGCTGCTGGAGGTGCTGCGCCACGCGCCCGACACCCTCGTGGCCGACCTCACCACGAGCCACCCCCCGCTCGACGCGTTGCTCGGCTCCGTCCCTCCCGCCAGCATCGCTGTCTCGATCGACGAGGGGCTCGACGAGCGTCTGGAGCTGGCCCGGGTCGGCTTCGGGCAGGTGCTCCCCTCGGATGCGAGCCCCCGCGATGCGGTCGACGCTGCCACGGCACTGATCACGGGACAACGGCTCGGCGATGCGCGCGCACTGCTGTGGCGCGGGCCCGATGCCGTCGACGGTCCGGATGCCGGCCAGCTGGCGGTCGCGCTCCGGGGCTCGGCCATCGACACCGTCGAGGTGGCCGCGGTGCGTGACGCGTGGGACGTCGTGGTCGCCCAGCGCCCCGACCTGCTGATCGCGATGGCCGATCCCGAGGGGATCAAGACGCTGTGCCGCATCGTGCGCGCCGATGCCGGGCGCTCGACCCTGCCGATCATCGCCCTGGTCACCGAGGACGGGTCCGCGAGTGCCCGCCTGTACGCCGCCGGCTGCGACGACGTCCTGACACCCACCGCCGAACCCGGCGACGTGGCCGCGCGGGCCCGCCACCTGATCGTGCGCGCCCGCGTCCAGCAGAAACAGGCCGACCTCGATCCCCTGACGGGACTGGCCAACGAGGCCGGCGGGCTGCGCGCGATCGACCGTCTCGCGTCGGTCGCGACGCGGCAGGGCACCCCGCTGGCGCTGGGTGCGATCCAGGTCGACGGATTCGGGCGTCTGAACGAGCTGTACGGACGTGCCCTCGGTGACGAGGTCCTCCAGGCCGTGGCCGGCCGGCTCCGCCACGCCTTCCGCGAGACGGACGTGATCGCCCGCCTGGGGGCTTCGGAGTTCCTCGTGGCCTTCCACGGCGCGGACCGGGACCAGGCCGCGACGAGGCTCCGCATGCTGTCCGCATCGTTGGAGCGTCTGAAGCTGACGTCGTCCAGCGGGGTCCCGATCCAGGTCACGCTGTCCGCCGGCGTCGCCGCCCTGCCCACGGACGGCCGGGACGTCCAGGCCGTGCGCCGCGCGGCCGGGGAGTCGTTGCGCCACGCACGTGCGGGCGGCGGGGATCGCGTCGTCGCCGGCACCGTCGGGCAGGACCCCGCCGCACAGCAGCTCGTGGACGTCGCGGTGATCGAGAGCGACCAGGTCCTCGCGGAGCTGCTGCTCGAGGCGCTGCGTTCGCGTGGCTGGCGGACCCGCCACATCGCGGACGGGCAGGAGGCGCTGCAGTTGCTCACCGGCCCCCATCCCCCGGTCCGCACGCGGCTCGTGCTGCTCGACGTCGATCTGCCGGGGCACGACGGCTTCACCATCCTGCGCCGACTGTCCGAGGCCGGGACCCTGAAGGAGACGCGGGTCATCGTCGTCACCAGCCTCGTGACCGAGGCGGAGACGGTCGCCGCGTTCGAGGCCGGCGCCAACGACCACGTCGCCAAGCCCTTCAGCCTCCCGGTCCTCATGGAACGGGTCCGTGGCGCACTGGAGGCACGACCGTGATCCGCGATCTGCTGTGGTCCGCCGGCCTCGCCCTGGTCGGCCTGGTCCTGCTCCTCGCGATCGGTTCCCTCGCGCACGCCGTCTGGGTCCGGGTCCGCGAGCCCCACCGTGCGGGCCGGGTCCGCGCGGCGACGGGCGCGCTCACCCAGCTCAGCCTGGGCACCGGCACGCTCGAGGGTGCGGTCGAGGCGGTCGCCGCCCTCGGGATCCGGCAGCAGACCGAGCTCTTCGGTGCGCTCGGACGTGCCGTCAGCGGGCAGCAACTGGCCACGATCACGTTGGTGGCCGAGCGGGTCGGGCTGACCGCGACCGGCGAGCGCTGGACGCAGAGCACCAACCCGACGCGACGACTGCGCGGCGTGCGCATCCTGAGCAACGTCGGCGCGGGCCCGAGCTCGCTGTCCGCCCTGTTGCAGGACCGTTCCGCCGCCGTGCGGGCCGAGTCCGTCCGCCTGGTCGTCAACGACCCCACCGAGCCGGGGATCGTCCGCCTGCTCGGGCTGCTCGCGGATGGGGAACCCGCGGTGGCCTTCGCGGCCAAGGACGCGCTCGTTCGGTGTGGCGCCGCGACGAGCGCGGTCCTGCAGCGGCGGGGCGCGACCGACGTCGCGCCGCACACGGTCCCGGACCTGCTCGACGTCGCCGTCCAGGTCGCCCACGTCGCGATGGCGCCGATGGCGGCCGAACTGGCCGCCCACTCCGATCCGAGGGTCCGCGTCGGTGCCGTCCGGCTCACCGCCGCCATCGGGGCGGCCGCCTCCGCCGCCACCCTGACCGCATCGCTCACCGACGACGACGGGGCGGTGCGCGCCGCGGCCGCCGCGGGGATCGCCCGCGTGGGGCACTGGCCCGCCACCCCGCAGCTGGCCGCCTGCCTGTCCGACCCCGCATGGGACGTGCGGCTCGCCGCCGGCCTGTCCCTGCGCCGGCTGGGTGCACCGGGGATGCTCACCCTCCGGCGGGCGCTGGACAGTCCCGACGCGTTCGCCCGGGACATGGCCCGCCAGGTGCTCGATCTGCCCGAACTCCGCGTCGCGAGCTGAACGATGTCGACCCTGCTGCTGATCCTCGCCGCGGCGAACCTGCTGGTCCTGGCCTACTTCGTGGCCTTCAACGTGTTCCAGACCGTCTTGATCACCAGCGCGGGCCTGTCCCTCGGACGCCACCACCGCACCACCTGGTGCGACGATCCCCGCCGGCTGCTGGGCTCGGAGGTCGCGCCACCGATCAGCGTGCTCGCCCCCGCGCACAACGAGGCGGCGACCATCGTCGAGAGCGTGCGTGCGCTGCTGGCGCTGCGCTACCCGCGGATGGAGATCGTGGTCGTCAACGACGGCTCGACCGACGAGACCCTCGCCCGGCTCGCCGACGCGTTCGCGCTCGCCCCGGTGGAGCCGGTGTTCCGACGTCGACTGGACACCGCACCGATCCGTGGTCTGTACCGCTCGCGCCTGCACCCCCGACTGGTGGTGGTCGACAAGGACAACGGCGGGAAGGCGGACGCGCTCAACGCGGCGCTGAACGTCATCACCGGCGAGCTCGCCTGTGCGCTCGATGCCGACACGCTCGTCGAGAGCGACGCGCTGCTGCGCATGGTGCGACCGTTCCTGCGCGATCCGCGGGTCGTCGCCGTCGGCGGGACCATCCGGGTCGTCAACGGGTCCGAGGTCAGCCACGGCCGGGTCCTCGAGCGGCGGGTCCCCCGGCAGATCCTGCCCGGGATCCAGACCGTCGAGTACCTGCGCGCCTTCCTGTTCGGGCGCCTCGGCTGGAACCGACTGGGCGGCAACCTGATCATCTCCGGCGCGTTCGGCCTGTTCGACCGGGAGGCCGTGCTGCTGGCCGGTGGCTACGAGGCGGCGACGGTCGGCGAGGACATGGAGCTGATCGCCAAGATCCGTCGCCGAGGCGTCGAGGCCGGCGTCCCCAGCCGCGTCGAGTTCCTCCCGGACCCGATCGCCTGGACCGAGGTCCCCTCCAGCCTTCGCGTCCTCGCCGGCCAACGCGATCGCTGGCACCGGGGCCTGGCGGACGCCCTGTGGCGCCACCGCCGCATGATGGGCAACCCGCGCTACGGCGTGCTCGGGACCTTCGTCGCCCCGACGTTCCTGCTGCTCGAACTGTTGGCACCGGTGGTCGAACTCCTCGGCCTCGTCGCGGTCGGGGTCGCGCTCGCCCTGGGAGCGGTCGACGGGTCCTTCGCGCTGCTGCTGTTGCTCGTCGCCTACGGGTGGGGGCTGCTGCTCAGCCTGCTCGCCATCGCGCTGGAGGAGTTCAGCTTCGAGCGTGTCGGCTCTCCCCGCGACCGGCTGCGGTTGATCCTGTGGGCCGTGATCGAGCCGTTCGGGTACCGCCAGCTGACCGTGTACTGGCGCCTGCGCGGCTTGAGTCGCTGGCTGAGGGGCCGAACCGACTGGGGAACGATGCACCGCGAGGGGTTCGTCCTGGCCCCGACCACGACCACGACGACCTGACCAGCGTCGGGTCCGCCGCCCGCGGCCGACCCGACCCACACCTCGACCGGAGCAGCCCATGACCACCCGCGCCGTGCGTCGCCTGACCGTCGCTGGCGTGCTCGTCGGCCTGCTGGCACTCGGCCTCGGTGCCGTCGCCGCGCAGACGGAGCGTGCGCCGTCCTGGGCACCCGCGCCGGAACAACTCGGCGGGCTCGACGCCGTGGCGGCCGTCGACGGCACGCGTCTGGAGCTGTTCACGCGGAGCGGCCGTCGGGACTTCCTGCCGGGGGTGAACCTCGGCGCGACCGTCCCGGGCACCGCGCCCGGGGAGGTCGCACTCAGCCGCGAGGACGTGCGCCGGTGGCTGCCGATGATGGCGGACATGGGGCTGCGTGTCGTGCGGATCTACACGATCCTCCCGCCGCACTTCTACGAGGAGCTGGCCGCCTTCAACGAGGCGAACCCCGACCGTCCCGTCTACCTCATGCACGGGGTCTGGATCCCCGAGGAGCGGTTCATCGAGACCGGGGACCTGTTCGACCGCGAGGTCCGACAGGGGTTCCGTGACGAGCTGAGCCGAGCGGTGGACGTCGTGCACGGCGACGCTCGGATCGCCCCCGAGCCCGGGCACGCCGACGGGCACTACACCGCGGACGTGACCCCGTGGCTGATGGCGTGGGCGATCGGGGTCGAGTGGGACCCCGAGGCGACCTTCGCCTCGGACGCGACCAACGCGGGACACCCGCCGTACGAGGGGCGCTACTTCCGGGCGACCGCGGCGGCGAGCCCGACCGAGTCCTGGCTCGCGGAGATGATGGACCATCTGGCGGCGGAGCTCGCCGATCGCGGGCTGACCATGCCGCTGACGTTCAACAACTGGCCGACGACCGACCCGCTCGATCACCCCGAGGAGCCGCTGGACATCGAGGACCTCGTCGGGGTCGACGCGAACAACGTCCTGCCGACCAGCGCCTGGCCGGGGGGGACGTTCGCGAGCTACCACGCCTACCCGTACTACCCGGACTTCCAACGCTACGAGCCGGGCATCGCCGACTTCGAGCACCGTGGTCGCATCGATCCCTACGCCGGCTACCTCACCAAGCTCCGCGACCACCACGACGGGATGCCGCTGATGGTCACCGAGTTCGGCGTGCCCTCGTCGCTGGGCAGCGCGCACAACGGCCCCCTCGGCCGTGACCAGGGCGGTCACGACGAGCGCACGCAGATGGCCATCAACGCCGAGTTGCTCCAGGTCATCGCGGAGCTCGAACTCGCCGGTGGTCTCGTCTTCGCCTGGCAGGACGAGTGGTTCAAGCGGACGTGGAACACCCTCGACCTCGAGGTCCCGGGGGAGCGACGCGCGTTGTGGGACAACGTCTGGACCAACGAGCAGCACTTCGGCCTGATCGACCACGCGCCCGGCCCGGTACGTCGCGTCCTGGTGGGGGGTGACGAGGACGAGTGGCTCGCCGACAGTCAGGTGATCAACGAGGGCCGCGACGACGTCCGTGAGGTCCGCGCGACCCACGACGAGGCCTACCTGTCCCTGCGGATCGTGCTCGACCAGGCGCCGCGCACCGAGGAGTTGGCGATCGACCTGACGCTGTGGCCGGGACAGATCACCGACGGCGCGCCAGCCGGACGCGACCCGGGGGCCACCCACGCCGTCACCGTGCCGTCCGACGGCGAGGTGGCCCAGGCCTGGGTGCGCAGCGCGCTCGACCCGCACGCCTGGGTCAACGGCGCCGCGCTGGGGATGCTCGAGATCGACGAGGCCCAGCTGCGGGCCGACCCGGCGGCCTGGCGACCGCAGCGGCTGATGCTCAACCGCCCCTACCCCCACCCGCTCACCGGTGAGATGCTGCCCGCCGAGGAGCAGGAGATCGGGGCCCTGCGGCGCGGCACCACGGACCCGCACGACCCGGCGTTCGACTCGCTGGCGATGTGGGACGAGCAGGATGGGATCGTCACGATCCGGCTCCCGTGGGCGACGGTGGGGCTCGCGGATCCGTCCGCACGATCGGGGCTGCGCGTCGACGCGGACGGCGTCCTCGAGACCGCCCCGGTCGACCGACTCGGGATCTCGATCGGGATCGGCGAACGGTCCGTCACCACCAACGGCTACACCTGGGAGACCTGGCAGATGCCGAGCTGGCACGAACGGCCCAAGGCGGGACTGGACGTCTTCGTCGAGACCGTGCGCGCGCTGAGCCCCTGACCGCGCCGACTCGCGCCATTCACGGCCGGACGGGCACCCTCGGCCCCGTAGGATTCCCCCGACGGCCTGCAGGGCCGCGGCGTGGAAGCGCCACCGCGCGGGCGTCAAGGGAGCTGCCATGGGTGACACGATCGACGTGACGGACCGTTCCGTCTACCGGCGCACGGTGGGGATCGAGCACGATCCCCTCGAGCTGCCCCGTCGCCACCTCGACGATCGCGGTCGGGAGGTCGCCCCCGACCTGATCGCGTTGATGGGCGACACCCCCCTGGTCGCGCTCGACCGGCTGTCGCAGGACGTCCCCCCGACGATCATCGCCAAGCTGGAGATGCTCAACCCCGGCGGCTCGGTCAAGGACCGCATCGGGATCGCGATGATCGAGGCCGCGGAGGCGGCCGGTGAGCTCCAGCCCGGCGGCACGATCGTGGAACCGACCTCGGGCAACACCGGCGTCGGGCTCGCCATCGTCGCGGCGCGCAAGGGCTACCGCTGCGTGTTCGTCGTCCCGGACAAGGTCAGCCAGGACAAGATCTCCCTGCTGCGGGCCTACGGCAGCGAGGTGGTGGTCTGCCCGACCGCCGTCGAGCCCGACGACCCGCGTAGCTACTACTCGGTGTCCGACCAGCTCGCGTCGCAGCCGAACGCCTTCAAGCCCAACCAGTACTTCAACCAGGCCAACCCCACGACGCACACGTTCTCCACCGGCCCGGAGCTGTGGCGGCAGACCGACGGGCAGATCGACGCGTTCGTCGTCGGGGTCGGCACCGGCGGGACCGCCACCGGGGTCGGGCGCTACCTCAAGGCGCGCAAGCCCGGGGTGACCGTCGTGGGTGCCGACCCGGAGGGTTCGCTCTACTCCGGCGACACGGTCCGTCCCTACCTCGTCGAGGGCATCGGGGAGGACTTCTGGCCCCCGAGCTTCGACCCGGACGTCGTGGACGTCTGGGAGCGGGTCTCCGACCAGGAATCGTTCGCCATGGCCCGTCGCGCCGCCCGCGAGGAGGGCCTGCTCGTCGGGGGCTCGTGCGGCACGGCGCTCGTGGCCGCCCACCGCTACGCCGCCACCCAGCCGGCCGACGCCACCATCGTCGTGCTGCTCCCCGATTCCGGCCGCGGGTACCTGTCGAAGTTCTACGACGACGTCTGGATGGCCGAACACGGCTTCGTGGAGCACACCTCCAGCGCAGGGACCGTCGGCGACGTCGTCGCCACCAAGGGTGACGACCTGCCGCCGCTGGTGCACCTGCACCCCGAGGAGCTGGTCTCGGACGCCATCGCGCTGCTCAAGGAGTACGGGGTCTCCCAGATGCCGGTGTTCCGCGACGGCATCCACGACGACGCACGCCCGGACGACATCATCGGATCGGTCCGTGAGAACGCCCTGCTCGACGCGGCGCTGCGGGACGCCTCGGTGATGAGCCGCCCCATCGTCGAGGTGCTGCAGCCACCACTGCCGGTCGCCGCGAGCGACGCTCCCCTCGACGAGGTGCTCGGCGCGCTGGCGGGGGGCGCCCCGGCCGTCCTGGCCCACGACGGTGGCCGGGCCATCGGGGTCCTGACGCGGGCGGACGTGCTGACGTTCCTCGCCGGCCGAGACAGCTGACGGAGGTTGTGATGAGCCGCTCCACCGATGACCACGCGCCGAACGACGGCCACCCGCTGGCCTTCGACACCCGCGCGATCCACGTGGGTCAGGACCCCGACCCACGGACCGGCGCGGTGACGGTCCCGATCTACCAGACCTCCACGTTCGCGCAGCCGCGGGTCGGGGAGCACACCGGCTACGAGTACGCCCGGACGGGTAACCCGACGCGGACGGCCCTGCAGGAGTGCCTGGCCTCCCTGGAGGACACCGACGAGGCCGTCTGTTTCGCCTCCGGGCTCGCCGCCGAGGACGCCGTGTTCCGGCTGCTGTCCCCCGGCGACCACGTGGTCATGGCCGACGACGTCTACGGCGGGACGTGGCGGCAGATCGCGCAGGTCCACAGCCGGTTCGGCATCGAGGTGAGCGCTGTCGACCTCAACGACCTCGACGCGGTGCGCGCCGCCATGCGGCCGACGACCCGCTACGTGTGGGCCGAGACGCCGTCGAACCCGCTGCTCAAGATCCTCGACCTCGGTGCCCTGGCCGAGCTCGCCCACGAGCACGGTGCCCGGCTCGTTGCCGACAACACCTTCGCGACCCCCGCGCTGCAGCAACCGACGTCGATGGGTGCCGACCTCGTGCTGCACTCGACCACCAAGTACCTCGGCGGCCACTCCGACGTGGTCGGTGGGGCGGTCTGCACCGATGCGGCGACCGCCGCCGAGCTCGCCTTCCTGCAGAACGCGGTGGGCGCGGTCCCCGGCCCCTTCGATGCCTGGCTCACCCTGCGCGGCGTGAAGACCCTGGGTATCCGCATGGCACGCCACAGCAGCAACGCCGCGCGCATCGCGCAGTGGCTCACCACCCACCCGAAGGTCGCCGCGGTGCACTACCCGGGACTGGCGTCCGATCCGGGCCACGCGCTGGCCGCGACCCAGATGTCGGCGTTCGGCGGCATGGTCTCCTTCCGCGTCGCCGGCGGCATCGAGGCCGCCAAGGCCGTCGCCGAGGGCACGGAGTTGTTCTTCCTCGCGGAGTCGCTCGGTGGGGTCGAGAGCCTCATCGAGCACCCCGGGATCATGACCCACGCGTCGGTCGCCGGGACCGCACTGGAGGTCCCCGACGACCTGCTGCGGTTGTCGGTGGGGATCGAGGAGGTCGAGGACCTGCTCGCCGACCTCGAACGGGCGCTGGGCTGAGCCGATGCGCGCCCTGCTGCTGTTCAACCCCAACGCGACCACCACCGATGACGGCGTGCGCGACGTCATCGCCTCCGCGCTCGCGTCCCAGGTCGACCTCGAGGTGGTCCCGACCAAGCGGCGTGGGCACGCCACCCACCTCGTCGCCGGCGCGGTCCACGAACGTGTCGATGCGGTCTTCGCCCTGGGCGGTGACGGGACCGCCAACGAGGTGATCCAGGCGCTGGCCGGCAGCGAGGTCCGGCTCGGGATCATCCCGGGTGGCGGTGCCAACGTGCTGGCGCGCTCGCTCGGGCTACCCAACGACGCCGTGCGCGCCACCGGGGTGCTGCTCGAGGCGGTCCGCGCCGATCGGACGCGCCGGATCACGCTCGGTCGTGCCGGCGACCGCTACTTCGGGTTCAACGCCGGGTTCGGGTTCGACGCGGCGGTGATCCGGCGGATCGAGCAGCACGACCACCTCAAGCGCCGCTTCAAACAGGGTGCGTTCGTGTGGTCGACCACCCGTGAGTGGTTCAGCGGGATGGGCCGGACCGAGCCCGCCACCACGGTCACCTTCACCGACGGCACGATCCGCGGCCCGGTCGCGCTCAGCCTCGTCGCCAACACCGATCCCTACACCTACCTCGGACCGCGTCCGATGCGGGTCCACCCGCGCGCGGGCTTCGACACGGGACTGGATCTGCTGACCATCGATCGGGTCTCGACCCCGGCGTTGCTCGCGGTCGTCGCCGGCACCTTCCGTGATGGTCGTCACGTCGATCGCGAGGGGATCGACTACGACCACGATCTGGCCGGCTTCACGTTGAGCGCCCCCACGCCGCAGCCGCTGATGGTCGACGGCGACTACGCCGGGGAGCACCGTGCGGTGACCTTCGCGGCGGTCCCCGACGCCCTGCGGATCCTCGTCCCGCCGAGCAGCGACTGAGCGATCCGGACGGTCGTCGACGGCTCCCTGAGGTGCCGTCGCGCGCGCCGTGCGTCACCCGCGCGAGCGCGCATCTTTGCAAGCGCTTTCGTCCGAGAAACCTTGACACCGGTGAACGAGACGTTACGGTGCCACCCGTTCGAGAAAGTGTTCACAAGCGCGGCGGGGGCGTGTGGACGACGGCGGACCCCGACCCCACACGGTCGGCGTGCCGCCCCAGACGCCGCGCTCGATGGACCCGTCGGCTCCGGCCCACAGGCTCGAACATCGTCTGACGCCATCCGGCGTCACGTCGATCAGCCGCTTCCACACGCCCCGACCGAAGCCGCAACGGCATCGCTCGGGGTGCCCCTCCACCGCGCCCACGCGGTGGACGACACGAAAGAGCCCCATGGACTGGCGTAGCCGCGCTTCCTGCACCGATGAGGACCCTGAGCTGTTCTTCCCCATCGGGACCACCGGTCCCGCCGTGGAGCAGTCGGATGCCGCCAAGCGCATCTGTGCCACCTGCGAGGTCCGCGAGGAGTGCCTCGAGTTCGCCCTGGCGACCAACCAGGACGCCGGTGTCTGGGGCGGGCTGACCGAGGACGAGCGCCGCACGCTCAAGCGTGCTCGGCAGCGCCGTCGTCGACTGGCCAGCTGACACCCGCGGGCCACGCCCGCCGCACCGATCACCGCGGATGCCGTCGACCTCAGGTCGGCGGCATCCCCCGTTCACCGGCCGTCCGGTCGCCGGCCCCGAACTCGCTCGACGGGTCAGTCCCCCGCGCTGGGCAGCGGCAGCAGGACCTCCGCGACGGTGCCGGGTCCGTCGTCACGAGCCTCGACGCTGATCGTCCCACCGAGCTCGGAGCCGACGAGGGTCACGGCAATCTGCAGCCCCAGGTTCGCCGCACCGTCCAGCGAGAACCCCTCCGGGACCCCGACACCGTCGTCACGTACGAGCAGGTGCAGCGACGAGCTCCGGCGCTCGAGGACCACCTCGACGGTGCCGGGTTCGTCGGGGAACGCGTGCTCGACAGCGTTCTGCAGCAGCTCGGAGACCACCAGCGCCAGCGGCGTCGCCACCTCGGCCGGGAGCTCACCGGCCGTCCCGACCATCCGCATGACCACCGGACGGTCCGGCGCCGTCAGCCCGGTCGTCAGCATGTCGATCAGCCGCTGCGCGACCTTGTCGAACGACACCCGCTGGCGGTGGTCCTGCGACAACGTCTCGTGGACCAGCGCGATCGAGGAGATCCGCCGCACGGACTCCCACAGGGCCTCCCGGGCCTCCTCGGACTGCAGACGGCGGGACTGCAGACGCAGCAACGAGGCCACCGTCTGCAGGTTGTTCTTGACCCGGTGGTGGATCTCGCGGATCGTGGCGTCCTTGTAGAGCAGCAGACGCTCGTGGCGCCGCAGCTCGGTCACCTCGCGCACGAGCATCAACGCCCCGAGCACGTGGTGTCGCCGGGTGAGCGGCAGCAGGCGACGCAGCACCACCGTCCCACGCGACTCCACCTCGGAGTCCAACGGCTCCCCGTCGGCCAACGCCTCCGCGACGCGCTCCGCGTCCGGGTCGAAGCCGGTCAGGTTGCGCCCGATGATGTTCTCCGACACACCGAGGCGGCGGTAGGCGCTCATCGCGTTCGGGGAGGCGTACATCACCACTCCCGAGGCGTCGACCCGCATCATCCCGTCCCCGACCCGCGGCGCGAGTTCGCGCTCAGGCTCCTCGCCGGGGAAGGGGAACTCGCCCTCGGCGAGCATCTGGGACAGGTCGTTGGCCGCCTGCAGGTAGGTCAGCTCGAGCTGCGACGGTGCCCGCACCATCGACAGGTTCGCCTCCCGGGTGACCACGGCGATGACGTCACCCTCGAAGGGCACCGGGATGGCTTCCTCGCGCACGGGCACGCCGGTCGACCAGTCGGGGTCCCCGTCGCGGACGATCTGGCCCCCCGCGAACGCGCGCTGGACCGAGGGCTTCTGACCGCTCGCGAAGGAGCGGCCGACGAGATCCTCCTCGTAGATCGTCTGCGCCGTGTACGGGCGCATCTGCGCCACCACGGTGAGCTCCCCGTCCTCCGGATCACGCGCGTACATGAGCAGGTCGGAGAACGACAGGTCGGCGATGATCTGCCAGTCGGAGACGATCGCCTGCAGGGTGTCCACCGCGGCACCGCGCAGCCCGGCACGGCGCTCGACCAGTTCCTGCAGAGAGGACACGCGACCCCTAGCGGTCGAGGAAGCGCTGCAGCTGCTGCAGCGGGATGGCCTCGCGGATGTGCTCGAAGGCACGGCGTTCGATGTCCCGCGCCTCGCTGAGGGAGAGCCCGAGCGCCCGGGCGGTGTCCGCCAGATCGTGCGGGTGCCCGTCCGCGAGGCCCATACGCAACTCGAGGACCTTGCGTTGGGTCTCGGGCAGGCGACCGAGCACCTTCTGGAGCGGCCCGGTCAGCTGCGCGACGGTCTCGTCCTGCCCGCCACGTGACGAGCGACCCTTGCCGCCGCCACGGTTGCCGGGACCACCCTGACCGCCGCGCTGACCCTGGCCACCCTGCCCGCCGCCGCGCTGGCCCTGGCCAC
>JAFIEQ010000116.1 GCA_020832455.1 Nitriliruptoraceae bacterium
TCCTCGCGCGCGAGGTCGCGCGCGCCGGTGGGTGGCCACTGGCCCGCCTCCTCGACGCGACGGCGGGTGACGGCGCCGACCGCTACCGGGCCGTGTGCGCGATCCCGGGGACCCAGGTCCTGCTCGTCGACGACGTGCTCACCACGGGAGCCACCGCGTGGGCGGCCGCCGGGACCCTGCGTGCGGCCGGGGCCGGTCCGATCACCGTGGCGGTGCTGGCGCGCGCCGGGAACCACGCGCTGGGCGCGGCGCAGGTCGGCCGACATCGCCCCGATCCGAGCGGTCCGGCGTCACGCGTGCGGTCGTGGTGGCGGGCCGCGCGGGGCACGTGAAGGACCCTTCCCCAGCAGCGGCGTGGGCGCTACGGTCATCCGACGGCCGGGGACGAGCTTCCCCGCCTCACCGGAAGGGTTCCCGGTCGGCGTTCCGCAGCGAGGTAGAGCTGCGGTGCGACCCGCGCCTCTCAGGCGCGCCCGACGAGACCCACGGATCTGGAGACGCCGGTCTGGGTGCCGCCCCCGAGGCGCCACACCCCCTCGCGCGCTGCGCGAGACGACCAGCGGGCCCGCCCTGCGCGGCCCGACGGCGACAAGGAGGATCCGTGCACATCACCGTCAAGGGCAAGAACCTCGACGTCCCCGGCCACGTCCGGGACGAAGCCATCGCGAAGCTCTCGCGGGTACGTCGGCTGTTCGACCGGTTCATCGATATGGAGGTGGTGTTCTCCGAGGAACACAACCCGCGGATCGAGCAACGCGTGCACTGCGAGGTGGTGCTGCACGCGAAGGGGAAGTACCTGCGTGCGAGCGGGTCGGGACCGGATGCCAGCACGGCGATCGATCGTGCGGAGGCGAAGCTGACCCGGCAGGTGCGCAAGCTCAAGACGAAGCTCGTGTCCAAGCCGCGTCAGGTCGCGGCGAGCACCCCACCGCCGATGGCGAGGGTCGACGAAGCCGTCTGACGGTGCAGCTCGACGTCGGCGTGCCACGTGCGCGCCGACGTCGGTTGTGGACGGGGCGCCCCGGGGCCAGCCCGTGGTCGGGGGATCCGACACGCATGCGCGGAGCCGGTCGCGGCCCGGGCGCCGGCCTGCCGTCCGGACAGCCGCGTAGGGTTCGTGCGGGGCTGCTCGGCGCGTACCATCCACGTCACGACCTGCGCCGCGCGGAGCGGTCCTGCCGATCTCCGCGCCGGCGCGAACGGTTCCGGCCGATCGACCGCCGGGACCGTCTCGCGAGACGTGAAGGGTGCCAGCGTGGCCGTGCTCGACAAGATCCTGCGTGCCGGTGAGGGGCGCAAATCGAAGCAGATCGACCGCATCGTCGCGGAGGTGAACGAGCTCGAGGATCCCGTCGGCGCGCTCTCGGATGCCGAACTGAAGGCCAAGACCGACGAGTTCCGGGCCCGCATCGATCGGGACGCCCCGCTCGAGACGCAGCAGGCGGTCCTCGACGAGCTGCTCCCGGAGGCCTTCGCGGTGGTGCGCGAGGCGGCCTCGCGGGTGCTGCTGCAGCGGCCCTACGACGTGCAGGTCTTCGGCGGGGTCGCGCTGCACCTGGGCAACATCTCGGAGATGAAGACCGGTGAGGGCAAGACGCTCACCTCGACCATGCCGGTCTACCTCAACGCGCTGCTCGGCCGCGGGGTGCACGTGGTCACCGTCAACGAGTACCTGGCCAAGCGCGATGCGGCCTGGATGGGCCGGGTCCACGAGTTCCTCGGCCTGCGCGTGTCGGTGGTCTACTCCGGGCAGTCCAAGGCGCAGAAGCGCGACTCCTACGCCGCCGACATCACCTACGGGACCAACAACGAGTTCGGCTTCGACTACCTGCGCGACAACATGGCGGTGGAACGCGCACGGCAGGTCCAGCGCGGCCACTACATGGCGCTCGTCGACGAGGTCGCCTACATCCGCGTCGCCCCGGCCCCCCCCCCGATGGTGATCTGCGGCCCGGTCGAGCAGTCCGCGGACCTGGACAACATCTTCGCCCGCCGGGTGGTTCCCAACCTCACCCGCGGCGAGGAGGGCGACTCGCCCGGCGAGGCCACCGGCGACTACGTCGTGGACGAGGCCAAGCGGACCGTGGCGGTCACCGAGGAGGGCGTCGCCAAGGTCGAGGCTCTGCTGAAGATCGACAACATGTACGAGTCGGTCAACACGCCCCTCATCCACCACCTGCAGAACGCGCTCAAGGCCAAGGATCTCTACAAGCGCGACCGGGAGTACATCCTCGCCGATGGCGAGGTCCAGATCGTCGACGAGAACACCGGGCGCGTGCTGTCGGGCCGTCGCTACTCGGAGGGGCTGCACCAGGCCATCGAGGCCAAGGAAGGGGTGCAGATCAAGGCCGAGAACCAGACGCTGGCCACGATCACCCTGCAGAACTACTACCGCTCCTACGACAAGCTCGCCGGCATGACGGGGACCGCGAAGACCGAGGAGGTGGAGTTCCTCGAGATCTACCACCTCGGCGTGATCCCGGTCCCGACGAACCGCCCGCTCGCCCGGCTCGATCAGGGCGACGTGATCTACAAGACCGAGGAAGCCAAGTTCCGGGCGGTCGCCGAGGAGATCGAGGAGCGGCACGGCAAGGGACAGCCGATCCTGATCGGGACGACGTCGGTCGACAAGTCGGAGCACCTGTCGAAGCTGCTCACCAAGATGGGCGTCAAGCACGAGACCCTGAACGCCAAGAACCACGCCCGTGAGGCGACGATCGTGGCGCAGGCCGGGCGCAAGCGTGCGGTCACCGTCTCCACCAACATGGCGGGTCGCGGGACCGACATCATCCTCGGTGGCAACATCGAACAGCTCGCCCACGACGCCGCGGCGGAACTCGGCCCCGACGCCACCGAGGAGGAGCGTCGCGAGGTCTACGACGAGTTCATGGCCGACCGAGGCGAGGCGTTCCGTGCCGAGGCGGCCGAGGTCAAGGAGCTCGGTGGGCTCTACGTCATCGGTACCGAACGGCACGACTCCCGACGCATCGACAACCAGTTGCGCGGGCGTTCCGGACGCCAGGGTGACCCTGGGGAGAGCCGGTTCTTCCTCTCGCTCAACGACGACCTGATGCGGCTGTTCAACCGCGGGGCCGTCGAGCGGATCATGACGCGCCTGAAGATCCCCGACGACGTCCCGATCGAGGCCAAGATGGTCTCCAAGGCGGTCGCCAACGCCCAAGGGCAGGTCGAGAGCCTCAACTTCGACCGCCGCAAGAACGTGCTCAAGTACGACGACGTCCTCAACGAGCAGCGCAAGGTGGTCTACGGCCAGCGTCAGCGGCTGCTCGAGGGCGACGCGGAGGCCGTGGAGGAGCTCGCGCAGAAGTACCTCTCCGACACGATCGAGGGGCTGGTCGACACGTTCTGTCCGGTGGGTGTGTACCCCGAGGAGTGGGACCTCGACGGCCTCGCGACGCGGCTCGAGCAGCTCTACGAGGGCCACTACGACATCGATGAGGTCGACCTGGAGACCATCGAGCGCGAGACGTTGGTGGACGAGCTGTACTCCCACACCCTGGACGCCTACGAGGCGCGTGAGGAGGAGGTCGGTGGGCCCGAGGTCATGCGTGAGGTCGAACGACGCGTGATCCTCAACGTGGTCGACCGCAAGTGGCGCGAACACCTCTACGAGATGGACGCGCTGCGCGACGGGATCGGCCTGCGTGCCGTGGGGCAGCGCGATCCGCTGACCGAGTACCAGCGTGAGGCCTACGACTCCTTCGTCCTGATGATGCAGGGGGTCAAGGAGGAGGCGGTCACCTACTTCTTCCGCCTGCCGATCAACCGCAACGAGCCCGAGGAGGCCCCCGCCGAGGACGGCCCCACGATCACCGCGGCGAGCGCCGCCGCGACCGCCCCGGCGGCCGGTGCGGTGCCCCGCGGACGCGAGCCGGACGCCGACGATGCCGCGGACGCGTCCGACGACGCCGCGGATGCGGCCGGTGCCGCCGATGGCGGGAGCGTGCCGTCGGACGCCGCCGAACGGGTCGCCGATGCGATCCCGCTCGAGGACCGCAGTGCACGGCTGTCCTACCGGTCCGGCACGGACGCAGGTGGCGGGGACTACACCGTCGGGGGCGCAGGTCAGGCCACGACCTCCGATGAGCAGGGGCGCCAGATCGAGCGGCGTGAGGACGGATCGACCGTCCGTCGGGTCGCGTCCGGTGGGACCTACACCAAGGCCGATGACGAGGTCGGACGCAACGAGCCGTGTCCCTGTGGCAGTGGTCGCAAGTACAAGCGGTGCCACGGGGCCTGAACGCCTGCGCGCCCCCGGTCACGCGTGACCGGGGGCCCGATCACCGGAGGTGGTCGGGCAGGGGATGACCCGCCTCCTCGAACACCTCGTCGAAGGCGTCGCGGGTCCGGTGCCGCTCGTGCACCGACGCGGTCGTCAGCGCCGGGAGGCCGTGCTCCGGGGCCAGCAGCTCCGTCGCTCGCCACCGGTCCCGGTGCCGCTCCATCCGGACGGCGAGTGCGGTGATCCGCCCGTCGCACTCGAGCAGCACGGTGACCTCGCGGACACCCGGGGCTGGTGCGCGCCCCACGGTCCGGTGCACGCGGGCCGGGCCGGTCGCCGGTGGTCGCGGGGCGCGCAGGACACCGGCCAGCCGGGTCCGCACCGCCGGGGAGAGGTGACGCTCGAGCTGTGCGAGCGGGCGCCGGCCGGCGGCGACCTCCGACCAGGCTCGCGCGAGCAGCGCGGCCAGCCGGACCGGATCGGGGTCCGCCCGCCGCCGGGTCGGATGCGGTTGCAGGATGGTGGTGGACCCGGTCATGGGCCGTCCTCCGGCTGGTCGGACGTGGGCTCGCGGTGGTCGGTGGTCCCGGATGCGCCGGCCAGGCGGAACCCGGCCGCACCGTCCGAGCGGAGCCAGACGGTCACGGGCTGGTCGTCGAGGCGTAGGTGCGCCAGCACGGGCCAGGAGGCGGTCCGCTCGACGCCGACGAGTTCCGCGGCACCGAACCCGGCTCCCTCGAGCGCCTCGGTGACCTCCTCGAGGACCGAGGCATCCGCGATCGGGTGGCTCACGAGCGCTGACGTGGCGACCTGATCGACCGGCAGGTCGTAGGGCGTGCCGGCGAGCCGCACGCGGTCCGCGTCGCGGTGGATCGGGACCGCGACCCGGGTGAGCTGGGGCGGAGCCCGTTCGTCGCCGGCATCCAGGACGACCGCCAGCACGATGGCGAGCGCGAGATCGCCGTCGGCCTCGATCCGCTCGACCACCAGGTGCTCCGCGTAACGGTCGGGATCCGGCGCGGTCACCGGGACCTCGCCGATCGCCGGACCGATGCCGGTGAGCCAGGACCGTGCGACCACGGTCGCGAGCGCTTCGAGGGCACGGTCGGTCACGGGCCCCTCATCGGCTCGTGGTCCGTGCTCGTGGCCGTGTGCCGCGCGGCTCGCGGCGGCGTCCGTGCCCGGCGTGGTGTCGGTGCCCGGTGTGGCGGGGGTCAGCCCCGGCGCACTGGGTTGATCCGGCTGCTGGGATCGGCCGTGGTGGCCCGGCTGGCTGGTGGGGGCGCCACCCGGGACGGACGCGACGGGGCCGTCGGTGCCGGTGGTGCCCGCGGGCGTGGGCGCACGCAGCGACGGGGCGGCCAGCACCGCCACGACCACGATCCAGGGCACGGCCGCGAGCGCGGCGAGCAGCCAACGGAGCCGGCGCGGCCCCTCCCCGTGTTCCGTGACGGGGTCCGGGGGGTCGATCCACGGCGGATCCTCGTTCATCACGGCCTCGTGTTCCGATCGGGTGGGGGCCGGCCCCGGGGGGCGGTTCCGGGACCGGCCGCACCGGAGCGGTGCTCCGGTGGCTCACGGAGGTGAGCGTCCAGACATGTAACGTAGCTTTTCGATACATCTCATGTCTATCAGTTCCAGTGGGGTTGTGGACGCACGCGTCGACCGGTGGGCCCGATCCCGACCGCGCAGCCCACTACGCTCATGGCTCCCACCTCGCCCCGCCGACCCCGAGGTGGCCCGGGTGCACCGTGACGAGCAGTCCCGACGCGGCGATGTCCGAGGCCGTGTCCGATGGGGGATCACCCCGGCGGCAGCAGCTCAGCGAGGCGGAGCGTCGCGCACGCTTCGAGGACGAGGTCATGCCGCAGGTCGACCGCCTGTTCTCCGCGGCTCTGCGCTACACCCGCGATCGCACCGACGCGGAGGATCTGGTCCAGGAATCGCTGGTCAAGGCCTACCGCTCCCTGCACCAGTACCGCCCGGGCACCAACCTGCGCGCCTGGCTCTACCGCATCCTGCACACGACGTACATCTCGATGTACCGCAAGGCGCAGCGCCGCCCGCAGGAGTCCCTGCAGGAGGAGATCGACGACTTCTCCTTCTACGACGAGGTGGTGCGCTCCGGTGGCGGGTCCGCGGAGCGCGAGGTCCTCGGTGCACTGACCGCGGATGAGGTCAAGCAGGCCCTGGCGGATCTGCCCGAGACCTTCCGGCTCGCCGTCTACCTCGCCGATGTCGAGGGGTTCGCCTACAAGGAGATCGCGGAGATCATGGACACCCCGGTCGGGACCGTGATGTCCCGGCTGCACCGGGGAAGGAAGGCGCTGCAGAAGGCGTTGTCCACCTATGCACACGAACGTGGGTTGATCCAGGACCTCGACGATCCATCCGCGGGCGACGCCGACGACCACGAGGAGGACGCGTGAGAAGCGACGCGGCCAACTGCGGTGGGAACTGCGAGGACGCCCTCGAGCGTCTCGAGGCCTACCTCGACGGAGAGCTCCCCGACACGGACGTGGCGGACATCGCCTCCCACCTGGC
Organism: Nitriliruptoraceae bacterium; assembly: GCA_020832455.1. Classification (GTDB taxonomy): domain Bacteria; phylum Actinomycetota; class Nitriliruptoria; order Nitriliruptorales; family Nitriliruptoraceae; genus PWLR01. The sequence continues at coordinate 6,788 of JAFIEQ010000116.1, forward strand.
GGCGTGCTACCCGTGCACGGACCGGGCCAGCTTCGAGGAACAGCTGCGCGCGATGGTGCGACGGGACTGTGTCGAGACCGCACCGGACTCGCTGATCGACCGCATCCGCGAGCGTCTGGCGGATCCCGCGTCCCGCTGAGCTCGAGCGGTCGGGGGCGGTGGTCCCCGTGCCCCGGTCGGGTGGATGCACGGCCCCGGCGGTGAAGCGGGCATCGCTACGCTCGCGCCGCCGCGCCGAGCAGACGTGGTGGTGGATCGACGGATCGGGAGCGAACGGTGCGAGCGGATGATGCGGGGTCGGGGCGCGCGGTCCTCGTGACGGGTGCGGCGGGCTTCATCGGTTCCAACCTCGTCTCCCGCCTGCTGGAGGACGGCCGCCGGGTGGTCGGGGTCGATGACCTGTCCACGGGGTCGCTGCGCAACCTGGGCGAGGCACGCGAGGCCCATGCCGGTCGGTTCAGCTTCGACCGGCTCGATGTGCGGCGTGGCGGGTTGGACGCCGTGGTCGCACGGCACCGTCCGGAGGTGATCTTCCACCTCGCGGCGCAGGTGGACGTGCGCCGCAGCGTCGAGGATCCGCTCCACGATGCGGAGGTGAACGTGCTCGGCACTATCGCCGTCCTGGAAGCGGCGCGGCGGCACGGCGTGCGCAAGCTCGTGTACGCCAGCTCGATCGGGTCCTACGGGGAGCCGGATGAGGCCCAACTCCCCGTCGACGAGTCCTTCACCACCCCCGCGCTGTCGCCCTACGGTGCCTCGAAGCGGGTCGCCATCGACTACCTGCGGACCTACGAAGCGCTCGGCGGGCCGACCTGGACGGCGCTGACGCTCGGCAACGTCTACGGGCCGAAGCAGACCACCAGCGGCGAGGGTGGGGTCGTCGCCACGTTCATCGGTCGGATGCTGCAGGGCGCTCCCGTCACCATCTACGGCGACGGTGAGCAGTCCCGGGACCTGGTGTTCGTCGACGACGTCGTCCACGCGTTCGTCCTGGCCGCGGACCGTGGCGACCGCGAGCGCTACACCATCGGGACCGGGACCCGCACCACGGTGAACCAGCTGTTCACCGCGCTGGCGGCGGCGACCGGGTACCCCCACGACCCGGTGCGCGAACCCGCCCGTGCCGGTGAGGTCCGCCACAGCTCGCTCGACTCCCGCCGGGCGGGTCGGGATCTCGGCTGGAAGCCCTGGACGACCCTCGAGGAGGGCCTCGCGGCCACGCTGAGGTGGGCCTCGGGCTCGGGTGCGCTGACCTGATCCCGGCGCGATCGGGTCCGGATCCGGCCAGGTGCTTCGATGGCTCGAACGGTGGCCGACGTGTACGGTGACGCTGCGTGGTGCCCCGAGCCGGTCTGGGGGACCGCGACGGCGGGGTTCTGGGGTTACCGGCGGGAGGGGTGACGGGTGTCCTACACCGAGGAGGTCGGGGAGCGGCTGCGCCGCGTCCGTGTCGACCAGGGGTTGTCGCTCCAGGACGTCGAACGGCGTTCGGAGGGTCGCTGGAAGGCGGCCGTCGTCGGTTCCTACGAGCGTGGTGACCGCAACATCTCGGCCACACGGTTGCTGGAGCTCGCGGAGTTCTACGGGGTCGCCCCGTCCGCGATCCTGCCCGGGGAATCCGCGGCGCCGTCGCGTTCCAGCGTCGGCGTCGTGATCGATCTGGAGCGTCTGGAGCAGCTCGGCGACCGGTTCGCGCCGCTACGCCGGTACCTGGAGACGATCCAGTTGCAGCGCGGTGACTTCAACCGCCGCGTGCTGTCCGTGCGCGGTGAGGACCTGCGCGCGCTGGCGGTCCTGCACGACTCCTCACCGGGACAGCTCGTCGATGAGTTGCGCAGCCTCGGGGTGTCCGCCCCGGGCACGGAACTCGCCGGCTGACGGGTCACGCAGAGTCCGGTCCGCGGGCTCCCGCAGCAGCCCACGTCGATGTCGATCGCGCGCAGAGGCGGAACGGACGTGCGACGATCGCTCGATGATCGGCTCGCGCTGCTCAGATGAGCGGGGCGCCGATGCTCCGGTTGACCGCATCCAGCACGGCACGAGCGGTCGCATCGTCCGTGACGTCATCGACGAGCGCGGACCCACTGAGGGTGACCGACGCCCGTCCGGCGCGGAGTTCGACGACCGCGACCACCACCGGGCGGCCTGCGATCTCCAGGACCTCGACCCCGTCGAGCGCGACCTCGACGCCCTCGCCGAGCAGTGGGGCGACCGCGTTGAGCGCGGCGTTGGCCACCGCCCGACGTCGCCCGTGTGCCGTGGCCGCTCCGGCCGCCTCGCCCTCGACGCGTTCGTCGTCGTCCTGCAGTGCGACCCGCGCGGAGACGGTGTCGCCCGTGCGGGTCACCCCGACCGTCGCGATCAGCGGTCGCCGGGTCGGCCCGCCGATGCCGTCGACCTCGTCGAGTTGGACGACGCTGATGACGCGGTGATCGGAGGGCACCCCGAACCGGGCCATCAGGACCGTCTGAACGTCACGGACCGTGGGCTTGGGTGCCCGGTCGAGGGTCGTGAGCACGTGGAGTTCGTCGATCGGGCGGTCGAAGCCCGGGACCAACCGTGCACCGAGGACCCCCGGGATCTGTCCGAGGGTGGTCTCGACCTCGCGTCGCTGCGACGGGTCGTGCAGGTCCACCGGTGGCCGCGGGGAGGGGGTGAGATCGATCTCCGCCGTGAGGTCCACGGCTCCGTTCGGGGCGTGGTCGGTGGTCGCACCGGACGTCGGTTTCGGGTCGGTCATCGTGGCTGGCCTCCCAGGTGGGTGCGACGCGGCACCGCAGGTGATCGGTGCCGGATGGGGGGGCCGCGAGGCTCGTCGCGCGGTGGTACCCCCGACCCGGGCGCACCGTAGCGTCTCCCTCCGCCGGGACCGCGGGATGTCCGGCGGGCACCGACCGGTGGTCGCACCGCGTGTGCAACGGGAGCACCGTTGTTGCAGTTGGGTCTGGACGAGACCCAGGTTGTGACGTAGGGTGCTCGTGCGGACACAGGCAGCGATGCCCGTCCGCGGTGTCGGGGGGCGCCGACGACAACTGCACAGCGAGCGATGCGCGGGGGAGGCCGAACCTGTCCGACCCCCGGTCGACGGTGACGTCGACCGGACCTGTTCGAACCCCCGCCGAGCGTGCCCTGAGCACGACGGCACCCGCCGGTGAAGCTGCCGGCAACAGCCATCGAGCGAAGCGGAGATCCTGCGTGCCCGAATAGCGGCGGTGCGTATCCGGATCGAGTTTCTCGATGGAGGTGCACACATGTCGAAGAGGATCTTCCTGGCGATGGCCAGCCTCGCAGCCCTGGTCCTGTCCAGCGGCGCGAACGTCTCCTGGATCCGCTGAGGGCTTCGAGCCCTTAGCTGCTCGACCTCTCCCGCGGATCGCTCGGTGCAGTGCCCGACCAAGTGGGGTACGCGTGAGCTCGGGGCAGGTCCGCCTCGTCACCTTCGTGGCGACGACGTCGCTGATGGCGACGGGCATCGTCGCGTGGGCGTTGCCCCGTGCGCCGCTGTCGACGGCGATCGTGCTGGTGTGCGCGGTCTTCGTCGGTGAGTGGTACTCGACGCGTCTGCGCGAGTCGGTCTACGTCTCCCTGACCAACATCCTCGCGCTCGTCGCGGTCATCCTCGGCGGTCCCGCACTCGCGGTGGTCGCCATGATCGGCGCGGTCCCTGCCTTCGTCCGCAAGGTCACCGACATGCGGCTCGTCCGCATCTCGTTCAACTCCGGGCAGTACATCATCGCGGCGCTCGCGGGCGGCCTCGCCTACCAGGCGGTGACCAGCCTCACGGGGTCCACCTTCCCGGAGGTCCGGTCGCTGCTGGCCGTGTTGCTCGCGGCGGTCACCCACACGCTGGTGAACCACCTCATGGTCGCCGGCGTCGTCAGTGTCTCGTCGACGGAGCGCTTCCTCGACGTGTTCCGCACGATCGGGCCGTCCATCCTGATGCAGGTGCCCTACGCGGGCATCGCGGTCCTGGCCGCCGTGGTGGTGCAGAGTGCGTCCGTCTGGGCGTTGCTGCTGCTGATCCTGCCGTTGGTCATCGCCCGCCAGAGCCTGCTCGGCTTCCAGAAGGTCGACGACTCCTACGACCACCTGGTGCGGACCTTCGTCGACACGATCGAGATGAAGGACCACTACACGCGCGGCCACTCGGAGCGGGTCGCGGAGCTCTCCGTCGCCGTCGCCGAGGAACTGGGCGTCAGCTACGAGGAACGACGGCTCACCCGGTACGCGGCGCTGCTGCACGATGTCGGCAAGGTCGGCATCCCACTGTGCGTCATCAACAAGCCGGGCCGGCTCGACGACGACGAGTTCGAGCAGATGAAGCAGCACCCCGCTATCGGCGCGGACATCCTGCGCGACATCGACTTCCTGGAGCCCGCGCTCGACATCGTGCGCTTCCACCACGAGCGGCTCGACGGCCGGGGCTACCCCTACGGGATGAGCAACGACGAGCTGTCGCGCATCGTGCGGGTGGTGACCGTGGCCGACGCCTTCGACGCGATGACCTCCACCCGTCCCTACCGGCGGGCGATGTCCGTCGTCGAGGCGGTCGCGGAGCTGCAGAGGTGCACGGGGGACCAGTTCGATGCCGAGGCCGTCGACGCGCTCGAGCAGGCGGTCGCGCGGCTCGGGTGGTCGTTGACCGAGCGCAACGACCTCGCCACGGAGGTCTCGGAGATCGCGCTCGGGACCGCGGAGGAGCGCATCGAACGCGCCTCGAGCGGGCGCCCGGCGCGGACCGCGGGCCGTGGCGAGATCGGGCGCGACCGCCTCGGGGGCCGCTCGTGAGCCAGCGTCCGTCCTGGGTGTCGAGGTCGTTGCTCGCGGGCGCGGCGCTCGCGCTCGGCGCCTCCTGGTGGCTCGTCCCGAGCGCCACGGTCCCCCCGCTGTCGCTCGACGTCCTCGATCTGGCCCTGTTCGTGTTGGCGGCCGGGGTACTGGAGCTGCTCACGATCCGCACGACCGATGGTCGCGAGGTCAACACCGCCGTCGCCATCGTGGCCGCGGCCGCGATCCTCGGGGCCGCGCCCCCCATCGTCGCGTTGGTCGCGGTGTTCGGCGCCCTGATCGCCGCGTTGCGGTTACCGGACATGGCCACCCTCGAAGTGCTCGTCCGCCGAGCCTTGATGGGCTGGATGCTCGCGGGCATCGCCGGCATCGGCATGCTGCTGGGCCCGCCCGTCTGGGACGGCTCCTCGCAGCTGGGGACCCCGGCCAGTATCGACCTGGGGGCGGCAGCCACCGTCGGGGTCTCCCTGCTGGTCGGCGGGCCGTTGCTGGCCGCGGTCGGCCGCAGCCAGCGCTCGTGGCGGTTCGTCCTGCCCCGGATCGGGGACACCATCACCTCCGAGGCGCCACGGCAGGCCGCGATCGTCTCCACGGCGGTGCTCGGCGCGCTGGTGCACCCGGTGCTCGGTGCGTGGACGTTGCCGACGATGCTCATCCCCCTGGCGGCGGTCCGCATCGGCCTGGACCGTGAGGGCCAGGTCGCGCGCGCCTACGACCAGACGATCCGGGCCATGTCGCGGCTGCCGGAGCAGCTCGGCGAACTCGACGAGGGCCACGGTGTCCGGGTCGCGGAGCTGGCACGCGAGGTCGCGTTCGAGCTGGGTTTCGATGCCGAGGGCGTGCGCCGGGTCGGCCAGGCGGCGCACCTGCACGAGCTCGGCCGGGTCCAGCTCGAGCGGCCCGACACGGTCGAGGTGGCCCAGCTCGCCGGGCGGCCGGCCATCGCCGCCGCCGGCGCGGCGGTCGTGCGTCGTGCTCCCGGGATGGAGCAGGTGGCGGCCATCGTCGCCGGGCACGGGGACCTGGCCGCCGCCGAGCCCGAGATCCAGCGCGCGGCGCGGATCGTGACCGCATGCTGCGACATCGACCGCTACGCCCCGGACCCACGCGCCGGTGGGCAGCGTCACGAGGTCATCGTGCGCCTGGTCCGGGAGATCGGTGACCTGGAGATCGTGTCCACGCTGGACCGGATCCTCGATCGCCGGGACCTCGAAGCCGGCGTCGTGCCGCCCGTCGACGCCTGAGCCTCAATCCACCGTTCTTCGTGAGTGACGCCTTTGACGGGGCTGGGATGGGCG
>JAFIEQ010000117.1 GCA_020832455.1 Nitriliruptoraceae bacterium
CCCCCCGCCCCCCCCCCCCCCCCCCCCCCCCCCGCCCGCGCCGGGCGGGCGGCCGGGGCCCCCCCGAGGGCCGTCAGGCGGTACGGGGGGACCGCCCGAGGTCGTGGTCGGCTCAGGCGTCGTCGCCCTGCGGCTGCAGCTGGACGTCGAGCTCGATCTTCACGGTCTTGCTGACGAGGACCCCCCCGGTCTCCAGGGCCGCGTTCCAGGTGATGCCCCAGTCCTCACGGTCGATCTCCGTCGAGGCGGAGAACGCCGCCTTGGGGTTGCCCCACGGGTCGGCGTACACGCCCATGAACTCGACGTCGAGCTCCACGGCGCGGGTGACGTCCTTGATGGTCAGCTCGCCGGGGAGGATGTAGCCGTCGCCCTTGGCCTGGATGCTCGAGCTGGAGAACCCGATGGTCGGGAAGGACTCGACCTGCAGGAAGTCCTCGCTCTTGACGTGACCGTCGCGCTGCTCGTCACCGGTCGAGATGGACGCGGCGTCGATGGACACCGACACGGCGGAGTTCTCGAGCGGCTCGGCCACGGTGACGGTGCCGGAGAAGGCGCTGAAGCGGCCACGGACCTTGGAGACCATCAGGTGCTTGGCGACGAACTCGATGCTCGAGTGCGATGCGTCGATGATCCAGGTGCCGGTCTGCGGCAGGGTCACGGTGTCGGTGGTCATGGTTCCTCCTGGGAGCGTGGTGGGTCCCCGCCCAGCGGGCGGTGGATCGGGGGGCGGACGATGGGTCCGGGGTGACGTGACCCGCGCGCGGTCGGCTCGAACCCGTCGGTCGGACCGGTTCGGTCCGACCCCCCCCGTCGGCGGCGTCGCAGGTGGAACGACACCCCGGTGCTCGTGGCTTCCCCGCCGACGCGCAGTGTCCGTTGCGCGCACAACCGAACGTTCCGGCCCCTCGTGACCACCGCCGACGATCGGCCGCGTGCTACGGGTCGTGCCACGTTCGCCCGAACACGCCCGGTGACGCAGGTTCGGGGGGCGGCCGCTAGCGTTGCGGAGCGACGCTCGAGCGACCAGGAGACCCCTGCCCGATGAGCCCCACCTCTTCCACCGATGCCACCGGTTCGGCCACGCCGACCCTCACCGTGACCGACAACCGGACCGGTCAGACCTACGAGCTGCCGATCGAGAACGGGTCGATCCGCGCCATGGATCTGCGCCAGATCAAGGTCGACGAGGGGGACTTCGGTCTCCTGGCCTACGACCCCGGGTTCAAGAACACGGCCAACACGCGCAGCACCGTCACCTTCATCGACGGTGACGAGGGGATCCTGCGCTACCGCGGCTATCCCATCGAGCAGCTCGCGGAGTCCTCGAACTTCCTCGAGGTGGCCTACCTGCTGATCCACGGCGAACTGCCGGACCGCGACCAGTACGACGCGTGGGACCACGAGATCACCCACCACACCTTCATCCACGAGAACCTGAAGCAGTTCATGGACGGGTTCCACCACGACGCGCACCCGATGGGCATGCTCGTCTCCACGGTGGGTGCGCTGTCGACGTTCTACCCGGAGGCCAAGGGGCTCGACGACCCCGACGCGCGGCACATGCAGATCATCCGGCTGATCGCGAAGTTCCCGACGCTGGCCGCGTTCGCCTACCGGCACTCGATCGGGATGCGCTACGCCTATCCCGACAACGACCTGTCGTTCTCCGGCAACTTCCTCAACATGATGTGGAAGACCACGGAGCTCAAGTACGAGCCGGACCCGGTGCTCGAGCGGGCCATGGACGCGCTGCTGATCCTGCACGCCGACCACGAGCAGAACTGCTCGACCACCACGATGCGCGCCATCGGCTCCTCGGACGCGGACCCCTACTCCGCCGCCGCGGGTGCCGCCGCAGCCCTCTACGGCCCCAAACACGGCGGCGCCAACGAGGCCGTGCTGCGGATGCTCAACGAGATCGGATCGGTCGACAACGTCGCCGACGCCGTCAAGGCGGCCAAGAACGGCGAGTTCCGGCTGATGGGCTTCGGCCACCGGGTCTACAAGAACTACGACCCGCGCGCCAAGGTCATCCAGGGTCTCGCCCACGAGGTCTTCGAGGTGACCGGCAAGAACCCGCTGCTGGACATCGCCGTGGAGCTCGAGCAGATCGCGCTCGAGGACGAGTACTTCGTCGAGCGCAAGCTCTACCCCAACGTCGACTTCTACTCGGGCATCATCTACCAGGCGATGGGCTTCCCGACCTCGATGTTCCCGGTGCTGTTCGCCATGGGACGCATCCCGGGCTGGCTCGCGCACTGGCAGGAGAACCTGCTCGACGACGAGCAGGCGATCGTCCGGCCGCGCCAGCTGTTCGTCGGCGAGGACGAGCGCGACTACGTCGGCATCGAGGACCGTTGAGTCTGGCGAGCCCGTCGGGCTGAGTCTGGCGAGCCCGTCGGGCTGAGTCTGGCGAGCCGATCGGACTGAGCCCGGCGAGGCCCACCGGGTCGAGGTCGGTGGGCGGCGGGGTCGATCAGACCTCGTCGCCCTCGGCGCGCTCCCCCTCGACCTCGTCGACGACCGCGTCCGCCACGGCACGCACCACCCGGTCGTTGAACACGCTGGGCACGATGTAGTTCGCCCGCAGCTCCTCGTCGGTCACGACCGCCGCCAGGGCGCGGGCCGCTGCGGCCTTCATGCCCTCGGTGATGTGCCGGGCCTTGGCATCCAGCGCCCCGCGGAAGACCCCGGGGAAGGCCAGGACGTTGTTGATCTGGTTCGGCAGATCGCTCCGGCCCGTTGCCACCACGGCCGCGACCTCCCGGGCGCGGTAGGGATCGACCTCCGGGTCGGGGTTCGCCAGCGCGAACACGATGCGGTCCTCGGCCATCGTGGTCAGGTCGTCGACGCTCAGCAGGTTCGGGGCGCTCACACCGATGAAGACGTCCGCGCCACGGATCGCGTCGTGCAGCGTGCCCCGCATCCGGCCGTGGTTGGTGCGCTGGGCGAGTTCGTCGAGCACCGGCACCCCACGCGGCTCGTCGGCGCTGAGCACGCCGTGGATGTCGGAGAGCACCAGGTCGCCGACCCCCTCCCGCAGCAGCAGGTTGGCGATCGCGACCCCCGCCGCCCCGGCACCGGACATCGCGACGCGGACCTCGCCGAGCTCCTTGCCCACGACCCGCAAGGCGTTGATCAGCGCGGCGAGCACCACGATGGCGGTGCCGTGCTGGTCGTCGTGGAAGACCGGGATGTCCAGCGCCTCGCGCAGCCGTCGTTCGACCTCGAAGCAGCGGGGCGCGGCGATGTCCTCCAGGTTGATCCCGCCGTAGACCGGCGCGAGCGCGATCACGGTCCGCACGATCTCGTCGACGTCCGTGGTGTCGAGGCAGACCGGCCAGGCGTCGATGCCGGCGAAGCGCTTGAACAGCGCCGCCTTGCCCTCCATCACCGGGATCGACGCGGTCGCACCGATGTCGCCCAGCCCGAGCACCGCGGACCCGTCGGTCACGATCGCGACCGCATTGCCCTTGATGGTCAGGGTGCGGGCGTCCTCGGGCCGCTCGGCCAGCGTGCGGCAGACCCGCGCCACCCCGGGGGTGTAGGCCAGGGACAGGTCGTCACGGGTCTTGAGCGGCACCGTGGCCCGGACCTCGAGCTTGCCCTTGAGGTGGGTCAGGTAGGTGCGGTCGCTGACCCGGTGCACGACCACCGTGTCCAACGTGTCGACCGCGTCGGCGATGCGCTGGGCGTGGTCGACGTCGCCGGCGTTCGCGGTGACGTCCAGGGTGAGACGGTCCCCGGCGGTCTCGACGAAGTCCATCCCGCTGACCGCGCCGCCCGCGTCACCGATCGCGGTCGTGATCCGTCCGATGGCCAGCGGGTCGTCCGCATCGACGAAGAGCCGGATCGTGATCGAGTAGGACGCGGTCGGTTGCGTCGAGGACGGGATGGTCACGGCGGGCCCTCCTGGGCAGTTCGTTGCGCGGCGAACGCTACAGGCCGTGGCCGGACACGACGGTCACACGTCCCCTGGCTCCCGATCCGGGCGGCAGACCTCCGGCCCGGTCGCTCCCGCCCAGTACCTCGACTAGCGTCCTCAGCACATCACGACTGGGGGCGGACGTGGGCGCCATCGGCAGGTTCACGGGTCTCGTGGCGCCGTTGGCGCTGGTCCTGGTCGCCGTGTTGCAGGTGTGGGGTGTCACCCAGCACGACCTGAGCCAGTGGAAGGGCGGCGGCTTCGGGATGTTCTCCACCGTCGACGCCAACGCGAACCGTGTCCTCGACGTTCGGCTCGTCACGGAGGAGGGTGCGTTCCCCCTGACTCCCGCCGAGCTCGTCGGCGTCGCACCGCAAGGCACCGGGCGCTTCGTCAGCGGAACGCTCACCCTGCCGACGGACGACCGACTCGATCGCATCGCTGAGCTGGCAGAGCGGTCGGCCTGGTACCTGGACGAACAGGGGGCCGCGACGTCGGATCCGAGCTCGGCGTCGCCCCAGCTCGAGGTGCAGGCGGTCGAGGTCACCGTGTACCGACCGGTGCCCGACCGAGCTGATCAGCGGCTGCGCTTCGAGCCCATCGCGCACCGCCGCCTCGAGTCGCCCGCGTGATGGCCACGTCGACGCCCACCCCGGACACGCCCGCCGGACCCACACCGACCGAGGCTCGTCATCGACGGATCGGCGAGCTGTTCTGGTCCAGCGATCCGAACGAGCTCCGGCCATGGGAGGAGCGCTTCACCCTGAGCGCCACACTCCTGCTTCTGCTGCTCCTGCTCGGGTCCCCTGCCACCGTCCCGACGACGCTTCTGGCGGTCACCGGGCTCGTCGCGAGGGATCTACTGCACCGGACCTGGTTCTGGATGGCCGTTGCCGCCACCTTCCCGCTCGGTCTACTCCGGATGTCGTGGTTGGCCTGGGACAACCACCACTTCCTGCTCCTCTACTGGATCGTCGCCATCGCGATCACCCGACTGGCGGCCGAACCCGACGAACAGTTGCGCCGATCCGCGCGACTGTTGCTCGGTCTCACGTTCCTGTTCGCGACCCTCTGGAAGCTCGGCACGCCGGACTTCCGCAGCGGTGAGTTCTTCGCCTACTTGACCGTCAGCGACCCACGGATCGCGAACGTCCTCGTCGCACTCGGCCTGCAGGACGGCACAGTGGTACCGACCCTGGCTGCCGAACTCCGGCAACTGGAACCCGGCGCTGACGCCGCGCTGCCCATCGCACCAGGCGTGTGGCGGGTCGCCGAGTTGCTCGCCTGGGCGACCATCGCCGTCGAGGGCGCGATCGCCGCGCTCTACCTCGCCCCGCTGACCAGTCGCTGGAGGTGGCTGCGTGATGCGGCGCTCGTCGCCTTCGTGTTGGTGACCTACCCCGTGGCGCCCGTCAGCGGCTTCGGTTGGCTGCTGGTGAGCATGGGCCTCATGGCCACGTCGCTCACCGGGCGCCGCCGAACGACGCTCTACCTCGGCGCCTTCCTCGCGATCGCCGTCTTCACCGAGCGCAACGCCGTGCGGAACGCCATCGAGCAGGTGCTGTCACTGCTCCCGGGCGTCGGGTGAGGGCGACACCCGAGAGCGACGGGGCACATCGCCTGGGGTTCAGCCGGCGTCGACGGACGCCTCGGCGGCTTCGAGGTCGAGCTGGACCCGCTCCCACCGCTCGAACAGCGTCGCGGCCCGGTCCTTGGCCTGCGCGTGGTCGGCGACCAGGCCCTTGACCTTCGTGGCGTCCTCGTAGACCGCGGGATCGGCGAGCTGACGGGTCAGGGCCGCGACCGTCGCCTCCACGCTGGCGAGCTCCTTCTCCAGGGTGCGCACCTGCTGCTTGAGCTCCTTGGTGGCCTGGTGGCGGGCGTTGCGCTGCTCCGCATCGCGCCGCTTGGAGGCGGCGTCCCGGCGTTGGTCCGCAGCGTTGTCGCGGCGACCCGACCGCCGATCGACCGGCGGGGCGCCCGTCCCGGCCGAGGTGGTCGGTGAGCGGCCCTTGGTGCCCCGGGCGGCGACGGCCGGATCGGGCCCGCGCCGCTCCAGCAGCTCCTCGTAGGTGCCGTCGAAGACCTCCACGCCACCGTCGCCGACCTCGACGATGAGGTCCGCGGTGGAGCGGATCACGTGCCGGTCGTGGGTGATCAGCAGGACCGTGCCGGGGTAGGCCTGCACGGCGTCCTCGAGCACGTCACGCGAGGCCAGATCGAGGTGGTTGGTCGGCTCGTCGAGCAGCAGCAGGTTCACCGGTGCGGCCATGACCTTGGCCAGCCCCAGGCGGGTGCGCTCACCGCCCGAGAGCTCCAGGACCTTGCGGTCGGCGAGGTCGCCGGGGAACCCGAACGCCCCCAGCATGGAGCGGTGGTTCATCGCCCGGTGGCGTTCGCCCAGCGCGGTACGGAACTCCTCGAGCACGGTGCGCTCGAGGTCCATGGCCTCCGCCTGGTGCTGGTCGACGACCGCCACCTCGACGTTGGCACCGAGGGTGATCTCCCCCGCCGCGATGGGGACCTGGCCGACCAGCGAGCGCAGCAACGTGGTCTTGCCCGCCCCGTTGGGGCCGATCAACGCCACCTTCCGGCCGCGCTCGATCACCAGGTCGACGTCCTCGAGGACCGTCAGCTCGCCGTAGCGCACGGTCAGCCCGGCCACCTGGGCGACCACCCGACCGGAACGCGCCGGCTCCGGGAACGCGAAGCGCGCGACCAGCTGCTTGTGGTCGGGGATCTCGATGCGCTGGACCTTGTCCAGCTGCTTGATGCGTGACTGGACCTGCTTGGCCTTCGAGGCCTTGTAGCGGAACCGCTCGACGAAGCGTTCCTGCTGGGCGAGCACCCGGTCCTGCTGCGCCTTCGCGGCGCGCAGGCCGGCGAGCCGCTCCTCACGCTGGACGACGAACGACTCGAACCCACCGAGCTCCGCGGCCAGGGTGCCGGAGCGGACCTCGTACTCCGTGGTCGTCCCGGCCGCGAGCTCCACGATCGTGTCCGCGGTCGCGTCGATGAAGTCCCGGTCGTGGCTGACCAGCAGCAGGCCACCGGGCAGGTCCCGCAGGGTGGTCTCCAGCCAGGCGATCGTCTCCAGGTCGAGGTGGTTCGTCGGCTCGTCGAGCACGAGCAGATCGGGCTTGGCGAGCAGCAGCCGCGCGAGCGCGACCCGGACCCGCCAGCCGCCGGAGAGCTCCGCGGTCGGCCGATCCGCGTCCTGCGGCGCGAACCCGAGTCCCGCCAGCACCCGGTGCGCCTCCGCCTCGAGCTCGTAGCCGCCCTGCTGGGTGAAGCGGTCCTGCAGCGTCGCGTAGGTGTTGAGCAGCTTGGTCTGCTCGTCGCCCTCCACCTCGCCCATGCGCAACTCGAGCTCACGCAGCCGGGTCTCCATCTGCTGCAGGTGCTCGGCGCCCTCCAGGACGTGCTCCAACACGGTGGCGGACTCCCCCACCGCGTCCACGACGTCCTGGGGCAGCCAGCCGATCCGCAGGTCCTTCGGCCGCACGACCGTGCCCTCGTCGGGATCGCGCAGGCCCACCAGCGTGTGCATCAGCGTGGTCTTGCCCGCGCCGTTGCCCCCGACCAGGGCGGTGCACCGACCCGGCGGGAAGCGCAGGGTGACCCCGGAGAACAGCGTCCTCCCGCCGAGCGAGACGGCGACATCGGAACAGCTGAGCACGGGGGACCTCGACCGGGGAGAGGCGGCACACGACAGCTCGTACACCGACGCGCCGAGGCTACCGACCAACGCCCCGTACGCTGCCGCGTCATGCACCTGCTAAGCGTCGACCGTGTCCGCGCCGAGGTCGAGGGCCGCACCCTCTTCTCGGAGGCGTCCTTCGGCCTGTCCTCGACCGACCGGGTCGGGCTCGTCGGGCCCAACGGCTCCGGCAAGACCACCCTGCTGCGGATCATCGCGCAGGACCGGGCCCCGGACGGCGGGCAGGTCGTCACCCGCACGAACCTGCGTGTCGGCTGGCTCCCGCAGGAACCCGACCTGCCTGCTGCCTCGGCGCAGGAGGTGGTCCTCGAGGGCGACCCGATGGCGGGACCCCACGAGGCGGATGCGCTGCTCGAGCGCCTGAACGTCGACCCACGGATGCGCGTCGATGCCGCCTCGGGCGGGCAACGGCGCCGGGTGGCCCTGGCACGGACCCTGCTCGCGCCGAGCGACCTGCTGGTGCTCGACGAGCCGACCAACCACCTCGACGTCGACACGATCGACTGGTTGGAGGCGGAGCTCGCCCGGCGCGCCACGGGGCTCGTGATCGTGACCCACGACCGCTACGTGCTGGAGCGGGTCGCCAACCGGATGATCGACCTGGCCCCGGTGGCGCCCGGCGAGCCGGCCGAAGTGCGCTGGCACGAGGGCTCCTACTCCTCGCTGCTCGAGGCGCGCGCGGAGCGGGCCGCCACCCGTGAGCGGGTCGCGACCCGTGCCCGGGGCTTGTTGACCAAGGAGGTCGCCTGGCTGCGCCGGCAGCCCAAGGCCCGCACCTCCAAGCCCCGGTTCCGCATCGAGCAGGTCGAGGCGCTGCGCGAGGCGGCCAGCGGGGACGCCGAGTCCATGCCGCTCGAGCTCGGGACCGGCCGCACGCGGCTCGGCGACGACGTGATCGACCTCGCCGAGGTGTCCATCCGCCGCGGCGAGCACCAGGTGCTCGATCGCGTGTCCCTCGGGATCGGCCCCGGGGAGCGGCTCGGCATCGTGGGGCCCAACGGCGCCGGCAAGTCCACGTTGCTCCACGTCATCGCGGGGACGCTGCCGGCCGACGCCGGGACGATCAAGCGCGGGGTGACCGTGCAGCTCGGGGTCTACGAGCAGCAGGACACCGTGCCACCGGATGCGTCGATCACCGCGTTGGACACGATCCTGGCGATCGCGCCGCACGTGCCGCTGGCCAACGGCCAGACCCTGCCCGCGCACCGGCTCGCCGAACGCTTCGGCTTCGACTCGCGCCAGCAGCGCACCCCGGTCTCCCTGCTGTCCGGGGGCGAACGGCGGCGGCTCAAGCTGCTGCACCTGCTGGTGGCCGCCCCGAACGTGCTGCTGCTCGACGAGCCGACCAACGACCTCGACCTGGACACCCTGGCGGTGCTCGAGGACCACCTCGACGGCTTCACCGGCACGATCGTGGTGGCCAGCCACGACCGCTTCCTGCTCGACCGCCTGACCGATCGCACCATCGCGGTCGAGGACGGCCGGTTGACCGAGTACCTCGACGTCGCCTCCTACCGCGACGCGCGCGCCGCGCAACTGCAGGCTCTGGTGGCCGCGACGACCGTCACCCCGACGCGGTCGCCGAGCGCGCGGGACAACGCCGCCCGGCAGGCGGCCCGCAAGCAGGCCCGCTCGCTGGAGCAGCGCATCGAGCGACTCACCCGGGACCGCGCCCGGTTGCACGAGGCGATGATCGAGGCCGCGAAGGACCCCGAGGAACTGCTCGACCTGCAGCGGCGGTTGCACGCGCTCGAGGCCGAGCTCAGCGAGGCAGAGGACACCTGGTTGGAGCTCACCGTGGACGAGGTCGGGGTATGACCGATGTCGATCCCATGCACGTGCTGCACCTCGATCAGCGCACCCGCTTCGCGCAACCGCCCGAGGTGGTGTGGGACTTCATGTCCCGCACGGAGCGCTTCCCCCACTGGTGGCGCTGGCTGCGCGACTTCGATGACGGCGGTGCGGGGCTGATCTCCGGTGGGGCTCTGTCGGGTCTCGTCGTGCCCCCGATCCCCTACCGTTTCCGGGTGACGATCCAGCTCGACGAGGTGGTCGCCGGCCAGTCGATCCGCGCGACGCTGGCCGAGGATCTCGCCGGTCCCGCGGAACTGGAGCTGTTCCCCGTCGGGCAGGGCACGGAGCTCGCGATCCGCTGGGACGTGGAGATGCGCAAGCCGGCGATGCGTTCCGCGGCCCGCTTCGCGCGCCCGCTGTTGGTGTGGGGGCACGACCAGGTGATCGACATCACGCTGCGCCGCTTCGAGCGCGTGGTCGCCGGACCGGCGTGATCCGCCCGTCCGGGTCCGTGAAGTGCGGCGGTCACGGGCAGTGGGCGATACGGTGACCGTTCGCGGATGTGGCCGAGGGAGGCCGCCGGGGGCTCAACCCGGCGGATCGGCGACGGGGATGACGGAGGTCATGCGTGGCGAGTGACACGACGGTCCAGCACGACGGCCTGCGTGACCTGCTGGATCGTGCCGACGACCGCGGCTACGTGCTGCTCACGGAGATCCACGACCTCTACGACCCGGTCGAGGATCCCAAGGGCTGGCCGGACGAGGTGGCGACCGCCGCGCGGGACCGTGGGCTGGAGGTCGTCGACGACCTCGCCGACGAGCAGGGTCCGCCGGACATCACCGTCACCCCGTCGACCACCGATGGCGTGCGCCAGTACCTCAACGCGATCGGACGCGTCGACCTGCTCACCGCCGAGGAGGAGGTCGACCTCGCCAAGCGGTTCCAGGCCGGGCTCGCGGCGACGGCCATCCTCGGCGGCGACGTCAAGCTGGCCGCCGGCGATCGGGCGAAGCTCAAGCGCATGGTCACCGACGGGCAGCGGGCGCAGGAACGCCTGGTCACGGCCAACCTGCGGCTGGTGGTCTCCATCGCCCGCCGGTTCCTCGGCCGCGGCCTGTCGCTGCTCGAGCTGGTGCAGGAGGGCAACCTCGGCCTGATGCGCGGGGTGGAGAAGTTCGACCACACCAAGGGCTACAAGTTCTCGACCTACGCCACGTGGTGGATCCGGCAGGCGCTGACCCGCGGCACGGCGAACAAGGCCCGTGCGGTCCGCCTCCCCGTCCACGTCCACGAGCTGGTCGCCAAGGTGCGCCGCACGGAGTTCGAGCTGCTGCAGGTGCTCGGCCGGGACGCCACCGACGACGAGGTGGCCGAGACGCTCGGCCTGTCCGTGGACCGGCTCCGGGAGCTGCGCCTGGCGGGCCGCGAGGTGACCTCGTTGGACCGCACCGTCGGCGAGGACGGCGATCTGACGCTGGGCGAGCTCGTCCGCGACGACGACGCGCCCGATCCCGAACGCTGCGCCGCCACCCAGCTAGCCCGCCAGGAGCTGCGCAACACCCTCGCACAGCTGCACGAGCGGGAGCGGGGCGTGATGGAGCTGCGCTACGGCCTCGGTGGCCGCGAGCCCTGCACCCTGGAGGAGATCGGTGCGCTCTACGGCGTGACCCGGGAGCGGATCCGCCAGATCGAGCGCACCGTGCTGGCCAAGTTGCGCCACCCCGAGCACGCGCAGCGGCTGCGCGGCTACGTCGAGGACGGCGGGTTCGACCTCGGGCCCGAGGACCACCTCACCTCCGCGGGCTGAGCCGGTCGGTCCGTGACCTGGTGCGGCGTCTGCCGGTCGGTCGACGCGCCGGCCGGTCGCTCAACGCGCCGCGGGTCGCCACCGCCAGATCCGTGCCCCCAACACCCAGGCGAGCGCGATCAGGATCAGGTGGAACGGCGACAGCAGCAGCACCTCGAAGCTGGTCTGCTCACCGGCGCCGACCAGCGGGCCCCACCCCGGCGCGACCTCGTAGGCGTAGCTGAAGCTGACCTCGCTGCCGGCGACCTCCGTCGCCCCGAGGGAGAACGCGACGAGGAAGAACAGCGTCAGCAGGTACAGCACGGTGAAGGTCCCGAGCGCAGCCAGCACGCCGGTGCGCCACCGCACGCGCTGATCGGTGCCCTCGACGTAGCCCCGGGCGAGCGTCGTGGGATGGCCGAGGCGCTCGATCGCCCCGCGCATGCCGTGGTCCTGGGCCGATGCGGCCAGGTTCGCGCGCAACTCACGGCGGATCTCGCGTCGTCGGCGCCGGGGCATCCGGCCGTCGAGGGACGCGTCGACCCGCCAGACGAACCAGCGGGCACGCAGGCGGTCCCGCAGCCCGGGGGTGTCGGGCATCGTGCTGGCTGTCGTGCCGGGCGTCGTGCCGGACTGGTCGGCTGCGGGACTCATGAGGGGACCGCCTCGTGTGCTGGTGGGGTGTCGTCGGTGGGAGTCGTGCCGGGCGGGGCCGGTTCGGCGGGGATCTCGCGCGCCAGCAGCGGGGCCAGCGCGTCGACCAGGTGGTGCCACGCGGCCGTCGCGTCCCGCAGCGCGACCGTTCCGGCCTCGGTGAGGTGGTAGTACTTGCGGGCGGGGCCGGAGGACGACGGCACCAGGCGGCTGGAGGCGAGACCGTCGCGCTCGAGCCGGGTGATCGCGGGGTAGACCGAGCCTTCGGCGACGTCCACGAGGCCGAGGTCGTGGAGCCGCAGGACCAGCTCGTAGCCGTAGGACTCCCGCTCGGCGAGCAGCCGCAACAGCGCGAGGCGCAGCGCGCCCTTGAGCATCTGGACATCGTGTGCGGTGGTCATGTGGTCACCCTACGCCCAGTACTTGGCGTTGTCCAGTACTGGGCGATGCCGCTCCCGCTGATCGAGCGTGCGGTCAGGGTCGGCGTCACCCCTCAACGCTCCAGTCCGGGCGGGTTCCGGCCGATGGAGAGCACAGGACGCCATCCGGTGTCCCTCGCTGCCGCGTCCGTCACCGTGCCTCCCCACGTGACGTCGACCCGGCCGCCGGTCGAGGTGCGCCATGTCGAGCCCGCAGGTCACGCCGCCGCGTGCGGCGCCCCGTGGGCACCCGTGGGCGCGCCGGGCGGCACCGATGGTCGCCCTCGCCGCGCTGAGCGGTCTGCTCGCGCCGGGCCACGCCGCCGCGGTCGACCCGGCCCCCCCGGGCGCGCTCGGGTGGGTCGGCGTGCCCTCGGTAGGTGACCTAGGCCTCGACCGGGGCCGCGCCGAACGTGCCGGC
>JAFIEQ010000118.1 GCA_020832455.1 Nitriliruptoraceae bacterium
CCGCCCCGCGGGGGGGGGGGGGGGTCGCAGGCGCCCACCGGGCGGGGGGGTGGGGGGCGGCCCGCCGCCTACCCCGGCTCGACGCGAGGTGTCACTTCCCGTCGGTGTTCGGACGGATGACGAGGACGGGAGCGTGGGCGTGCCGGGTGACCTGCTCGGACACCGAGCCCAGCTTCAACCCGCCGAAGCCACCGCGGCCGCGGTGACCGACCACGACGAGGTCGGCCCGGGCCGAGCGCTCGACCAGCGCCCGCGAGGGGCGCTTGTCGGCGACGACCAACGTCTCCACGTCCAACCCGTCGAGATCGACGTCGATCGCGTCGAGCCACTGGTCGAGCTTCTTGCGGTACTCGGCGCGGACCGCTTCGAGCTCATCCGGGCGGTCCTTGCCCTTCCCGGGCGGCACGGGGAAGGCCGTCACCTGCTCCGGGGGGTGGAACGCGTAGACGACCTCCAGGGTCGCGTCGCGCAGCTTGGCTTCCTCGGCCGCACGCCGGACGGCCTCGACCGAGGCGTCCGAGGTGTCCACGCCGACGATGATGCGGTTCATGGTTGGTCCTTCCTCCGCTGTGATGCTGCGTCGGGCGGGTCCCCGATCGGTCGCGGTGACCGACCGGGGGGCCCACCCACTGGTGTGCGCCGGGTGTCAGGCGTCGCCGGGGGGCGGGGTCCCGGAGCCCGCACCGCGCTTCTGCGGCTCGGCGGTCCGGACCTCGGGTGGCTGCGGGGAGTCGAACAGCGGTGCTGCGGCGACGTCCTTGAGCGTCACCCCCGGGATCTCCGAGCGGAGCCCCTTCCAGAGACCGACCATCACCACCAGCAGGACCATGGTGAACGGCAACCCGGTCGCGATGGCTGCCGCCTGCAGGGCGCTGAGCCCGCCAGCGAGCAGCAGCACCGCGGCGACCGCACCCTCGGTCAGGGCCCAGAAGACACGCATACCGACCGGCGGGTTCAGGTCACCACCGGAGGCGATCATGTCGATGACGAACGAACCCGAGTCCGACGAGGTCACGAAGAACACCGTCACCACGAAGATGGTGATGATCGTCGTGATCAGCGGGAAGGGCAGCGCCTCGAGCATCGCGAACGTGGCGACGGACTCGTCGAAGCCCGCGTCCTCGATGGCGCCGTAGATGTCGGCGACCTCGTTGGTCTGCAGCTGGATGGCGGTGTTCCCCATGACGGTGAACCAGAGGAACGAGACCAGCGAGGGCACCAGCAGCACGCCCAGGATGAACTCCCGGATCGTGCGGCCACGGGAGATGCGGGCGATGAAGGTCCCCACGAAGGGTGCCCAGGAGATCCACCACGCCCAGTAGAAGATGGTCCAACCGCTGAGCCATTCCGCGCCCTCGTAGCTGCCGGCCCACCCGAGCACGCCGATGAACTCACCGACGTAGTTGAAGGTGTTCTCCGCGTAGGCGCCGAGCAGCAGCACCGTCGGGCCGACGGCGAGGACGAAGACCAGCAGGATGGCGGCCAGGGAGATGTTGATCTCCGACAGCCGGCGGATGCCCTTGTCGAGGCCGCTGACCACGGACACGGTCGCGGCCGCGGTGATGATGGCGATCAACCCGATCTGGACCCCGGTGCCGATGGGGATGTCGAACGCCGAGTTGAGGCCGGCGTTGACCTGGGCGACCCCGAGTCCCAGAGAGGTCGCGATCCCGAACATCGTGCCGAAGATGGCGAGGATGTCGACGAGGTTGCCCCAGAACCCCTTGATCCGATCACCGATCAGGGGGTAGAGCGCGGTACGGATCGTGAACGGCAGGTCGTGGCGGAACCCGAAGTAGGCGAGCGACAGCCCGAGCACGGCGTAGACCGACCAGGCGCCGAGGCCCCAGTGGTGGAAGGTCAGCACCATCGCGTCACGGGCGGCTTCGGTCGGCTGGCCCTCGAAGTCGAACCGCGGTGCGTCGATCAGGTGGTAGATCGGCTCCGCGACCCCCCAGAAGACCAGCCCGATCCCCATGCCGGCGCTGAACAGCATCGCGAACCAGGTGAGGTAGCTGTAGTCCGGTGTGGAGTCGTCCGGACCGAGCTTCACCTTCGCGTGCTGGCCGAGCACCAGGTAGGCGAGGAAGATGATGAAGATGGCGACCGAGGCGATGAAGAACCAGCTCAGGTTGCCGGTGATCCACTCGCGGGAGCCTTGGAGGAGTTCGGGCGCGAGCCCGACGATCTCCCCGTCCTCGTTCTCCCGGCTGAACACCGAGCCGAAGATCACGAAGGCGATGATCGCGCCTGCGGCGACGGGGAACACCACCGGATGGATGTGGGAGCGCGCGCGCTCCAGGACTGTGGACATAAGGGTGACCTCCCTGGGTCGGTCAACCGTCCGCGGGGGCCACCGATGGGTGGCGTCGCACAGGTGCCACAGACACCCGGCATATGTGTCGTCGGCCCACGAACGGCCGTCGTTGGCGACGAGCCTAGGACGTCTGGCCAACACGTGCCAGTACACGGGTCGGTCGACCGACCGCCCGAGCAGCCGTGTGGTCGGCAGCCGACCGGCTCAGCGCCGCCCGATGCGGTACAGCACCACCGCGATCCCGGCGAGCCCCACCCCGACGACCAGGGCGGCGGCACCGTCGAGTTCGGCGGCCGCGAACCCCGCGATGATCGCGATCGTCCCGGCACCCAGGAACCCCGCGGCCGCGATCACGTCGACCTGCCGCAACGGGGCGCCCACGAGGATCACGGCCACGATGGGTCCGATCAGCACCACGATCGTGGCGATGAGCGCGGTCCCGGGTACGTCCAGGAAGGTCAACGACAGCGCGAGCAGCAGCACGAACGCGCCGATCATCAGCCCGTTGCGTCCCGTGCCACGGGCGATGACGGCCAACAGCAGCGGGAGCGAGAAGACCAGCACGATGGCCGCCCGGGGGGCGATCGCGGTCATCGGCAGCGCGATCATCGCGCCCATGCCGGCGATGGAGCCCAGCAGCAGCGTCCGACGATCGAGCGTCGGTGGCGGGGTGCGCGATTCGGGCACGGTGACCTCGGGGCGGGAGGGTGACGCCGTCGGGGGTGCGGACGCGGGCACGCTACCCGCGCCGGGGCGTAAGGTCCCTGCGCGTCCCCTCTCCATCCGCCGAGCACCGCGAGGCCACGAGCGTGTCCGAGCCCGCCCCCGAGTCCCCCGGCCCTGGGTCGTCTGACCCGCGCACACCCGTCGGCGCAGACGTGCGCGTTGCGCGCGTCAGCCCGTGGCGGACGACCGCCACCCGCGAGGTCTACCGCAACCCGTGGATCACGGTGCGCGAGGATCAGGTCGTCCGCCCGGATGGCTCCCCGGGGATCTACGGGGTGGTCTCGACGTCCCACGCCGTGGGGGTGGTGGCGCTGACCGACGCGGACGAGGTCGTGCTGATCGGGCAGTGGCGCTACACGCTCGAGGCCTACTCGTGGGAGATCGTGGAGGGGGGGACCGACGCCGGGGAGGCACCCGCCGAGGCGGCGGTGCGCGAACTCGCCGAGGAGGCCGGCTACGCCGCCGCCACGTGGTCGGTGCTCGTCGAGGATCTGGCGCTGTCGAACTCCGTCACCGACGAGCGGGCGACGATCTACCTGGCCCGCGACCTGACGCCCGTCCCGACGTCGCCCGATCCGACCGAGGTCCTCGAGCGTCGGACGGTCTCCCTCGACGCGCTGCTCGACGAGATCGACCGGGGCCTGATCACCGATGCCATCACGATCGTCGCCGCGGCGGCGCTGGACCGTCGCCTGCGGCGGTGAGACGAGGGGCGGTCGAGGTGATCCGGCGGTCCGCTCCCGTGCCACTGGCCCGGGCACGGGCGGAGGCCGAGGCGATCCTGCGTCGTGCCAGGGGTGTCGGCGACCCGGGTGGGCGTCGGTGGGCGGCGGCCCACCTGGCCGTCCACGAGGCGCTGGTCAACGCGGTCGTCCACGGGCATCGGGGTGACGAGGACGTGCCGGTCGCGGTCACGATCCGCCGCGGGGCCGGGCGGTGCGTGGTCGAGATCGCCGACCGCGCGCTCGCTGGGGCCTGGACGGGCCCGGAGGGGCGGGGCTGGCGGCTGATCCGGGCCGGGACCGATGCAGCCGAACTCCGCATGGCACCGGGCCGGAGCGTCGTCGGTCTGCGGTGGGACATCGCGCGCCGCGCGGCGGCATCGCCTCCCGACCGACACGCCGAGCTCGGCGCCCCGAACGCTAGGTTGGCCGGGCGCGAGACCCGGGTCCCGACCGTGGAGCGTCCGTGACCACCCTCATCCTCGTCCGGCACGCCACCACCGCAGCGACGGGCAAACGTCTCGGTGGCTGGACCCCCAAGGTCCACCTCGACGAGGCGGGGATCGTGCAGGCCGAGTCAGCGGCCGAACGCCTCGCCGACCAGGCCGTCGTGGCCGTCTACGCCTCGCCGTTGGAGCGCACCCAGGACACCGCCCGGATCGTCGCCCGGCCGCACGGCCTGCGCGTGCGCACCCGCCGGGGGCTCGGGGAGGTCGACTACGGCGAGTGGACGGACAAGCCGCTCGGGCAGTTGCGACGGCGCAAGGACTGGACGGTCGTCCAACAGACGCCCTCGCGGATGCACTTCCCCGGCGGGGAGTCGATCCGTGCGGCCCAGGCCCGGGCGGTCGACACGACCGAGGAACTCGCCGTCGAGCACCGCGGGGAGACCATCGTGGCGGTCAGCCACGCGGACGTGATCAAGGCCGTCATCGCCCACCACGTCGGGATGCCGCTGGACACCTTCCAGCGGTTGATGATCGCGCCGGCCTCGATCAGCGTGCTCCACCTCCCGGAACGGGGTCACCCGATGCTGCTGCGCCTCAACGACACCGGCCCGCTCCCCGCGTCGGAGGGACGCGCGTGATGGAGCTCGAGCTGCAGGATCCGCACCACGTCACCGCCGGCTTCCTGGGGGTACCGGGCGACCGCACCTTCTTCCTGCAGGCGGAGGACACCAGCCAGCTGGTCAGCTGGCAGGTGGAGAAGGTCCAGGTCGAGGGTCTCGGTGAGTTGCTCGCGCAGCTGCTCACCCGCGTCGACGATGCGCCGGCGACCGACTGGGACCGGGATGCGATGGCGTTGCGTCCGCCCGTCGAGCCGGCCTGGCGGGTCGGGGAGCTCTCGCTCGGGCTCGACCCGGAGAGCTCCCGGTTCGTGCTCGACCTCGCGGAGCTCGTCGCCGAGGACGCCGGGGAGCCACGCCAGGCCCGGATCTGGTTCGAGCTCGATCCCGCACGTCGGCTCGCGGCGCACGCCAGCGAGGTCATCGGTCAGGGTCGCCCACGCTGTGAGCTGTGCGGCCGTCCGACCGATGCAGACGGCACCCACGTCTGCCCCTCCACCAACGGCCACGGGCGCCTGTCGCGGTGACCGACGCCCCGCGCCTCGAGCAGGCGGACCGCCTGCGCAGCGCCCCGATGGAGGTCGTCGGTCGGTTCGCGGACGCCTCCAACGCCACCCTGCTGGCGCGCCTGACCGACCGGGACCCCCGCGACCTCGACACCATCACTGCGGACCTGGGCCACGCGCCCGGGCTCGAGGATCTGGACCCCGACGACCTGGTGGTCTACAAGCCGCGCCGCGGGGAGCGTCCGCTGTGGGATTTCCCGCAGGGCACGTTGCACCGTCGTGAGGTCGCCGCCGCCGAGGTGTCCGCCGCGCTCGGGTGGGACCTCGTGCCGACGACGGTGCTGCGTGACGAGGGGCCCTTCGGCGTCGGCAGCGTGCAGCGGTTCGTGCCCCACGACCCGGAGCAGCACTACTTCACCGTGGTCGAACGCGACGACGACGCGCTCCGGGCGCAGCTGGTCGCGATGGTCCTGTTCGACCTCGCGATCGACAACGCGGACCGCAAGGGTGGGCACGTGCTGGTCGAGCCGTTCGCTGACGAGCCCGCGCGCACCCCGCGCCTGCACCTGGTGGACCACGGGGTGTCGTTCAACGTCGTGGACAAGCTGCGCACGGTCGCGTGGGACCTCGCCGGGACCCCGGTGCCCGATGCGTTGCGCGCGGACCTCGCACGGCTGCGCACGTCGCTGGACGGCGCCTTCGGTGACCGGTGCCGGGACCTGCTCAGCGACGCCGAGGTGGCCGTGTTCGCCACCCGCGTCGAGCGCGCGACGCAGCTCGAGGTCCTGCCCGAACCCGTGGGCGACGTCCCCTACCCGTGGCCGCTGCTCTGAGGCGGTACAACTGCCCGCATGCGCCTCGCCGATCTCGCCGCCGCCGACGTGGACGCGGCCCTCGCCCTGTGGGCCGCGACCGAGCACGTCGCGCCCGTCCCGCGTGACGAGCTCGAGGTACTGCTCGGGCGCGACGAGCGGCTCGTCGTCGCCGCGCGGGAGGACGACGTCCTCGTCGGCGTGGTCATCGGCACCTTCGACGGGCGTCGCGGCTGGATCCAGCGGCTCGCCGTGCACCCCGAGGCCCGTGGGCGGGGCGTGGGGCGGGCGCTGGTCACCGAGGTGGAGTCGAGGTTGCACGCGCTCGGCTGCCGTCGGGTCAACCTGCTGACCTTCGCCGACAACGTCGCGGGGCAGCGGTTCTGGGCGCGGGCCGGCTACCGGCCGGCGCCGGCCGTGGCACTGTTCCACCGCCAGCTCGACGGTGACACGGGCGACGTACGTGACGGCTCGGCCTGCTGATGGGGACCTACCGCGACCAGGGCATCGTGCTGCGGACCTACAAGCTCGGCGAGACCGACCGCATCGTGCACCTGCTGACCCAGGGGCGCGGCAAGGTCCGCGCGGTCGCCAAGGGGGTGCGACGCCCCGGGAGCCGGTTCGGGGGGCGCCTCGAGCCCTACAGCCACGTCGACCTGCAGCTCTACGAGGGACGCAACCTCGACATCGTGAACCAGGCGGAGCTGCTCGCCCCCCACGCCGCGATCCGGGCCGACTACGCGACCTCGGCGGCCGCGGCCGTCATGACGGAGCTCACCGACGCGGTCGCGCAGGAGGGGGAGCGTGACAACGCGCTGTTCCTGCTGCTGCGCGCCGGTCTGCAGGCGCTGGATGCCGGCCCCGGGGACCCGGCGGTGTTCGTCGACGCGTTCCTGCTGCGTGCTGCCTCGGTGGTGGGGTTCCACGTGTTCACCGATGCGTGTGCGGTGTGCCGGACCCCGGGTCGCCACGTGTTCCTGAGCGTCAAGGCCGGTGGGGCGCTGTGCGCGGACTGCGCCCCGCCCGGGACCCGCGCCGTCGACACGCGGGTCATCGACGCGGTCGCGACGTTCAGCCGTGGGGGCGAGTGGTCGGCGCTCCCGGGACTGGCTCGGGAGGCGCCGGCCGCGCGCGCGACCGCCGCGTCCTACGCCCGCGCCTTCGCCGAGCACCACCTCGATCGTCGCTTCAAGGCCTACGACGCGGTCCCGCGGCCCTGACCGCCGGCGCGTGGCACGCGGACCTCGAGGTCCCCGACGAGTGCGACGTCGGGGTCGGGCCGGACGACGACCTTGCCCGCGCCGATCCTGGGGCCGGCGCTGGCGGCGGCGAACCCCTCCCGCCAGGTGTCGAGGCCCACGAGGTGGGTGACGAGGTGGTCGACCGGGAACCCGTCGTCGTGCAGCCAGTCGACGACCTCGGTGGTCGCGGTGCGGCCCTCGAGCGCCGGCTCCGGTCCGCTGTTGACCGTGCCGAGCAGCGTCAGTTCGCGGTTCCAGATCAGCGCGAGATCGATCCGCTGTCGACCGGCGGCGCCGATCAGCACGAGCGTGCCCCCGGGGCGCAGCAGGTGGGTCGCGAGCGCGATCGTGTCGGGCGAGCCCACGCTGTCGAACACCACGTCGACGCCGGGGGAGAGGATCGGCAGCGGGGTCCGCTCGGCGTGCAGCAGCCGGTAGCCGTCCGCCGTCGCGATCGCCTCGATCGCCGCGGCCCCGGCGCCGACCGTGCGGTGCGCGCCGGCCGTCGTCGCCCGAGCGGCACCGAACGTGCCCGGTGCCACGGCGGTGACGTGCAGGTCGGGATGCAGGCGCCGCAGGCTGGCGATCACCAGCGAGCCGATCGTGCCCGGACCGATGACCACCGCGTGGTCACCATCACGCGCCCAGCGCAGCGCCGCGTGCAACGCGACACCGGCGGGCTCCACGAGCACCGCCCGGCGTGAGGGCAGGTCACCCACCGGTCGGCACTGAGCGGCGTGGGCGACCAGCACCTGGCCGAAGCCGCCACCGACACGCGCGTCGAACCCCTGGCTCGGGGCCGCGCACCCGCTGTCGCCGGGCTGGTCGAACCGGTCGCAGGTGTGCGTGCGTCCGCGGGCGCAGCTGGCGCAGACCGGGCCGAAGCCGCGGTGCACGCAGGAGAGCACGGGGTCGAGCGCGACCCGGTCCCCGACGGCGAGGGTGGTGACCGCGTCCCCGACGGCGTCCACCACCGCCACGACCTCGTGGCCGGGGATCTGCCGTCGGGCGGTGTAGAACGCGCTCAGACTCAGTGAGATCCGACCGTGCGCCAGACCGACGTCGCTGCCGCAGATCCCCGCCAGTTCCGGTCGCAGTCGGACCCACGCCGGCCCGGGCAGCACCGGTGCCGGCTCGTCCTCGACGAGGCGGAGCAGCCCGCCACGTCGCCAGCCGGCGTCGGCACGGACACGGCTGCCCGCCGCCGTCGCCAGGTAGCGGGGGATGGTCAGCGAGGCGACCACGGCCCGCATCAGCGCTCCCGCCCGGCCAGCTGCGCGAGCAGCCCGCTCGTCTCGGCCCACCGCGCGACGTCCGCCATCCCGGTGGCCAGATCGACCCGCGGCTCGTAGCCCAGGATCCGTCGGGCTCGGTCGATGCGGAACGTCCCCGTCCGGGTCAGCAGCCGCGTCGAGGCCGGGGACAGCTCGCTCGGCCGGCCGCGCGCCCGGGACACGGCGCCGAGCGTGGCAGCCGCCGGCGCGGCGATCGCGGTCGGCAGGCAGCGGGGCGTGCGTCCGACGAGCGCGCCGAGCCGACCGAGGTAGTCGCGGCAGGCCACCCCCTGTCCCGCGGTGACGAGGAGGACCTGACCGGCGGCCTGCGGCACGCGCCCGGCCCGTGCGATCGCGTCCACGACGTCGTCGACGTGCACCGGCGCGAGCAGGCCCCGTCCGCGGGCGGGCAGGACCCCCTGCCCGGCGGCGAGGTAGGTCAGCGGCAGCACCACCCAGGGTCGGGAACCGGGCCCGTAGACGTCCCCGGGGCGCAGCACGACCGTCTCGAGCTCGCCGGCCGCGTGTGCGGCCAGCACCACCTGCTCGCCCGCGATCTTCGTGTCGCCGTAGGCGTCCCCGGTGATCCGCACGGGATGGTCCTCGTCCACCCACGGCGGCAGGTCGGCGCCGTGGACGACGATCGACGAGAGGTGGACCAGCCGCCGCACGCCGGCGTCGCGGGCCGCCTCGATCAGGCGACGGGTCCCGACGACGTTGACCGCGTGCATCGTCGCGCGGTCGACGACCGTGGACACGATGGCCGCCGCGTGGACCACGGTGTCGACCCCGACGAGCGACGCCGCCAGTGACCCGGGGACGGTCGTGTCGCCCGCACGGACCTCGATCCGCCCGCCCGCGGTGTCGATCGTGGTCGCCCGCCGGTCGACGGCACGGACCTCGATCCCGGCACCGTCGAGGTGGCGGACGACCGCACGGCCGATGAAGCCCGCCCCGCCGGTGACCAGGACGGGGCCGTTCATCCGCTGCGCCCACGCAGGGCACGCAGCGGCGCGATCGACCGGTGCCAGGGCCGCGTGAGCGGGTTGCGCCGTCGGGCCCGCTCGCGGCCGATAGCACGGATGTAGCGCCAGTAGTCGACCTGCATCGTGTGCCGGGCCGAGCGCACGTAGCGGGCACGCATCGCCGCCCGGTCGGCGGCGATCCACGCGTGCATCGTCGCGGTGTCCGGCAGCACGGCGCGGCCCGTCGCGAGGTCCGCGATCCACTCGGACTGGTGCTCCATGAGCGCGATGTTCGCCCCGACCGTCTGCACGAACCCGACGAAGAACAGCCCCGGCCGGTCCGGTGCGACCACCCGCTGGTAGAGCGGGACCTCGTTGCCACGGACCGTCAGGACGTCGTCGTCGAGGAACGGCAGCGAGACCCGGTAGCCGGTCGCGAACACCAGCACGTCCACGGGCGCCGTGCGACCGTCGGCGAACCGGACCCGGTCGCCCTCGAGAGCGGCGAGGTCGCCCACCACCTCGATGTCGCCGTGACCGACCCGGTCGTAGAGCTGCGCGGAGACGGTCGGGTGGGCTTCGAGCAGCCGGTGATCGGGCTCCGGGAGCCCGCGGTCCTGCGGCCGGCCGACCGCGAGCCGGACGGTCAGCTCGTACAGGCGCCGCTCGAGGGCGAAGGGCACGAACGCGCTGATCGGCAGCGACAGGTGGTCGATGGGCCGACCGAACGCGTACTTGGGCAGGACGTGCACCCCGTGCCTGGTGGAGAGCAGCACGTGGTCGGCGACCACCGCGGCGTCGCAGGCCAGGTCCATCCCGGAGTTGCCGACCCCCACCACCAGCACCCGCTTGCCGGCGAACACCGCGGGGTCGGTGTAGCGGTGGGAGTGGAAGCGTTCGCCCGTGAAGTGGCCCGGCAGCTCCGGCTCGAGCGGGACCCCGTGGTGGCCGTTGGCCACGACCACGTGGTCGGTGTCGATCCGTTCGCCGGTGTCGGTGGTCACCGTCCACCCGGACGTCCCCGGTTCGCCCGGACCCGGACGGGGTCGCACCGAGCGCACGGCGGTGCGGAAGGTGACCCGTTCGGTCACGCCGGAGGTGTCCGCGACCTCCTGCAACCAGCTGGCGACCAGCTCGTGCGACGGGTAGTCCGGCCAGTGGTCGGGCATCGGGTACGACGGGAACTGGGTGCGGTGCCGGGAGCTGTTCAGGTGCAGCGTGCGGTAGGCCGCCGCGCCGTCGTCGGCGTGCTCGAAGCGCCACAGCCCACCGACGGCGCCACGACGCTCGATCACCCGCACGGCACACCCGCGCGCGAGCAGCGACCGCGCGGCAGCGATACCGGCCGGCCCCGCACCGATCACGACGGCGTCTGGCACGCCACTCCCTGTCGTCGGCTCGGTCGCAGCGTAGGTCGTGACCCGTTCGTGCCTCGCCTCGCGCGACTCATCCGCCGGTGGCTGCGGGCCGCGGGTCGATCGTCTGGACCACGCGCCCGTGCGCGACGGTCAACGGGCGGGCACGCAGCACCACGGCGTCCCCGCCGAGACGCAAGCTGGCCGACGCGCCGTCCTCGAGGTCGAGCAACGTCAGCGTGCCGTCGTCGCTCAGCGACGCGACGGTGCGCTCGCCGGTGGCGACCAGGGTGTGGGGGACCTCGTCGAGCTCCACCGAGTACCGCTGCGCGGCCGTGGCGAGTTCGGCGCTCAGCAACTGCGGCCGCGGCTCGGTCACCGCGAGGACGACCGCGTCATCCAGGATGACCGGCTCGAGCGGCAAGCGGCCGGGCGACAGGGGCCGGGGGCCCGGTGCCGTCGAACCGTCCGTGGGCAGGATCCACAGCTGGTGCCTCCCCGAGGTCGGTCCCTCGGTCACCAGGACCAGCGATCGGCCCTCGGGGCTCAGCGCGGAGGAGGTGATCACCAGATCGGGCAGCGTGGTGGTCTCGACCACGCCGCCCAGCCGGTCGAGCACGACCACCTCCGCGGGGTCGTGGGACACGGCCACCACCACCGGCTCTCGACGGTGGACCGTGTCGATGCGGCGGGCGAGGTCCAGCTCGAACCGCGGGGCGCCGGTGTTGGTGAACAGCGACGCGATCCGGGTCCGGACCACCTCGCCGTCCGCGTCCGTCGTCGCCCGCAACGAGGTCACACCCTCCGGGCTGAGCACCACGCGCTCCGCGGTGTCGAGTCGTCGCGTCCATCCGGGTCGCCCCGTGACCGACCACGCGCCAACCTGCTCGTCGTCGGCGGCGATGACCCAGGGGCCGATGCTGGTCACCTCGGGATCGGCCAGGGTGATGCGGCCGAGCTCCTCGCCGTCGCCGAGCCCGAGCAGCACGATGCCGTCGTCCGTGACCACGGGGAGCACGTCTGCGACGCTCGTCTGCACGCTCCTGGCGCCCGTGACCGTCCGCGACCACCGGGTGGCGCCATCCCGCAGCGCGAGCGCCTCGAGCAGGCCATCGTCGCGCAGCACCACCGCCAACCCGGCCTCGAACCCCGCGTCGCGGGCGCCGGTGCGGTCCAGCGGCCGGGTCGCGACCACGCAGACGCCGCCGGGACAGGCGGGGTCACCGTCCACCTCGTCCCCGCGCACGTCCGGACCGTCCACGTCGACGGCCGCGTCGTCGAGCCGCCCCGCCGGATCGTCGTCGAGCAGGACCGAGCCGAGCAGCACGCTCGTCGTCACGATCGCGAGCGCCACCCCGACCACCCCGACCAGCGCGACCGCCGGGCCGGTCCTGCGCGTGGGCGGCTCCTGCGCAACCGGGGGCGCCGTGGGTGGCAGCGGCGCACCACAGTCCCGGCAGAAGCGCGCGGCCGCGGGCGGCTCGGCGGCGCAGGCGGGACAGGTGGTGCTCACGGCAGCACCGGCCCGCGTGGCGTGGCGAGCAGCAGGGGCGCCTCGTGCAGGATCATCGCGGACCGGTCGGCCTGCCACCGCTCGCGGCCGTCGCCCGTGCCGGCGCCGATCAGCCCGTTCCCTCGCCGCCAGACGGTGGTGTCGCCCGCGACCCCCCCCCCGCGCCGCGCCCCCCCCCCGGGGCCGCTACACCCCCAGACCCAACCGCCC
>JAFIEQ010000119.1 GCA_020832455.1 Nitriliruptoraceae bacterium
AAGCGATCGGCGAGGCCCACCTGGCCATCGCCGGACGCGCACTGCACGGCTGAACCGCCCCGAGCAACGCACACCGGTCGCCCCACAGAACGCGACTACAATCCATTGCATCACCGAGATCAGGAGCTTTCCGTGGCGACCGAGGTCGAGCTGCCCCAACTGGGCGAATCCGTCGAAGAGGGCGTCATCACCGCCTGGCTCGTCGAGGTCGGCGACACCGTCGAGGTCGACCAACCCATCGTGGAGATCTCCACCGACAAGGTCGACACGGAGATCCCCTCCCCCGTCGCCGGCACCATCCAGGAACTCAAGGCCGAGGTCGACGACACCATCGCCGTCGGTGAGGTCATCGCCGTCATCGGCGAGTCCGACGGCGCCAGCTCCGACGACACCGGCAGCGACGACGACGGCGACACCGACACCGCAGCCGACGACACCGACACCGACCACACCAGCGCATCCGACACCAGCTCGCCACAGGACACCAGCGACACCGCCGGGTCCGGCGCCTCGGCCAGCAGCGCCCCGAGTTCGGGCGGCGACGCCGGCAGTGGTGGCCAGGTGGTGGGCAGCAAGGCCCTGACCTCCCCGCTCGTGCGCAAGCTCCTGCGCGAGGCCGGCATGACCCCCGACCAGGTCGAGGGCACCGGTCCCGGGGGGCGTATCACCCGTGAGGACGCGGAGCGCGCCATCGAGCAGGGTGGCACCCGCGCCGGCGCCGATGCGGACACGACGGGCAGCGCGGGCGGTGCCGCGGCGTCGGTCACCCCGCCCCCGGCGGTCGTGCAGGCCCCCGGCGCACGGTCGCGGCCCCCGGCATCGCCGACCCAGGTCGACTTCGGCGGCGAGCGCTCGGTCACCGAGGACCTCAGCCGGGTCCGCAAGGCCATCGCGCGCTCCATGATGGAGTCGCTGCAGACCACCGCGCAACTGACCGCGGCCGTCGAGGTGGACCTGACGGGGATCATGAACCTGCGGGCGGCGCGCAAGGACGACTTCAAGGCGGCGCACGGCGCGAGCCTGTCCCCGCTGCCCCTGATCGCCCGCGCGGTCTGCATGACCCTGCCCCGACACCCGGTGATGAACGCGTCGATGGACATGGACGCCGGGACGGCGACCTTCCACCGCAACATCAACCTCGGCATCGCGGTCGACACCGAGCGTGGGCTGCTGGTGCCCAACATCAAGGACGCGCAGGATCTGACCGTGCCCGGTATCGCCAGCCGTATCGGCGACCTGGCCAAGCGCAGCCGGGACAAGAAGATCACCCCGGATGAGATCTCCGGTGGCACCTTCACCATCACCAACACCGGCTCGGTCGGCACCCTGTTCGACACCCCGATCCTCAACCCCCCGGAGGTCGCGATCCTGGCGACCGCTGCGGTGGAGAAGCGACCGGTGGTCGTCTCCGACGCCTACGGCGACTCGATCGCGATCCGCTGGATGTCGTACCTGTGCCTGTCCTACGACCACCGGATGGTCGACGGGGCGGACGCGGCCCGCTTCCTGCAGGACCTCAAGTACGTGCTCGAGACCCACGACTTCGCCAACGAACTCGGGGTCTGAGGACCCCGGAACGGGGCCCCTGGTGGTCGCGCGACCCGAACCGCTACCGGCGGCACGCATGCGCGCGGCGAGCGAGTCGCCGCTGCGCGTCACGTGGGCCGGACGCGTCCCCTACCTCGACGCGCTCGCGCTGCAGCGTCGGCTGGTCGCGGCGCGCCGTGACGAGCGCGTGGGCGACACCCTGCTGCTGCTCGAGCACCCGCCGGTCTACACCCTGGGCAAGCGGGCGGACGCGGCCAACGTGCTGTTCGATCAGGCGGCGCTGACCGGCCACGGCATCG
Source organism: Nitriliruptoraceae bacterium (assembly GCA_020832455.1). Classification (GTDB taxonomy): domain Bacteria; phylum Actinomycetota; class Nitriliruptoria; order Nitriliruptorales; family Nitriliruptoraceae; genus PWLR01. The sequence goes on from JAFIEQ010000119.1 coordinate 1,848, forward strand.
AGGTGGTCGAGGTCGATCGGGGCGGCGACGTGACCTACCACGGCCCCGGCCAGCTCGTCGGGTACCCGATCCTGCGCCTGGCCTCCCTGCGCGGGGTCATCGGCTACGTCCGGGCCCTCGAGGAGGTCCTGATCCGAACGTTGGCGACCTACGACCTCGATGCCCGCCGCATCGAGGGGCTCACCGGCGTCTGGGTCGGGGAGGAGAAGGTCGCGGCGATCGGCGTGCGGGTCGCCTCCGGCGCGATCACCTCCCACGGTTTCGCGCTCAACGTGGACCCGGACCTCACCCACTTCACGGGCATCGTGCCGTGCGGCATCGCCGACCGCGGGATCACCTCGCTCGCGCGGTTGGGGGTGTCGAGCGACCTCGACCAGGTCCGCACCCGCCTCGTCGCGACGGCAGGTGAGGTGTTCGCAGCTACCCTCGAACACGTGGATCCCGCGCGCCTCGAACCGCCGGTGGTGCCCACCGGCTGACGGCCAGGATCCCAGCAACCGCCCTCGACGCAAGGACCTCAGCGTGCCGGAACCGGTCATCCCCGATGGCGCACGGACCCTGTCGGTGCTGCCCAACGGGCTGTCGCGTGAGCGGACCCAGCGTGCCGGGGTGGTGCGCAAGACGATCGACACCGGCCGCCAGGAGGGCCGCAAGCCGGAGTGGCTGAAGGTGAAGGCCAGCTTCGGCGAGAACTTCAAGGACGTCACCAAGCTCATGGAGGGCCTGGAGCTCAACACCGTCTGCGCCCAGGCCGCCTGCCCCAACATCTACGAGTGCTGGGAGATGCGCGAGGCGACGTTCCTGATCGGCGGCGAGGACTGCACGCGCCGGTGTGGGTTCTGTCAGATCAAGACCGGCAAGCCCAAGGGCTACGACGTCGACGAGCCCCGTCGCGTCGCGGAGGCCGTCGAGCACCTCGGCCTGCGTTTCGCCGTGGTCACCATGGTCGCCCGCGACGACCTGGACGACGGCGGCGCCTGGCTGGTGGCGGAGACGATCCGTCAGATCCGTGCCCGCACGCCCGACGTCGGCGTCGAGGTGCTCCCGAGCGACTTCGGCTACGGCCTGGACCCCGCCAAGGGCCGACTCGCGCTCGAGCAGGTCGTGGCCGCCGAGCCGGACGTGTTCGCGTTCAACCTGGAGACCACCCGCCGGCTGTTCCCGGTGATCCGCCCCTCGTTCGACTACGACCGGGGGCTGGAGTTCCTGGCGCTGGCACGCGCCCGGTTCCCCGAGACCACCGCGATCAAGTCCAACCTCATCGTCGGGATGGGCGAGACCGACGACGAGGTGCTGGCCTGCATGGACGACCTCAAGGCGGCTGGCGTCGACAACCTGACCATCGGCCAGTACCTGCAGCCTTCCGACCAGCACCTGCACCTCGACCGGTACGTGACGCCGGAGACCTTCGCGCGCTTCCAGTCCTACGGCGAGGTCGAGCTCGGCTTCGCGCACGTCGAGTCCGGTCCGATGGTGCGCTCCAGCTACCACGCCGGCCAGCAGGCGATCGACGCCAAGGCCTGGCAGCCCTCCCCCGGCCAGCCGGGCGGCTGAACCACCCGCGCCGTCGAGACGGTGGTCCGTGGAGGCAGCACGGCGGCTGCGCCCGTCGCGTTCTGGGCGCCGCCCGTCGTCTCGCCGCGAGCCTCGCGACCGTCGGGGCACGCCCCGCCGACGTCGGGCCAGCGGCCGGTCAGAAGGCGAACGCGACCAGCCAGGCAACGTAGAACAGCACCCGCTCGAGCAGCAGGAGGCCGACCCCGATCAGCAGGAAGCGCTCGGTCCTCGTCGACAACGCCGTCCCCCTCCGGCTCTCCGACCCGCACAGCCCAGAGCTGCCGTGCCGCCATCGGTCTGTTCAGACGCTCCCGCCGCCGACTCAGACGATCCCGTCGTCGACGGATGATGTGTGCAGCGTAGAGGCGAGTCGTCGCCAGCGGGTCTGACGGACCTTGTAGAAGAGCCAGGCGAAGGCGGTGACGGGCAGGGTGGCCCAGCCTGCGTCGATCCGGACGCGGTCGGTGTAGCGGGTGCGGTCGGTGTCGAGGGGTTCGAGCACGATGTCGTGGACCCACGAGCGGACGAGCCCGCCGTGTTCATCGCTGGTGAGGGTGAACTGCGCCGGGTCGATGCGGGCGACGCGGATGGTGTGGCGGCCGAAGGGCAGCACCCCGAACAGCCACAGCCAGCCCGAGACGGTCTCGCCCTCGCGCCAGGTGTCGGCACGGCGGGCGACGGGCGGATAACGCACCAGGCCCCGGGTGACGGTGCGGAAGGCGGCCGGGGTGCAGACCGCGTCCCACACCACGCCGGCGGGGGCATCGAGGTCGGTGGTCCGGGTGAGGGTCAGCGCGTCCATGGTGGGCATCCGATCAGGGGTGAGGTCAGGCGGTCGGGCCGGGCGGTGCAGCCGGACGATGCGTCCGGGTGGAAGAGGAGCATGGCCAGTATCCTGAGCATTGCTCAGCTTCACTACTCGCCTTCCAGGACCCGCCGTGTCCGCACCCCGCTTGCGCCAGAAGGCACGCCATCCCCGTCGGATGCCCCGGCAGGACCGTGCCCACGCCACCGTCGCCTTCGTGCTCGAGGCGGCTGCTCAGGTTTTCGCCGAACGCGGCTACGCCGCGACCACCAACGAGATCGCGGCGCGGGCCGGGGTCTCGATCGGATCGCTCTACCAGTACTTCGCGGACAAGGACGCCCTGCTCGTCGCCCTCGCCGAACGGCACCTCGCCGAGGCCATGGCGCAGCTCCAGGCCGTGCTCGCGGACGCACCGACCGACCGCGAGCTGTTGATCGAACGGGTCATCGAAGCGGTGGTGGACCTCAACCGCCCGAGCGCGCTGCACACCGTGCTCTACCAGGCCGCGCCGCGGACCCCGGAACTCGTGGCGGTCCTCGACCGGCTCCGCGACGATCTCGCCGCGACGGTCGCCGCGCTGCTCGTCCTCGACGGGGTCGAGCCGCAGGTGGCACAGCGGCGCGGCCACGCGCTCGTGGTGGCCGTGGACGCGGCCGTCCACGAACACGTGCTGGCTGCCCACGATCCCGACGACGAGCGTGCCCGTATCGCGGACGTCGTCACCCTCACCAGTGCGACCCTCGCCGCCTACACCCGCTAGCGCCGAACCGCGGTCCCGCTCACCTGCATCGGGCGCCTGCCGAACCCCGGGCGCGGTCAGCACCGTGACGGTCGGGTCCACGACGAGCGTGCCGAGGGCGGCGCTGCCGGCCGCGCGCAGCCACGACGTCGCGATGCTCGAGTGCCCGGATACGGACGGTGGTGGCGTGCGGGACGCTCAGCGCTGCCCGTCGCCGCCCTCGCCGCCATCGGGGGCGTCCGGGAGCCCAGCGACGACCGCCTCCTCGCCGTCCGGTGCGACCTCGACCTCGCCGTCCTTGCGACGGGTCGACTCGATCGCTGCGCGGCGCGCCCCGGCATCGGGGACCGGGGCATCGAATCCGGGGGTCTCGCCATCACCGATGGCGACCGCCCCCTCGGTCCGGAGCCACACGGTCCGCTGCGCGAACGGGATCTCGATCCCCGCGGCGTCGAAGGCGTACTTGATGCGACGCCGCAGCTCCCGGGCGACCTCGAACTGTCGGGTGGCCACGGTCTTGACCAGCAGACGGATGTCGACGCTGTCAGCCCCGAGGGCCTCCACTCCGAGCACCCGGGGGCTGTCGATGACCAGCGCACCCCACTCGGCATCCTCCGCGAGGGCCTCGGAGACCCCCTCGATGACCTCGACAGCGGCATCGATGTCGGCGCCGTAGGCGATGCCGACGTCGACCAGCGCCCGGGAGTACTCCTGGGTCATGTTCCCGACCCGTCGGATCTCACCGTTGGGGATGTGCCACAGCGTCCCGTCGATCGAACGCAGCCGGGTCGAGCGCAAGGTGATGCCCTCCACCACCCCCGACGCCTCCCCCGCGTCGATGATGTCGCCGACGCCGTACTGGTCCTCGATCAGCATGAACACGCCCGACAGGAAGTCCTTGACCAGGTCCTGGGCCCCGAACCCGACCGCGACCCCGACGATCCCCGCCCCGGCGATCAGGGGGCCGAGCTGCACGTCGATCTGGCCGAGCGCCATGATGGCCGCGATGGACCAGATCACCACGCCCGCGAGGCTCGTGGCGACGTTGCCGAGCGCGTCCGCCCGCTGCGCGCGCCGCAGGTTCTCGACCGCTTCCTCGTCGTCGGCGGCGTTGCGACTGCGACGCCGTCCGCCGCGGGTGGACTCCGGGGACTTCATCCGCTCGACGCCCCGGCGGATCGACCGCTTCGCGATCCTCGAGAGCACCGCGGCGAGGAACAGCACCAACAGGATCGTGAGTCCCGGGTTGATGAGGTTCTCGACCAGCCAGGCGAACTCCTCCGGGATCGGGAGCAGGTCGACGAAACCCTCGACGCCACTCTCGATGGCGCCTTCGGCGGTCTCGGTGGGGCTGGAGCCCTCTTGGGCGAGTACGGACGGGGCGACGGACACGGTGCGGACCTCGGATGGCATGGTCGGTGGACCCTCGAGGCTAACGGGCGGTCGGGCGGCGCCCCGTGCACGGCACCTGCCCGACCGCCTGGCCGTGTGAGCGTGGCGTGTAACACGCTCGTAACGGTCGGGAAAAATCTGCGGTACAGCCCGGCCCTAGCGTCCACCACCGCAGGACCGACCATGGCGCGCCTCGAGCGTGCCTCCCGGTCGGGCGAGGCGTTCCGACCGAGTCCCAACCGCGGCCCGACGCTGCGGCGTGGTGCACCTCGGTGCCCCCCGGCACGGGGCGTCGGGACGCGTCGGTCCAGGGCGCCTCGCCCACCTGCACATCGATCGGGCCGTAGGGTCCCAAGCAGGGCCGCACGGCGACCCCCTGCCAGCCACCGCGAGACGAGACAAGGAGCGAGAAGTTGGGAAGCTCACCACAGAACGCACAAGAGGTCCTGGACCTGATCGAGAGCGAGGGGTACGAGTTCATCGACCTGCGCTTCATCGACCTGCCGGGCGTCACGCAGCACACCACGTTCCCCACCACGAACGTCAGTGCCGCGACCTTCGAGAACGGCATCTACTTCGACGGGTCGTCGGTCCGCGGGTTCCAGGGCATCCAGGAATCCGACATGCTGCTGATCCCGGATCCCACCACGGCCACCGAGGACAAGTTCCGTGAGCGCAAGACGCTCATGATGTACTGCCACATCCACGACCCGATCACCGGCGAGGCGTACTCGCGCGACCCGCGCAACATCGCCCGCAAGGCCGAGGCCTACCTCGCCTCGACGGGCATCGCCGACACCTCGTTCATGGGGCCGGAGGCCGAGTTCTTCATCTTCGACTCGGTGCGCTTCGATTCCGCGGGCAACACCTCGTTCTACGAGGTCGACTCCATCGAGGGGTCCTGGAACACGGGCCGCGACGAGGACGGCGGCAACAAGGGCTACAAGCCGCGCACCAAGGGTGGCTACTTCCCGGTCCCGCCGATGGACCACTACACCGACCTGCGCTCCGAGATGGTGCACAACCTCGAGGCGTTCGGCATCCAGACGCAGCTGCACCACCACGAGGTGGGTTCCGGCGGCCAGGGTGAGATCGGCATCGAGTTCGACACCCTCGCCAAGATCGCCGACAAGCTCATGACGTTCAAGTACGTCGTGAAGAACACCGGTGCGGCCGCGGGCAAGACGGTCACGTTCATGCCCAAGCCGATCTTCGGTGACAACGGCTCCGGGATGCACACCCACCAGTCGCTGTGGAAGGACGGCGAGCCGCTGTTCTTCGACGAGTCCGGCTACGGCCAGCTCTCGGACACGGCGCGGTGGTACATCGGTGGGCTGCTCGCCCACGCCAAGTCGGTGCTCGCGTTCACCAACCCGACGACCAACTCCTACCGGCGTCTGGTGCCGGGCTACGAGGCACCGGTCAACCTGGTGTACTCGGCCCGCAACCGCTCGGCCGCGGTGCGCATCCCGATCTCGGGTGACTCCCCGAAGGCCAAGCGCATCGAGTTCCGGGTCCCGGACCCCTCGTCGAACCCCTACCTCGCCTTCGCGGCGATGATGATGGCGGGTCTCGACGGGATCAAGAACAAGATCGAGCCGGCCGACCCGGTCGACAAGGACATCTACGACCTGCCGCCGGAGGAGCTGCTCAACCTCCCGGCCGTGCCACGGTCGCTCGAGGAGGCGCTGCAGGGCCTCGCCGAGGACCACGAGTTCCTGCTCGAGGGCGGGGTCTTCACCGAGGACCTCATCGAGACCTGGATCGAGTACAAGATGGACGCCGAGGTGGCCGCGGTCGCGCTGCGTCCGCACCCCCACGAGTTCGAGATGTACTACGACATCTGATCGCCTCCGGCGATACGACATCTGATCGCCTCCGGCGATACGACATCTGATCGTCCCGCCCGATCAGCTCCCGCGGGGGCCGGCCACCACGGTCGGCCCCCGTCCTGCGTCCGCGGGTCCGACGTGCGTGATCAGGCGGAGCGGTCGGGCACCAGATCGGCGAGCTCGAGCGTGGTGACCACACGGTCGGCGTCGGCGAGCGTCTCGTGGCTGCCATGCGCACGCACGACCGCGACGGTGAACAGGCCCGCAGCCTGCGCCGAGCGCAGCCCGACCGGGGTGTCCTCCACCGCCGTGCACCGCTCGGGGGCGAGTCCGAGCCCGGACGCCGCCGTCACGTAGGGCAGCGGGTCCGGCTTGTGCCGGGCGACGTCGTCGGCACCGACCACTACGGACACCGCCTCGACGAGCCCGGCCGCCTCCAGCACCGCGAACACGCCCCGGCGACTCGACGAGGAAGCGACCGCGATCGGCACGCCCGCCGCCGCGAGCTCGAGGGCCACCCCGACCGCATCGTCGTGCAGTTCGAGCTCGTGCTCGAACAGCTCGCGGTAGATGCGGCGCAGGTCGGCCTGGAAGCCCTCGCGGTCGCCCAGGTCCGCGCGCGCCGTGTAGTAGGCCCAGTTCTGCGCGAACGGGTACCCGATCACCGCCGCGAAATCCGATGGCGAGGGGTCGTACCCGCGGGCGCGCAGCACACGGGTCCAGGCGCGGTCCGACAGCGACTCCGTGTCGGCCAGCGTGCCGTCACAATCGAACACCACCCCGTGGGGCAGGGCGGGGGCCGGGGACATCGGTGCGGGCGAGGTCACGGGATCAGACCGGGGGTTGGGGGTCGTACTGGATCGCACGGCGGACCGTGCGTGCCAGCTCGGGTGACGCCAGCCGCGCCACCAGGTGCAACGCGACGTCGATCCCGGCCGACACCCCCGAGGCCGTGACCACGTCACCGTCATCGACGAACCGCGCGTCGCCGCGCACCGTGGCCGTCGGCTCGAGCGCGGACAACTCCTCGAGAGCGGCCCAGTAGGTGGTCGCGGGGCGGTCGGCGAGCAGACCCGCCGCCGCGAGCACCAGCGCGCCCGTGCACACCGACACCAGCAGCGTGTCCGAGCGGTGCCGGTCCCGCAGGGTGGCGAGCAACGGCTCGTCGGCCACCAACGCATCGGTACCGCGCCCACCCGGGATGACCAGCACCTCGACGTCGCCGAGATCCTCGAGCGTGCCGTCGGGCACGACGCGCAGCCCCTTGGCGCCGCGCACAGGGGTCGGATCGTCGCTGACCAGCGTCACCGAGACCCGCGGGTCACGTGATGCCCAGGTGGTGAGCACCTCGAAGGGTCCGACCCAGTCGAGTTCCTCCGCGTCGGTGAACACCAGGATGGCGATCCGTACCGCACCGGGCGCCTCGTCGGACGCGGCGCTCACCGCGGCTCCGGTCGTGCGGCGTGATCGTCCCCGAGGGTGCGGGTCCGCTCGGGTCGTGGCCCGGCCACCCCACCGTCCTCGTCGAAGTCGACCCGCGTCGCGAGGCGGAGCACCGCGTCGGTGAACGCCTGCGGTGCCTCCTCGTGGACGAAGTGCCCCACGTCCTCGATCACCTCGAGCTCCGCGTCGAGGTCGTGGGCGACCCGCGTCGCGAGGTGGACCGGCGTCACCCGGTCACGCCCACCCCACACCACGGTCGTGGGCACGCGCAGTCGGTGGGGACCGTCGGGCGGGCGCAGGAACGACGCCCGACGACGGATGCGACGGATCGACCAGTCGATCACCGCCCCCCGGGACAGGGTCCGGTAGTAGGCCAACCACCCCCGGGGCGCCGCACGAACGGCGGCCCCGTAGCGGGCGTAGGCCTCGTCGTCGAACACCTCGGTGTTCTCCGAGGCGTACCGGATCGTGGCCTTGGTCAACGGTGTGCCGGCGATCTTGAACACCAGCTGCGGGGCGAGCGGCACGTTGAACAGCGGGATGTGCCAGGCCGCGGTCAGATCGATCTGGCGGAACGGTGACGACGCCGTGACCAGCGCCTGGACCCGACCTGGGTGGCGGAACGCGGTCGCCAGCGCCAGCGCGCCGCCCCAGTCGTGGCCGACCAGTAGCGCCTTGCCCGGTGTCGCCCACCGGATCAGCTGACTGATCTCGTCCGCCAACGTCGCGGCGTCGTAGCCGCGCCGAGGCGCGTCCGACCGTCCGAACCCCTTCAGGTCGGGCGCGACGACGCGGTACCCCGCGGTCTCGAGCCGTGTGGCCACGGGCTCCCAGCACGACCCGTCCTGGGGCCAGCCGTGCAACAGCAGGGCGACGGGCGCGTCATCGGGCAGGGTGGCGGTCGAGGTCCGCACGTGCAGACGGACCCCGCCGACCTCGACCTGCTCCTCGGACCACATCGCCAACGCTCCTGTTCGTGGACCCAGCCTACGACCTGCCCGCGCACCACCGCACACCGGTGCGCGGACCTCTGGCTAGCGTGGACGCACCCGGGGCGACCCGTCCCACCCGAGCAGGAGACCCGCATGTCCGGCGATCACCCCGTGTTCGCCCTCGCGGACCGTTTCGTGGACGACTTCGCGGCGCAGCGCCCGATGGACGCGACCTTCGCGGGCATCGGGGGGCACGACGATCGGTGGGGCGAGCTCGGTCCGGAGGGCGTCGACGGGCTGCGTGACCTGCTCGCCCGGACCCAGCAGCAGCTGCAGGCGCTGCCCCCGGCCACGGACGCGCGGGACCGGCTGGCGATCCGGGCCCTGCAGGACTTCCTCGCGCAGGACCTGGCCTGGATCGACCACGGTGACGTCGAACGCGACCTCGCTCACCTCGGATCCACGCTCCCCAACCTCGGGGAACTGCTCGAACTCCAGCCCATCGCGACAGCGGGCGAGGCCGCCGCGCTGGTCTCCCGGCTGCACACACTCCCGGCCGCGCTGGACGACTGGCGCGGGCTGCTGCGCCGCGGGATCGACCGTGGCCACGTGGTCGCGCGCCGTCAGGTCCGCAGCGTCGCGTCGCAGGCACGGGCGCTGATCGACGAACACGGCGCGGTCACGGGCCGTGCACGAGCCGTCATCGAGGCCCATCCCGATCTCGGGCGGTCCGTGGACGCGGCCCTGCCCACGCTGCGGGCCGCGTTCGAGGACACCGCCCGGTTCCTCGAGCGTGAGTACCTCCCCCACGCCACGGCCGCCGACGGGGTCGGACCGGAGCGCTACGCCCGGGCTGCGGACCGGATGCTCGGCGCCGACCTCGACGTCGACCAGACGACGGCCTGGGCCTGGGACCGGCTGCGGGAGCTCACCGATCGTGCGGTCCGGATCGCCGCAGGGATCGATCCGGGTGCGGACCTGGTCGGGGCCTTCACCCGGCTGCGGACCGACCCCGCCTTCGCGGCGAGCTCGGCGGACGACTTCCGGACGCGGATGCTGCACCGCCAGGAGACCGCGCTGGCCCACCTCGACGGCGAGCTGTTCGACGTGCCCGAACAGCTGCGGCGCGTGGAGGTCCGACTCGCGCCTCCGGGTGGGGCGCTCGGCGCCTCGTACACCGGACCGAGCGAGGACCTGCGGCGTCCCGGCACGCTGTGGTGGTCGCTCGGTGACCGCGACCACATCCCGCTGTTCGAGGAGGTCTCGACCGCCTACCACGAGGGGTTCCCGGGCCACCACCTGCAGATCGGCCTGCAGGTCCTGCACGCGGATCGGCTCTCCCGCGCCCACCGGATGCTGATCTGGAACCCCGGCTACGGCGAGGGATGGGCCCTGTACGCCGAGACGCTGATGGACGAGCTCGGCGCGCTCGAGGAGCCGATGTACGAGCTCGGCTACGTCAGCTCCCAGCTGCTGCGCATCGTGCGCGTCATCGTCGACATCGGGCTCCACCTCGACGGGCGCATCCCCACCGACGCCCCGTGGCACCCCGGCGCCCCGTGGACGCCGTCGCTCGCCCAGCAGGCCCTGCAGGAGCTGGCGGGCCTCGACGCGGCCTACGCGGCGAGTGAGGTCGACCGCTACCTCGGCATGCCGGCGCAGGCCATCAGCTACGCCGTCGGGGAGCGTGAGATCCTCGCCCTGCGCGAGGCACGACGCCGGCACGAGGGCGCGGCGTTCGACATCAAGGCCTTCCACCACGACGTGCTCGGCTCCGGGCCGGTCGGACTGGACCACCTGCGTGAGCTGGTGCTCGGGCCACGCGCCTGATGCCCAGCGGTCCGGTCGATCACCGTCCCGACCTACGCCTGGCGTGGGTGCTCGGCACGGTCGTCGTGGCGAGCGCGCTGGCACCGGTCGTCGTCGCGCTCGTGTTCGGGGACCGACTGCCCGCCGAGGTTCCCCGCCACTACGGCGCCGACGGGCAGCCGACCGCCCTGTGGGGACGGTGGGTGCAGGTCACCTTCATCGCCGCGGTGACCGTGCTGGTCGGCGGTGGCTGGGGACTGCCCCAGGTTTGGTTGACATCTAACGTGGGCCGACGGCTCACGGGAAGGATGTCACGATGCC
>JAFIEQ010000120.1 GCA_020832455.1 Nitriliruptoraceae bacterium
GCTGTCCGGTGGCGCGCGCCTGGCGCTGTCCGATGGCGCGCGCCTGGCGCTGTCCGGTGGTGCGCGCCTGGCGCGACGGCCGGTGGCCGGCGGGCCACCACGACCTGCAGCCCGCCCGAGCGCCTTGGTAGACTGACCCGGTGCCCGCCGAGTGCGGGCACTGTGCGTGTCAGGCCGCCGCCGGGATCATCGTCCGGTCCGAGCGTGAGCCGACGCACCGACCGAGAGCCGGCCCACGAGCGGTCTGCCCTCGATCCCCGGCCGCCTGTCGGTGGATCGTGCCCTCCTCCTTCGAAGTGTCCGCCCGCGCCTCTCGCGCTGACGTGACGACGACCCAGGGGTGTGATCGCACGTGCACTACGTCGACACGCACTGCCACCTCGATCACCACGACGAGCTCTCCGCCGCCACGCAGGTGCGTCGCGCGCGGGACGCCGGCGTGCGCACGATGATCACGGTGGGCACCGACATGGCGTCCTCCACCCAGGCTGTCGCCACCGCCTCGCGGTTCGAGGGGGTGTGGGCCGCGGTCGGCGTCCATCCGAACGACGCCATGGAAGCCACCCCCGCCGTCCTCGAGGTCATCGAGCGGCTGGCCAAGGATCCGGCCTGCGTGGCCGTCGGCGAGACCGGGCTCGACTACTACCGCGACTGGACCACGCCGGCGCAGCAGGACGCCGCGTTCCGTGCCCACATCGACATCGCCCGCCGGCAGGACCGGACCCTGATCATCCACTGCCGGGATGCCTGGGACGACTGCCTCGCGGTGCTCGATGACCACGGCGCACCCGAGCGGGTCGTCATGCACTGCTTCTCCGGCGACCTCGCGGTCACGCGTCGCTGCCTCGACGCGGGCTATTACCTCTCGTTCGCCGGCAACGTGACCTTCACGAACGCGCAGCACCTGCGCGACGCCGCCGCGGTGGTCCCCGCGGACCGGCTGCTGACCGAGACCGACTCGCCCTACCTGACCCCACACCCGCACCGGGGGGAGAAGAACGACCCCTCGTACGTGCCCCTCACCGCACGCACGCTCGCTGCGGTGCAGGGTCGCGCGCTCGACGAGGTCGTCGCATCGATCCACGCGGCCACCGTCGAGGCGTTCGCGCTGCCCACCTCCGAGGACGGCCCGAGTGCCGTACCCGCGTCCGGCTGATCACGCCCTCGTGCCCGCGGCGACGCGCCCAGCGCGCGCCGCGGTGAACGCAGCGTCGTCAGCCCGCCACCCAACGTCCCCCTCCCTCCCCAGTTGTCCGAACGGCCACGGCCGTTCGTGACCGTGCCTCCCTAGGTTCCGCCCCCATGTCCAGAGCCCTGCGTCTCCTCACCGCTCGTCGTGTCCGCGTGGTCGCCGGTGTCGCCGCCGTCGGGACCGCCGGTGTCGCGGCCGTCGCGGTCGCCGTCGAAGCCCAGACCCACACGGTCGAGGTCGCCGACGACGACGGTGCCCACGAGGTCCGCGTCCGCAGCGGCACCGTCGCCGACGCCCTCGACGAGCTCGACATCGCACTCGGGACGGCCGACGAGATCAGCCTCGACCCGGCCACCGAGGTCGACGACGACCTGACCGTCACCATCGACCGCGCGATCACGGTCGACGTCGAGGTGCACGGCGCGGTCGCCCGACGCATCCACGCACCCGTCGCCACGGTGGCCGGGGTCCTGGAGCTGGCCGAGATGACCCACCTCGCCGCCGAGGGTGCGCTGATCTCGCCGACCCGCGACACCCCGGTCGCCGACGGCGACGTGGTCAGCATCACGCTGCCGGTCCCCGTCACGGTCGAGGTCGACGGGGAGACCCTGGAGACGGTCACGCTCGCCTCCACGGTGGAGTCGGTGCTCGCCCTCGAGGACGTCGAGGTGGGGCCGGACGACATCGTCTCGCCCGGCGACCACGGTGCGCTGTTCGGGCCCACGACCATCACGATCCAGCGGGTCGAGTACGTCGAGGAGACCGAGGAGGTCACCCTCTCCTACGAGGAGGTCCGCCGCGACACCGACGACCTCGAGCGCGGCAACACCCGCGTCGACACCGAGGGCCGCGAGGGGCTTCGGGTCGACACCTACGAGGTGACCCTCATCGACGGCGAGGAGACCGAGCGCGAGCGCATCGAACAGGAGGTGGTCACGGAGCCGCGTGACCGCGTCGTGCTGGTCGGGACGCGCGCGCCCGCGCCGCCGCCACCGCCGGCTCCCTCGCCCTCTTCGTCCTCGTCGACCAGCAGCAGCGTCTGGGACCGCCTCGCGCAGTGCGAGTCCGGCGGCAACTGGTCCATCAACACGGGCAACGGCTACTACGGCGGGCTGCAGTTCCACCCGCAGACCTGGCGCAGCGTCGGTGGGAGCGGCCTGCCGCACGAGGCCTCGCGGGCGGAGCAGATCCGTCGTGGTGAGATCCTGCAGCGGCGGTCCGGTTGGGGCCAGTGGCCCGCCTGCTCGCGCCGGCTGGGCCTCAGCTGACCCGGTGGCCGACCTGCTGACGCCGCGTGACGTCACGCGCCTGCTGGAACGTCACGGGCTCGCGCCCCGCAAAGCCGACGGGCAGAACTTCGTCGTCGACCCCAACACGGTGCGGCGCATCGTCGCCGCCGCCGACCTCGACCCGACCGACACGGTGCTCGAGTTCGGACCCGGACTGGGGTCGCTGACACTCGGCCTGGCCGACGCGGCGCAACGCGTGATCGCGGTCGAGATCGATGCCGGCTTCGTCGGCGCGCTCACTGAGGTCCTCGCCGGGGTCCCCAACGTCGAGGTCCACCACGCGGACGCGTTGCGCGTGGACCTCCACGCCCTCATCGGTGCGACGACGGCCGACGCGCGACTGGTCGCCAACCTGCCCTACAACATCGCCACGCCGTTGCTGTTCCAGGCGCTGGCGTGCGCCGAGGTCCGCGATGCCCTCGTGATGGTGCAACGCGAGGTCGGTGAGCGGTGGGTCGCAGCTCCTGGCGACGCCGCCTACGGCGCCGTACCCCTCAAGCTCGCGCTCGCGGTCGAACCCCGGATCGCGCTGTCGATCCCGCGGGCGGTGTTCCTCCCGGTCCCGAACGTGGACAGCGTGATGGTGCGGGTTACCCGGCGTCCGGACGCGCCGGACGAGCCCACCGTGCGCGGGGCATCCCGGTTGGCGGACCTCGCGTTCGGCCAACGGCGCAAGACGCTGCGCAACAACCTGCGGGCGTTGACCACGCCTGCCCTGCTCGCCGAGGCCGCGGCGGCCGCGGACATCGACCTGTCGGCCCGTGCACAGACGCTCGACCGGGACGCGCTCCTCGCGCTGTACCGGGCGCTTCGGGAACGCGACGTCGACGTCTGAGCCCGCCCCCGGGTGCGGCGGCGGCGCAGCGGCGCCGTACGATGCCGGGTCGGTGGGAGCCGGGACGGGAGTTCGACATGGAGCGCGAGGCGATGCCCGCTGCTGCCGTGCGCGTCCGCGTGCCCTCGAAGGTCAACCTCTTCCTCGGCATCCGCGGGGTCCGTGACGACGGCTACCACGAACTGGTCACCGTCCTGCAGACGGTGTCGCTGCACGACACCGTGACGGCACGGCTCGACCTCGACGGGCGGACCGCCCACCCCGCCTCGCGACGGTTCATGCACCTGGACTTCACGGCCGACAACGGGGCCGCGGGGGAACTGCCCGTCGACGAGGGCAACCTCGCGGTGCGGGCGGCGCGGGCGCTCATGGCCCACTGCGGCATCGGCTCCGCCGACGGTCAGGAGCAGGATCACGACGGTCCGGTCACGCGCCTGCACCTGGCCAAGCGCATCCCGATCGCCGCGGGGATGGCCGGGGGTTCGGCGGACGCCGCGGCCGCGCTGGTCGCGCTCAACGCGTTGTGGCAGGCCGAACTCGACGGGGCCGCCCTGCGCGAGATGGCGGCGGAACTGGGTGCGGACGTGCCCTTCTGCGTCGGTGGCGGGACCGCGCTGGCCACCGGGGTCGGCACCAGTACCGCGCAGGTGCTGACCCGTGGCTCGTACCACTGGGTCGTGGGGGTCTCGAACGAGCCGCTGGCGACCCCGGAGGTCTACCGGGCCTACGACCGGATCGCCGCACCGAGCGGCATCGAGCCCGACGCGGTGCTGCAGGCCCTGCGTACCGGCGACGCAGAGGCGCTCGGCGCGGCCCTGCACAACGACCTGCAGGCGGCGGCGTTCCACCTGCGTCCGGCGCTCGTCGCCCGACGGGAGGCGGTGCTCGACGCCGGGGCGCTCGGGGCGATGGTCAGCGGATCCGGGCCGACGATCGTGGGCCTGGCCCGCGACCTGATGCACGCCCGTCGGCTCGCGGCTGCGCTCGAGGACGTCTTCGATCGCGTCGAGGTCGCGGTGTCACCAGCCGGCGGTCCCGAGCTCGTCGAGGCCTGACCGGTCCCGCGGGTCGGCGCACTACCCTCGCCGCTCGTCGTCCGCCTCGGCGGGTCGACGGTGGGGGGTGGTGTAACTGGCAACACGCCGTCCTTTGGAGTCGGTATTCAGGGTTCGATCCCCTGCCCCCCAGCCACCCGATGGGCGCTCGGACGGTGCGTTGCTCAGTCGTCCACGAGCGGGGTGAAGGTGACGCTCAGCGCGTTGAGCCTGATGCCGCCCTGGTCGAGCGCGTCGCAGTAGCCCTCGTTGAGCAGCGCCAGCGCCTGGTCTCCGCTGTTCGAGGTGCATGTGGCATCCACCCGGAACGTGGTGGTCGGATGGTCGCGCGGGAGCACCGCCGTCAGGGTGCCGGTGTGGACCGCCGGGTCCGCTCGCTGCGTCGGGTTCGAGCTGTCGTTCCCCCCGCTCATCTCCGTGAGGGTGGTGCGAGCGTCCGGGATGAGCAGGTCCGCCACCGTGACCTCGAAGGTGTTGGTGCGGTCGTGGGGGCCCTTCAGCTCCGCGCGGGCCTCGAGGACGTAGGACACCTCGGCGTAGACGGCGGTGACGTGGTCGGGCATGTCCGCGAGGACCGAGGCGGCGTCGATCCGGCGGGTGAGCGTGCCCGTCGCCTCGCCGGAGCCGCCGTAGCCGTGCCACGCGTAGGAGCGCAGGCCGAACCCGTGCGGGTCCTGCTCCACGGCCTCGGCGCTCCCACCCGCGTTGTCCGCGGTGCTCGCCTCGAGGTCGATGGAGATGTCGTCGTCCAGCAGCTCGACGGTCACCGGGTCGGGAACGGACTCGGGCTCGGGCTCGGGTGCGGGAGCCGGGGCCGGGGCCGGGGCCGCAGGTGGCCGGGTGCTGCCACCGACGGATCCACCGGAACCCCGGCTGCCCGATCCGGTCCGACCGGCGTCGCCGTCCGCGGCATCTGCCTCGGCCACGGCTGCCGCGGCGAACGCGGTGATCGACGCCGCCGTGGTCGCGATGGCCTGCTGTCCCGAGGCGCTGCGGGCTTCGAGCACGATCGTGAACTCGCCGTCGTCGGTGTAGGTGTGGTCGACGCGGACGCCCGGGAACCCGCTCGTGACGGTGTCGCTGGTGCCGTCACCCCACTCGATGGTGACCATCTGGAGCTCACCACCGGGGTCCACGACGTTGGCCACCAGCGTCGCCACGTCGTCGGTGACCACGACGTCGAGCACCGGCACGCTCGGCGCTCGCGACGATGCCGCCTCGGGATCGCCGCCGCCACAGGCGGTCACCACCAGCGCGACCAGGCCCAGCAGGGCGGTCCGGCCGAGCGGGACGGTGCTGCCGAGCAGCCCGCTCCCGCCGACGGACCGGCCCTGAGGCCGTGCTCGCCGCTGCTGCGGGTGGTGCGGTCGTACGGCGTGCGTCGCCGCTCTGCGTCGCGGCGTCCGAGGCCGACCGGTCGCGGCGCGGTGCATGGTGGGCATCATCGTGACCGGCTCCCTCGTGATCGATCGACGGTGTGCGATCGGACCCACCATGCGCCTAAGGCCCAGGGACCGTCATGAGGCATCTGCCGTAGATTGACGCCTGCCGTCCGTGCATACTGCCTCCCATGGCACCCCATCCGAGGTCCGCGCGCTTCGTCGGCCGTGCCGACGAGCTCGCTCGGCTGGAGCAGGCGTTGGCCCGCGCGGTCGAGGGGAGCCCGACGACGGTGCTCCTCGGCGGTGACGCCGGGGCGGGCAAGACCCGGCTCATCGAGGAGTTCACCCGTCGGTGCCGCGGCCAGGGCGCGCGGGTACTCACCGGTGGGTGCCTCGGACTGGGGGACGGCGGGCTGCCCTACGGCGCGGTGACGGCGGTGCTGCGGGAGTTGGCCACCGACATCGGGCTGCCCGAACTGCGGCGTCTCGCGGGATCCGACGCCCGTGAGCTGGCGCGCCTCGCACCGGGGTTGCGCCCGGTCGACTGGTCCGAGGGCCAGGGTGAGCGGCGAGGCTGGGAGCTGGATGCCTCGTCGCAGCTGCGGTTGTTCGAGGGCCTGCTGGGGTTGATGGCGCGGCTCGCGGCGAGGTCACCGCTGGTGGTCGTCCTCGAGGACGTGCATTGGGCGGATACCTCGACGCGGGATCTGCTGGTGTTCCTCGCACACAACCTGCAGCAGGTCGGGATGGTGGTGGTCGCGACCTACCGCACCGACGAGCTGCACCGTCAGCACCCGTTGCGGCCCGTGCTGGCTCGCATCCTGCGTGGTGACGGCGTCGAGCGTGTCGAGGTCGCACCGTTCACCCGTGACGAGCTGGCGGCGCTGCTCGAGGGGATCCTGGGGGACGCGCCGCACCCGACGCTCCTCGAGCGGGTGTTCGTCCGCTCCGAGGGCAACGCCTTCTTCGCCGAGGAGCTGCTCGCCGCCGGTGAAGCGCGGGACGCGGAGCTGCCCGAGTCGTTGCGCGACATCCTGCTGGTCACCATCGATGGCCTGCCGCCGGAGGCCGTGGAGGTCCTGCGCATCGTGGCGGCCGCCGGCGGGACGGCCCGGCACGGCCTGGTGGCGACGGTCGGGGCGACCGACGACGCCTCCGACGGCGCAGGCTCCGATCGGGCGCTGCGGATCGCGGTCGAGCGCGGCGTCCTGGTGGCCGACGCAGCAGCGGGCACCTACACGTTCAGGCACGCGCTGCTGTCCGAGGCGGTGTACTCGACGTTGCTGCCCGGCGAGGTGGAGCGGCTCCACGATCGGTTGGCGGGGGCGATCGAGGCCGACCCGAGCCTGGCGTCCCGGTCGGCGGCAGCCGAGCTGGCCGTGCACTGGGAGGCGGCCGAGGATCAGCCGCGAGCCCTGTCCGCGTTCCTGGACGCGGCCCGTGAAGCGGTGGCCTCCGCCGGTCCCGCCGAGGCCCACCGGCACGTCGAGCGTGCCCTCGAGCTCTGGTCGCGTGTGGACGATGCCGCCGAGCGCACCGGGATGGATCTCGGGGAGGTGACCCAGTGGGCCGCCGAGCTGTCCTACCTGTCGGGCGACCCCGGACGCGCCGTCGCCCTGCAGGAGCGGGCACTCGCGGGGACCGATCGCGACCCGGCACGGCAGGCGATGATGTTCGAACGCCTCGGGCGGTTCCGCTGGGAGGCGGGCGACAGCCCCGGGGCCGAGGCGGCCTACACCGACGCGCTCCGGCGCATGCCCGGTGCGCCACCCTCGGCGGCGCGAGCACGCGTGCTGTCCGGCTACAGCCAGTTCCTCATGGTCAGCCGACGGAGGCAGGACGCCGAGCACTACGGGCGGCAGGCACTGACCATGGCCCGCGAGGTCGGGGCTCGAGCGGTCGAGGGTCATGCGCTCAACACCCTCGGCACCATCCAGATAGCTCGCGGGGACGACCGCGGCCTCGCGCTGTTGCGCGACGCACGGGCGATCGCCGAGGAGCTCGGCGCCGCCGAGGACATCATGCGCTCGTACTACAACGAGGTGGGCAAGCTCAACGATCTCGGACGCTTCAACGAGGCGGTCGAGATCGGTCTCGAGGGGCTGGAGCGGGCACGCGCCTATGGCGCCGAACGGCAGTGGGCCGGGCACTGGGCGCACCTGGTGGCCATCGGCGCCTTCTACGCCGGGCGGTGGGAGCTGGCCAACGAGCTGATGCGGGCAGCGCCAGGTCACAACGCTGGCATCGGAGCCGGGTACGCGCACGTGACCCGGGCGTACCTCGCCGCGGCCCGGGGTGAGGTCGGACTGGCGTCCAGGGCGCTGGCGGCCGCCGAGCGTTTCGGTGCGGACGTCGACGTGCAGTCCCGCGAGTGGTTCGTCGCCGTGCAGGTGGCGCTCGCCGTGCTCGAACGCGACGCAGATGAGGCACGACGACTCATGGCGGCACGGCCACCGGCCCTCGAGCTCGGGACGGTCGACGGCGGCCTCACGCTGCGTGCGCACCTCCTGCGGGCGCTGGCCGACCTGGGGATCTCCGACCCGGACGATCCCGCGCTCCCCGACCGGGTGCTGGCCGAGTGCCGTGCCCTCGCGTCCACGCGCGCGTCGGGCGGCGCGCTGGGGTCCGCCGGGGCGGCGCTGGTCGAGGCCGAGTACGCCCGCGTCCGCGACGCCGCTGACCAGGCCGAACGCTGGAGCACCGTGATCGTCCGGTGTGACGGGCTCGGGATGGTGCACGACGCCGCGTACGGCCGCTACCGACTCGCAGAGACGATGCTCGATGACGGGGCCCGCGACGCAGCTGCGGACCTGCTGCGTTCCGCCCTCGACGCGGCCGGCGAACTCGGTGCCAGGCCTCTGGAGGACGCGGTCGTCGCGCTGGCGCGTCGCGCCCGCATCTACTTCGGCGCCGAGGCGGCTGCGACCCCCGTCGACGAGCTCGGGCTGACGCCTCGGGAGACGGAGGTGCTCCTGCTGGTCGCCGACGGACGGACCAACCCACAGATCGCCGAGCGGCTGTACATCAGCGCCAAGACCGCCAGCGTTCACGTCTCCAACATCCTGCGCAAACTCGAGGTGTCCAACCGCGGTGAGGCCGCTGCACTCGCCCACCGGCACGGTCTCACGATCAGGTAGCGGGCTCGACACTTCAGCGCGCCGTGAGGCAGTAGCGTCCGGGTGTCGTCGCACCCGCTCGCGGAGGAGCCCGTCGTGGCCGCAGATCTCGCCGTCATCGTCCTGGCTGCCGGCAAGGGCACCCGGTTCCGCTCGGAGCGCGCGAAGGTCCTGCACCGCGCCGCTGGCCGGAGCCTGGTCGGACACGTGCTCGAGGCCGTGCGGCCGCTCGGTGCGGCGCAGGTGGTCGTGGTCGTGGGGCACCAGGCCGACGAGGTGCGCGCCGAGGCCGAGGCCAGCGGTGTGGGCGGGCTCACGACCGTCCTGCAGGCGGAGCAGCGGGGCACCGGGCACGCGGTCCAGCAGGCCATGCCGGCGCTCGACCCGGCCATCGGGCGGGTCCTGGTGCTGTTCGGCGACACACCGATGCTGACCGCACCGACCCTGGAACAGCTGCTGGCGACCGGCGCCGAGGTGACCGGCGCGATGCTGACGGCCGTACTCGACGACCCCACCGGCTACGGACGCGTCCTGCGTGACGACCGCGGCGACGTCGCGCGGATCGTCGAACACCGGGACGCGAGCGAGGAACAGCGGGCGGTGGGAGAGATCAACGCGGGCATGTTCGTGGTCGACCGGGCGGTGCTCGCGGACGCGCTCGACCGGCTCGGCGACGACAACGACCAGGGGGAGATCTACCTCACCGACGTCGTCGGGATCGCGGCGGACGCGGGGCACCGCATCGTGCCGCTCGTCGTCGAGGCGGCCGAGGTCGCCGGGGTCAACGACCGGGCGCAGCTCGCGCAGGCCGCCGCGGCCCTGCGGGCCGCGCACGCCCACCGGCTCATGACCGAGGTGGGGGTGAGCATCGTCGATCCGGCGCACACCTACCTCGATGTCGACGTGGTCGTGGAGCGCGACGCCGTGCTGCTGCCGGGCACGGTGCTGGAGGCCGGCACGACGATCGGTGCCGGCGCGACCGTCGGGCCCAACAGCCACCTGACCACGTGCGAGGTCGGTGCCGGCGCGGTCGTGCACTCGACCCGGGGCGTCGAGGCGCGCATCGGGCCGGGCGCGCAGGTCGGCCCGTTCAGCCACCTGCGTGCCGGCACGGTGCTCGCGGCCGCGACCAAGGTCGGCGCCTACGTGGAGACGAAGAACGCCCGCATCGGCGAGGGCTCGAAGGTCCCCCACCTCGCCTACGTGGGTGATGCGACGGTGGGTGAGGGCGCGAACCTCGCCTGCGGGGTGATCACGGTGAACTACGACGGGCGCACCAAGTCGCACACGACCGTCGGGGACGGGGCCTTCGTCGGGTGCGACACGATGCTGGTGGCGCCGGTCACGATCGGTGTCGGGGCATACACCGCAGCCGGGTCGACCATCACCGAGGACGTGCCCGACGACGCGTTGGCCATCGCCCGCTCCCGCCAGACCGTGAAGCCGGGCTGGGCGGCGCGTCAGCGCGAGAACGGCTGAGCGCCGCGCTGACGCCAGGACGGTCGCACGCCGCGGAGCGCGGAGGCCATCCGCGCACGGTGCCGGTCCGCGCGACGCCACCGGCTGGCGCTCGGCGCGCTCGGGTCGTGGCCGCCGACGGCCGGGCGCTACGGTCGCGCCCCTCCGACGCAGCTGGGGCGTGGACGTGGAAGTCGTCACCAAGAAGCGCATGATGCTCTTCTCCGGGTCCTCGTACCCGGAGCTCGCCCGTGAGGTGGCCGACCACCTCGGGATCCCGCTCGGCGAGGTGAAGCTGGCGGAGTTCGCCAACGGTGAGCTCTACGCCCGCTTCGCGGAGTCGGTCCGTGGTGCGGACGTCTACGTGATGCAGTCGCACGTCTCCATCCCGGATGGGATGAGCATCAACGACTTCATCATCGAGCAGCTGATCATGCTCGACGCGCTCAAGCGCGCCTCCGCCAAGCGCACCGTGGCCGTGGTGCCGTTCTACGGCTACTCGCGGTCCGACAAGAAGGCCCGGGCACGTGAGGCGATCGCGGCGCGGATGATCGCCGACATGTACGAATCGGTCGGCGTCGACCGGATCATGTCGGTCGACCTGCACACCGGGCAGATCCAGGGGTTCTTCCACGACCCGTTCGACCACCTCACGGCGATGCCGTTGCTCGAGACCTGGATCAAGGAGAACACCGCCCCCGAGGACCGGGTCATCGTCTCCCCGGATGCCGGCCGGGTGCGCCTGACCGAGAAGTTCGCGGGCTACCTCGGCTCGCCCATCGCGATCCTGCACAAGCGCCGCGACCCCGATCAGCACAACGTCTCGGAGACGCTGGACGTCATCGGTGACGTGGAGGGCCGGACCGCGATCCTGATCGACGACATGATCGACACCGCGGGCACCATCTGCGGCGCTGCCAAGCTGCTCAAGGAACGCGGCGCCGAACGGGTCATCGCCTGTGCGACCCACCCGTTGTTCTCCGGCCCCGCCGCCGAGCGGCTCGAGAACTCCGTGATCGAGAAGGTCGTGGTGACCAACACGATCCCGATCCCCGAGCAGCGCCGCAGCGACAAGCTCGTCGTGCTGTCGATCGCACCGATCCTGGCCTCGGCGCTCCGCGCGGTGTTCGAGGACACCTCCGTGTCGGAGATCTTCCGCGGCGAGAACGTCTGACGATCCGTCCGGCGGTCGGCCGAGCGTCCGGGACGGCCCGGAACCCGGCGGGGTGTGCCAGTGGCGTGGGGTGGGTGCGCCCGGAGTCGGTTGCTCCCCTGTCGAACGTGCAGGTACCCTGACGGAACGGCCCGCTTCGATGCGGGCCGCCCGCGTGTCCGGCCTCGGTCGCGTCGGTGTCCGAACGCCGACCGCCGGCGGGTGTCGGGGTCGAGCGACCCCGGCCCGCGCCCCACGCACCCCGCGTGCCATCTCGCCGCCGTCCAGACGGTGACCGACCCGCGACGGGGACCTTCCACCCAGGAGCACGAACGTTGTCGAACCAGGTCACGCTCACCGCACAACCGCGGACGAACCACGGCAAGGGCGCCTCGGGCCGCCTGCGCCGCGAGGGCCGGGTTCCCGGCATCCTCTACGGCTACGAGGTGGAGCCCACCGCGCTCAGCGTGGATGCGCTGGAGCTCTACCACGCGCTGCACACCGAAGCAGGCTCCAACGTGCTGCTCCGGCTGGAGCTCGAGGGCGAGACCTACCTGTCGGTCGCCCGTGACATGCAGCGTCACCCCGTCAAGGGTGTGACCCTGCACGTGGACTTCCTCGCCGTGGACCGTGACTCGCAGATCTCCGTGGACGTCCCGGTGTCGATCCTGGACGAGGAGGAGACGGCCGAGGACGGCGGGATCCTGAACCACATCCTCTACACCGTCCCGATCCTCGTGAAGCCGCTCGACGTGCCGAACAACCTGGAGCTGTCGGTCGCCGGGATGGCGATCGGCGACGTGCTCCGGGTCGAGGATCTGCGCGGCCAGCTGCCCGAGGGTGCGGAGTTCGACATCGAGCCCGAGCGCACCGTGGTCACGATGAACGCGCCGATGTCCGAGGAGGCCCTCGAGGCCCTCGAGGAGGAAGCCGGCGTCGAGCAGGACGAGCCGGAGGCCGTCGACGAGGACGCGCCCGCGGCGGACGCTGCCGCGGACGACGCCGAGTCCGACGAGGCCTGAGCCCTGCCGGGCGCGGACGACGGCTGCGTGAGCGGCTGTCCCGCGCCCGGGTCGGGGGGGGGGGGGGGGCCCCCGCCGCCCCCCCCCCCCCCCCCCCCCCCCCCCGCCCCCCGCGCCCGCGGGGGGGGGGGGGGGGGGG
>JAFIEQ010000121.1 GCA_020832455.1 Nitriliruptoraceae bacterium
CCCCGGCCGCGCGCACGGCGAGCCCGTGTGGGGCGTACACCCCGCCGGGGACGGCGCTGACGGCGACGACCCGGTACCCGAGATCGGCGGCGATCCTGGCGGCCCAGGAACCGACGTTGCCGAACCCCTGGATGGCGATCCGGACCTCCGTCGGATCGGTCAGGCCCAGGTCCTTGACGGCCTCCTCCATCGTGACGATCGTGCCCCGACCCGTGGCCTCCTCCCGGCCGTAGCTCCCGCCGAGCGCGATCGGCTTGCCGGTGACGATCTGCGTCGTGTGGCCGTGCTTGCGCCCGTACTGGTCGAGGATCCAGCTCATCGTCTGCGCGTTGGTGTTCATGTCGGGAGCCGGGATGTCGCGGGTCGGTCCGATGACGTGACCGATCTGATCCGTGTAGCGCCGCGTGACCCGTTCGAGCTCCGCTTCGGACATCGCGCTCGGGTCGATCTGCACCCCGCCCTTCGCGCCTCCGAAGGGGACGTCGACCAGGGCGGTCTTCCACGTCATCAGCGACGCCAGTGCCCGGACCTCGTCGAGGTCGGCGGTGGGGTGGTAGCGGATCCCGCCCTTGTAGGGCCCGCGCGCCCCGTTGTGCTGCACCCGGTAGCCGTGTGCGACCAGCATCTCCCCGTCGTCCCGACGTACGGCGATCTGCGCGCTGAGTTCCCGGAAGGTCCCACTCAGCACGCCGATCGCGGCGTCGTTGAGCCGGTCGACCTCCGCGGCGCGCATGAAGAAGTGGTTCACGGCTTCGAACGGTGTCATCGGTGCAGCCACGGGGTCTCCCTCGTCCGGCGGTCATCGGCGTCGACGATCCCTCGACGCGGGCGGGCGGGGGAGGACCCAGGTCCCTCCCCGGACGCCAGCGACGACCGGGTCCCGCGACCGCTCCCGACGGTCGAGTGCCCGGTTCGGCCCCGACCCAACCACGTGGAGGCGTCGACGTCGAGCACCTCCGTTGGGCTCGCTCGGCGTCGACCGGGGGACCGGTGTGGCGCGGTGATCGTGCTGGAGGGCGGGGTCGCGCGGTCGCTGGGCACCCGGGGGCGGGCAGGGCCGGTGGTAGGCTGACGCCCCGGAACGACCGGACCCGGTGGGTCGGTCGTTCCCGGCTGACCGCCGGTCCGGATGAGCCCCACGCGCCGAACGCCGAGGGGATGCGCCGACCGGGCCGCACCCGTCGATGTGACGTGGCTGGCCGTGTCGACCGCCCCTCGTCCGCCCACCGGCGACCCGCAGGAGCACCGCACCGATGGCGACCAAGGTCTCGGACGGCCCAGGGGCAGCGACGCGTCGCGCCCCCTTCGTGGTGGAGCTCTACCGCTCCGCGCTGGGCAAGAAGTACGTGATGGCGATCACCGGCATCGTGTTCATGGGCTACGTGCTGGCGCACATGCTGGGCAACCTCAAGCTCTACCAGGGCGCGGAGGAGTTCAACGAGTACGCGGAGTTCCTGCGCCAGCTGCTCTACCCCATCCTGCCGGAGAGCGCGACGCTCAACATCCTGCGTCTGGTCCTGCTGCTGTCGCTGGTGGGCCACGTGGTCGCCGCGGCGCAACTGACCGCCATGAACCGCAAGGCCCGCCCGGAGCGTTACCAGGGCAAGCGCGACTACGTCGTCGCCGACTTCGCGGCACGCACGATGCGCTGGACGGGCGTCATCGTCCTGCTCTTCCTCGTCTACCACCTCGCCGACCTGACCTGGGGTTGGGTCAACCCGGCACCCGAGGGCGCGAGCGTCTACGACAAGGTCATCGCCAGCTTCTCCGTGCCGGCGATCAGCGCCTTCTACCTCGCCGCGAACCTGGCGCTCGGTGTCCACCTCTACCACGGCGTCTGGAGCCTGTTCCAGTCGATGGGGTGGAACAACCGCCGCTTCAACCACTGGCGCCGCACGCTGGCGATCGGCTTCACGGTCGTCGTCGTGGGCGGGAACCTCTCGTTCCCGATCGCGGTGCTGACCGGGATCATCGACTGACGACGCACCACGTTCGTCGCGCATCCTCGAGCGGTGCCGCGACCTCGCATCACCACCCCGCACCCGCACCACGAACGATCAGGAGCAACGCATGACCGTGCTCGACTCCAGGATCCCCGACGGGCCACTCGAGACGAAGTGGGAGGACCACAAGTTCTCGATGAAGCTCGTCAACCCGAACAACAAGCGCAAGTTCGACATCATCATCGTCGGCACGGGGCTCGCGGGGGCCTCGGCGGCGGCGACGCTGGGCGAGCTGGGCTACCGGGTGAAGGTCTTCACCTTCCACGACTCCGCCCGCCGTGCCCACTCGATCGCCGCCCAGGGTGGGATCAACGCCGCCAAGAACTACCACGGCGACGGGGACTCGGTCTTCCGGCTGTTCTACGACACCGTCAAGGGCGGCGACTACCGCTCCCGCGAGGCCAACGTCTACCGCCTCGCCGAGGTGTCGAACAACATCATCGACCAGTGCGTGGCCCAGGGCGTGCCCTTCGCCCGCGAGTACGGCGGCCTGCTCGACAACCGCTCCTTCGGCGGCGCGCAGGTCAGCCGCACCTTCTACGCACGCGGCCAGACGGGTCAGCAGCTGCTGCTCGGGGCCTACCAGGCGTTGTCGCGCCAGGTGAAGGCCGGCACGGTGGAGCTGGTCACCAACGCGGAGATGCTCGAGCTCGTCGTGGTCGACGGCAAGGCCGCCGGGATCATCACCCGGGACCTGGTCACCGGTCGGATCGAACGTCACTCGGCGCACGCGACCGTGCTCGGCACCGGCGGCTACTCCAACGCCTACTACCTGTCGACGAACGCGATGACGTGCAACGTCACGGCCGCGTGGCGGGCGCACCGCAAGGGCGCCTACTTCGCCAACCCGTCGTTCACCCAGATCCACCCGACCGCGATCCCGTCCTCGGACGAGTTCCAGTCGAAGCTCACGCTGATGTCGGAGTCGCTGCGCAACGACGGGCGCATCTGGGTCCCCAACGACCCGGACGAGTCCCGCGCTCCCGGTGACATCCCGGAGTCGGACCGCGACTACTACCTGGAGCGCAAGTACCCGTCGTTCGGCAACCTCGCCCCGCGCGACATCTCCTCGCGTGCCGCCAAGGTGGTCGTCGACGAGGGCAAGGGCGTGGGCCCGCTCAAGAACGGGGTCTACCTCGACTTCGCCGACGCCATCCAGCGGCTCGGCAAGGACGCGGTCGCCGACAAGTACGGCAACCTGTTCGAGATGTACGAGCGCATCACGGGGGAGAACCCCTACGAGGTGCCGATGCGCATCTACCCGGCGCTCCACTACACCATGGGCGGGCTCTGGGTCGACTACCACCTGCAGACCACGATCCCGGGCCTGTTCGCGATCGGCGAGGCGAACTTCTCCGATCACGGTGCGAACCGCCTGGGGGCGTCCGCGCTGATGCAGGGGCTGGCCGACGGCTACTTCGTCCTGCCCTACACCATCGGTGATTACCTCGCTCCCATGCTCGGCCAGAGCAAGGTCGACACCTCGGCCAGCGAGTTCGCCGAGGCCGAGGCCGCCGTCACGGGTCAGATCGACAAGTGGCTCGGGCAGAAGGGGACGCGGTCGGTCGACTGGTACCACCGCGAGCTCGGCAAGATCATGTGGGACTACTGCGGGATGGAGCGCACCCAGCAGGGGCTCGAGAAGGCCCTGTCGGAGATCCCGGCCCTCAAGGAGGAGTTCGACACCAACGTGCGGGTGCTGGGTTCGGCCGACACCATCAACAGCTCGCTGGAGAAGGTCGGCCGCGTGGCGGACTTCTTCGAGCTCGGGGAGCTGATGTGCCGGGACGCGCTGGTGCGCGAGGAGTCCTGTGGTGGGCACTTCCGTGCCGAGCACCAGACGGAGGATGGCGAGGCGCTGCGCGACGACGACAACTTCGCGCACGTCACCGCCTGGGAGTGGACCGGCGATGCGTCCAACCCGAACGAGCACCGCGAGCAGCTCGAGTTCGACGCCGTGCAGCTGAGCACGAGGAGCTACAAGTGAATCTCACCCTCCGCGTCTGGCGGCAGGCCGGCCCGGATGCCCCGGGACGGTTCGAGACCTACCAGGCCGCCGACATCTCCCCGGACTCGTCCTTCCTCGAGATGCTGGACCTCGTCAACGAGGGCCTCATCGAGCAGGGCGAGGAGCCCATCGAGTTCATGCACGACTGTCGCGAAGGCATCTGCGGCACGTGCGGGATCATGATCAACGGCCAGGCCCACGGGCCCGCCTCGCAGACGGCGACCTGCCAGCTGCACATGCGGACCTTCAGTGACGGCGACGAGCTGGTGCTCGAGCCATGGCGCGCGTCGGGCTTCCCCGTGCTCAAGGACCTGGTCGTGGACCGGTCCGCCTTCGACCACATCGTCGAGGCAGGCGGCTACGTCACGGTCGACACCGGCTCCGCGCCGGACGCGAACCTGATCCCGATCCCCAAGGACACCGCGGACCTCGCGATGGACGCGGCCGCGTGCATCGGGTGCGGGGCGTGCGTGGCGGCGTGCCCGAACGGCGCCGCGCAGCTGTTCACCTCCGCGAAGATCGCCCACCTCAACTCGCTGCCCCAGGGGCAGGCCGAGCGCTACCAGCGCACGGAGAGCATGGTGGACGTGATGGAGGAGTACTTCGGCTCCTGCACGAACATGGGGGAGTGCGAGGCGGCGTGCCCCAAGGGCATCTCGATCGACTTCATCGCGATGATGAACAAGGACTACCGCAAGGCCAAGTTCCAGAACCGTCGCTCGGCGTAGCGCCGCCGGACGGGCCCGGCGCTGCCGGGCCCGTCCGATGCGTTCCGTGGCCACGTCCAGCCCTAGCCTGCAGGACAGCCGAGCAGGAGCGCTGCCGTGAGCGACGAGGTCAACGCCGTCAGTGGGTTCCCCGTGGATCCGATCTACGGGCCGGGGCACCTCGAGGGCTTCGATCCGGACGCTGCGCTCGGTGTTCCCGGCGAGTACCCGTTCACGCGGGGCATCTACCCGACGATGTACCGGGGCCGGACCTGGACCATGCGCCAGTACGCCGGCATGTCCACGGCCGAGGAATCGAACCGGCGCTACCGCTACCTGTTGGCGCAGGGCACCACGGGCCTGTCCGTCGCGTTCGACCTGCCCACCCAGATGGGCTACGACTCGGGCGCCGCGCTCGCGGACGGCGAGGTCGGCAAGGTCGGCGTCGCCATCGACACCGTCGAGGACATGAAGGCGCTGTTCGACGGCATCCCGTTGGGCGAGGTCTCGACCTCGATGACGATCAACGCGCCCGCGAGTCTGCTGCTGCTGATGTACGAGATCGCCGGCGAGGAGCAGGGGGTCGACGCCGACCAGCTCCGTGGCACGATCCAGAACGACGTGCTCAAGGAGTACATCGCCCGCGGGACCTACATCTTCCCACCGGCCCCCAGCCTGCGGATCATCGCCGACACCTTCGCCTACTGCGCGCAGCGCCTGCCCCGGTTCAACACGATCTCCATCTCCGGGTACCACATGGGCGAGGCAGGGGCGACACCCGTCCAGGAGATCGCGTTCACCCTCGCGGACGGGATCGCCTACGTCGAGGCGGCGCTCGCGGCCGGGCTCGACGTGGACGCGTTCGCGCCGAGGTTGAGCTTCTTCTTCGTGTCGCGCTCGACCCTGCTCGAGGAGATCGCGAAGTTCCGCGCCGCTCGCCGGTTGTGGGCATCGATCATGCGCGACCGGTTCGGCGCGCAGGACCCCAAGAGCCAGATGCTGCGGTTCCACACCCAGACCGCCGGGGTCCAGCTGACCGCACAGCAGCCGGAGGTCAACCTCGTCCGGGTCACGATCCAGGCGCTGGCGGCGACCCTCGGGGGCACCCAGAGCCTGCACACCAACTCGTTCGACGAGGCTCTGGCCCTGCCGACGGAGAAGAGCGCCCGACTGGCCCTGCGCACCCAGCAGGTCATCGCCCACGAGACCGACCTCACCACCACCGTCGATCCCTTCGCCGGGTCCTACGTGATCGAGGCCATGACCGACGAGATCGAACGACTCGCCCGCGAGGAGATCGCACACATCGACGAGCTCGGGGGCGCGGTGGCGGCCATCGAGGAGGGCTACCAGAAGGGCGAGATCGAGCGCACCGCCTACGCGATGGCCCGGGCGATCGACGCCGGTGAGCAGGTGGTGGTCGGGGTCAACCGCTACCAGCTCGACGAGGACGTCCAGCCCGACCTGCAGCAGCTCGACAGCGCGATCCAGCAGGCGCAGATCGCGCGGACCGAGGCGGTCAAGCAGGCGCGCGACGCCGACGCAGTGGCACGGGCGCTCGCCGAGGTCCGCGCCGCCGCCGAGGGGGACGACAACCTGCTCCGCCCGATGCGCGAGGCGTTGGTCCGGCGGGCGACCCTGCAGGAGGTCTGCGACGAGCTGCGCGCGGTCTACGGCGGTTACGTCCCGAGGGACGCGTTCTGAGCGCGAGCCCGGTCAGCGCAGCGCGGCTTCGACCGCCTCGCGGGTCCGGTCGACCCGCTCGATGAGCTCGGCATCCCGCTCGATGGGGTCGAGCACCTGGCCAGCTCCGGTGTCCCATGCCGCCGCGATCGAGCGGGCGGACCCGCCGCTGTGCGCCGCGGCCGCCTGCACGGCGGCGCCCATCGCAACGAGCTCCGTGGCATCGGGCAGCAGCAGCGCCCGTCCGCTGGCCCGACCGACGGTACGACGCCAGGCCGCGCCCTTCGACCCGCCACCGAGCAGGGCGATCGGCGCGTCGGCGTCGATCGCCGCGCCGGACCTCGCCATGGTGTCCAGGCCCCCGAGCAGGCTGGCGACCGCGCCCTCGTAGACGGCCAGGAGCTGCTCCTGGGGGGTCGTGTCGTGCCGGAGCCCGACCAGCAGTCCGCTGGAGCGCGGCAGGTTCGGGGTCCGTTCGCCATCGAGGAAGGGCAGTGCCACGACCTCGGTGCGCTCCGCGACGTCCTCGCGGTCCAGCGACAACCAGCCCGCGAAGCGGTCGACGGCCAGGGTGCAGTTCAGCGTGCACACCAACGGCAGGAACGCGCCGTCCGCATCGGCGAACCCCGCGACCACCCCGCTCGCGTCGTGCGTCGCCGTCGCGGAGGAGACGTAGGCCGTCCCCGAGGTCCCGAGGCTGACGATCGGGGTGCCCTGCGCCAGCCCGAGCCCGAGGGCGCCGGCCATGTTGTCCCCGGTGCCCGCCGCCACGAGCGTGTCCGGTGACAACCCGAGGCTCGCCGCCGCCTGCGCGGTGACGGTCCCGGCGGGCTCGCCGGCGGACAGGACCCGTGGCAGCATCGCCGGGTCGAGATCGACCTGGGGGAGGGCGAGCACCTGCTCGACGTAGCGGTCCGTCGAGGGGTCGAACCACCCGGTCCCCGAGGCGTCGCCGCGATCGGTGACGGCGATGCCGGTCAGTCGTTCCGTGAGGTGATCGTGGGGGAGGCGCACGCCCCTGGTCCGCGCGAGGATCTCCGGCTCGTGCGCGCGGACCCACGCCAGCGAGGTGACGGTGAAGGAGGGCACGGGCACCGACCCGGTGGCGGCGGCCCACCCCTCGGGACCGCCGAGCGCCTCGAGAAGTGCAGGCAGGACATCGGCCGACCGGGTGTCGTTCCACAGCACCGCCGGTCGGAGCGGGACGCCCCGCTCGTCCTGCAGGACCAGTCCGTGCTGTTGACCGGCGATCGACAGTGCACCGATGTCGTGCGCCCGCCCGGTCGCGTGCAACGCGGACCCGAGGGCGTCCCACCAGACGTCCGGGTGGGTCTCGCTGCGTCCACCTCCGGTGGCCACCTCGTGCGGTGCCCGGCCCTCCGCGACGACCGCCCCGGTGTCCGGATCCAGCACGAGCACCTTCGTCGCCTGCGTGGAGCAGTCGACGCCCGCGATCAGTGTGCCCATGGAGCTCTCCTCGTCGGCCGGGGAGCCTGACACGGTCCCGAGTCCCCGGCAACGGATCCGGCCCGGCATGGTGCCATCCCGCGGGCGCGACGGCAGGCCCGGGGGGCCCGGGTCCAGGCGGGTACGGTGCTGGCCACCGGATCGGACCCGAGTGGAGTCACCGACGTGAGTCAGCGGATCGTCATCCTGGGCGGTGGCCCGGCCGGCTACGAGGCTGCACTCGTCGCCGCCGAGCTCGACGCCGAGGTCACGATCGTCGCGGACGAGGGGCTCGGTGGGAACTCCGTGCTGTGGGACTGCGTGCCGTCCAAGGCGCTCATCGTCGCGTCCGAGGCCATGGGGTGGGTCCACACCGCCAGCGACATGGGCGTGCACATCGACGGGCTCGACCGCGCGGATCGCACCGTGGTCGACTTCCGCAAGGTCGGTTCCAGCGTGCTGGAGCTCGGCGCGTCGCAGTCGCGCGACATCGAGCGCCGGGTCGCCGACAGCGGGGTCCGGTTGCTGCGTGGCCGCGGGAGGATCTCCGGCTACCACGAAGTCACCGCCACCCGTGAGGACGGATCCGAGGTCACCCTGGAGGCGGATTTCGTCCTGGTCGCGACCGGCTCGACCGCACGGGTGCTGCCCTTCTTCGAACCCGATGCGGAGCGGGTCCTCGTCGGCCAGCAGGTCTACGGGCTCGACGAGGTCCCGGAGCACCTCGTGGTCGTCGGGTCGGGGGCGACCGGTGCGGAGTTCGCCAACGCCTTCCGACGGTTCGGCGCGGAGGTCACCCTGGTGTCCTCGCGCGACCTGATCCTGCCGACGGAGGATCCGGATGCCGCTGCCGTCATCGAGGCCGTCTTCGAGCGCCGGGGGATGCGCATCCTGCGCAACGCACGGGCGGTGTCCTGCATGCGCCGCGACGACGAGGTGGTCGTCGGGCTCAAGGACGGGAGCGACGTCGTCGGCAGCCACGTGCTGTTCACCGTCGGGCAGGTGCCGACCTCCCGTGAGCTCGGGCTCGACAGCTGCGGGGTCGAGGTCAACGCCTGGGGCGGGATCGACGTCGATCAGGTCGGACGGACCTCGTGCCGCTGGGTCTACGCCGCGGGGGACGTCACCGGGCGGGTGATGCTCGCCTCGGTGGCGGCGATGCAGGGCCGGACCGCGATGTGGCACGCGCTCGGTGAGGCGGTCCAGCCGATCCGCTGGGATGCGGTGGCCGCCACGATCTTCACCGACCCGGAGGTGGCCACGGTCGGCCTGTCACCGGCCGAGGCGGACGACGCCGGCTTCCCC
This sequence comes from Nitriliruptoraceae bacterium, assembly GCA_020832455.1. Taxonomy (GTDB): domain Bacteria; phylum Actinomycetota; class Nitriliruptoria; order Nitriliruptorales; family Nitriliruptoraceae; genus PWLR01. Next base: position 9,153 of record JAFIEQ010000121.1, read on the forward strand.
GTGGAGACGGCACGGCTCGACTTCCGGTCGAACCCGCGGGCGAAGATGATCCACGGGGTCGACGGGTTCGTGAAGGTCCACGCGATGCGGGGCTCGGGCACGGTGGTCGGCGGTGTCGTCGTCTCCAGCCGTGCGAGCGATCTCATCCAGCCGTTGGCCGTCGCCGTGCAGAACCGACTCAGCGTCGCGCAGCTCGCGCAGACCATGACCGTCTACCCGTCCATGGCGGGCTCGGTGGCCGAATGCGCCCGGATGCTGATGGTCCGGCTCGACCCCTCCCGCCGCTGAGCCCGCGACCACCGCAGCGTTCCCGATCATCCCCGCTCTCGAGGAGTGCCCGTGCCCGACGTCGAGCTGTACTTCGACCCCGTGTGCCCGTTCTGCTGGCAGACCTCCAAGTGGCTGCGTCAGGTGCAGCGGCTGAAGGGCCTCGACGTCGGCTACCGGTTCATCTCGTTGCGGTTCCTCAACGAGGAGATCGGGTACGAGGACCGCGGGCAGACCTACGCCGAGGCGCACCGTCAGGGGACCCGGTTGCTGCGCGTCGCCGCCGCCGTGCGTGAGGCGACCGACGACGCCACCGTCGGCCGGCTCTACGAGGCCATGGGCGAGGTGATGTGGGAGACCGCCGTCCCCGGGGTCGACGGCTTCGACGACATCCTGGCGCACCACGCGGGCGGGGCCGACATCCCGGCGCTGCTCGAGCGGCTCGGCCTCGACGTCGCGTTCGCCGAGGCTGCGGACGACGAGCGCCACGACGCCCTGATCCGGGCGGAGACCGAGCAGGCCAAGGCGCGGGCCGGCGACGACGTCGGGACCCCGATCCTGTCGTTCTCGCCGCCGGACGGGCCGGCGTTCTTCGGCCCGGTCATCTCCGACCTGCCGTCCGACGAGGACGCCGTCGAGCTCTACGACGCGATCGTCAAGGTCGCGACCTGGCCCGGCTTCGCCGAACTCAAGCGTTCGCTGCGCACGCTCCCGGACGTGCAGCTCATGGCGAAGATGCGCGACGACGCCGCCTGAACGCAGCGGCGCGCGCTACGGCGTGTCGTCCGCTTGGGGGCCGGCGTCGGCGGCATCCTCGATGCGTGCGAGCACGGCGCCCTGCTCGACGACCTGGCCGGTCTCGAACCCGATCACGGTGACGACGCCGTCGCGGTGCGCGGTGATCGCGTTCTCCATCTTCATGGCCTCGAGCACCACGATGCGGTCGCCGGTGTGCACCTGGGCACCGACCTCGACGGCGTAGGTCACGACCGTGCCCTGCATGGGCGCGACCAGGTCCTCCGTGGCCGCCGTCGCCACCCGCGCCTGGCCGGCACCGCGGCGGCGTCGTGGGGCTGCGGTGGACGCAGCTGGTACGTGCCCGCCGATCGCGCCGTGGATGCGGACCTCGAGCCGTCGACCGTCCACCTCGACGACCACGTCCTGGGACGGCGGCTGGTCGCGTTCCGCCTCGCCCGTGGCCAGCGCCGGCGTGAGGCTCGACAGGTCCCACTCCCGTTCCACGGAGACCGTCGAGTGCGTCCCGGCGGCGAAGTCGGGGTGCTCCATCGCGAGCACGTGGAAGGGGACGGTGGTGGGCACGCCCTCGAGCACGAGCTCGTGCAGCGCCCGCGACATCCGCGCCCGGGCGATGTCGCGATCCTCGCCCCAGACGATCAGCTTCCCGATCATCGAGTCGTAGTCGCGGGACACCTCGGCACCAGACTCGATCCCGGTGTCGAGCCGGACCCAGGGGCCCAGCGGTGCCACGAGCCGGTCGATCGGGCCCGGTGTCGGCACGAAGTTGGCCCCCGGGTCCTCCGCGTTGATGCGCACCTCGATGGCGTGGCCCCGCAGGCGCACGTCGTCCTGGGTCATGGCGAGCCGTTCGCCGGCCGCGACGCGCAGCTGTTGGTGGACCAGATCGATCCCGGTCACCAGCTCGGTGACGGGGTGCTCGACCTGCAGGCGGGTGTTCATCTCGAGGAAGTAGAAGGTCGGCTCGTCCGGATCGTCGGTCGGGTCGAGCAGGAACTCGCAGGTGCCGGCGTTCGTGTAGCCCATCTCCCGCGCGACGTCGACGGCGGCGGCTCCCATGGCGGCGCGCACGTGCTCGGGCAGGTGCGGGGCAGGCGCCTCCTCGACCAGCTTCTGGTGGCGTCGCTGCAGCGAGCAGTCGCGCTCCCCGAGGTGGATGACGTTGCCGTGGTGGTCGGCGAGGACCTGGATCTCCACGTGCCGTGGCCGTTCGAGGTAGCGCTCGAGGTAGCACTCACCGCGTCCGAAGGCCGCCTCCGCCTCACGTCGGGCCGCTGCGAGCGCGTCCTGCAGTTCGTCGGCGTCGCGGACGACCTTCATGCCGCGTCCGCCCCCACCGAACATCGCCTTCACGGCGACCGGGTAGCCGTGTTCCTCGCCGAACCGGCGGGCGACCACGGGGTCGTCGGTGGGTTCCAGGGTGCCGGGGACGGTGGGTACCTCGGCGGCCAGCGCCACGGCGCGGGCGGAGAGCTTGTCGCCCATCTGCGCGATCGCCTCCGGCGGTGGACCGATGAAGGTCATCCCGGCGTCGGCGACCGCGGTCGCGAAGTCGGCGTTCTCCGCCAGGAAGCCGTACCCGGGGTGGATCGCGTCGACCCCGGCGCGCTCGGCCACCTCCAGGATCCGATCGATGGCGAGGTAGGAGGCGGAAGCCGCGGCGGGGCCGAGCAGGTGGGCCTCGTCGGCGAGCCGGACGTGCAGGGCGTCGCGATCGGCTTCGCTGTAGACCGCGACCGTCCGGATGCCGAGTTCGCGACAGCCACGGGCGACCCGGATCGCGATCTCGCCGCGGTTGGCGATCAGCACGCTGTCGAACATCCCAACTCCTGGCTCGGGGGGGGCCCCCGGCCCCCCTGGGGCCCGCCCGCGGGGCCCGGCCGCCGCAGCCTAGTGAGCGCGATCGTGGCGCCCGATGTCCACGCCACGGTGTCCGCGGACGGCCCCGCCCGCACGGCCACCGTCGAAGGACCCGACCCGACGAGCGCGGTGGTACGAAGGGCTTGTGACGCGCTTCACGAACGCTCGTCCCCCCCGAGAACTGGAGAGGTTCCCCTATGTTCGGCTCCCGAACCCGCACGACCATCGTGGCCGCCGCGGCGGCCCTGCTGCTCGCCGCCTGTGGCAACGGCGATGCTGGTGACGACACGGACACCGCCGGCGCTGCCGGCGCCGCCCTCGTCGCCGTGATGCAAGGCTGCGAATCCTTCGACAAGACCATGGACAGCGTCGACCGCGCCAACACCACCGCAGAACGCGTCGACCGCACCGCCGACCGCACCGAGCGCAATGTCGAACGCGCAGGCGACCGCGTCGG
>JAFIEQ010000002.1 GCA_020832455.1 Nitriliruptoraceae bacterium
GCGCGGGGGGGGGGGGGGGGGGGTGGGGCGGCTCGGGGGGCGGCCCCGCGGTGTGCGGTGCGGGGGGGGGGGGTATTTATCCGCCCCCCGGGCCGTCCCCGAGAGAGGTCGATGAGTCTCTCCACCCGGTGGGTCCTGGCGCTGCTCGCGCCAGCCGTGCTGCTCACGGCGCTGTTCTTCCTGGTCCCCATCGTGGACATCCTGAGCCGATCGTTCACGGACCCGGAGCTCGGCCTCGCCACCTACGAGCGGATCCTGGCCGACCCCACCACCTTCCGCGTCCTTCGCCGGACCTTCGTGACCGGTGCGCTGACGGTGCTGCTGTGCCTGGTGCTCGGCTACCCCTACGCGTACCTGATGACCATCGTCGGACCGACGATGCGCTCGGTGCTGCTCCTGCTGGTCCTGGTCCCGTTCTGGACCAGTCTGATGGCGCGCACGTTCGCCTGGATCTCCCTGCTGCAGCGGGACGGCCCGGTCTCGGCGCTGTTCGGCGCGGTCGGGCTCCCCCGGGTCACGTTGCTCGGGACCCTGGCCGGCGTGCTGATCGGCATGGTCCACATCCTGCTGCCCTACTTCGTGCTGACCCTCTACGCCGGGCTCTCCCGGATCGACCGGCGACTACTGGTCGCCGCCACCAGCCTCGGCGCCAACCGGTTCCGCGCCTTCAGCCAGGTCTACCTCCCGCTGTCGGTCCCGGCCGTCGCTGCGGCCAGCACCCTGGTGTTCATCCTCGCGCTGGGCTTCTACATCACCCCCCAACTGCTCGGTAGTCCGCAGCAGTCGCTGCTCGCGCAGGTCATCGGTGTGCGTGTCGAGCGTCTGGTCGACTTCGCGGGGGCCGGCGCCCTGTCCGCGGTGCTCCTCGTGGCGACCGCGGCCCTGTTCCTCGTCGTGCTGGCGCTGATGCGCCCGGCACGTCGGCTCCTGGGCCTGCGCAGCGGTGGTGCCGCGTGAACGACGCATCCACCGTCCGGTTGCCGATCCGCCTCTGGGTGGCCGTGGTCGCCCTGCTGATGACGGCGCCGACCCTGGTCGTGGTCCCGCTGTCGTTCACCGACCGTCGCTCGTTCCGGTTCCCGATCGAGGGCTGGTCGCTGCAGTGGTACGGCCGCTTCTTCGCCGAGGAGCGCTGGATCGGCGCGCTGACGACGAGCGTCGCACTGGCGTTCACGGTCGCCGTCATCGCCACCGTGGCGGGGACCTTCGCCGTCGTGGCGCTCGGTCGGGGCCGACTGCGCCAACCGGCCCAGAACGGCATCCGCGCCCTGCTCATGCTCCCGATCGTCGTACCCGGCATCGTGGTCGCGGTCGGGCTCTTCGGGGCCTACCTGCGGTGGGGGCTGAGCGGCACCTTCCGCGGGCTGGTCCTCGCCCACGTGCTGTTGTCGATCCCGTTCGTGATGATCCCGGTCAGCACCGCGCTGCGCGCGATCGACCCGACCGTGGAACGGGCGGCCGCCGTGCTCGGCGCGGGCCCGCGGCAACGGTTCCTGCAGGTCCAACTGCCGTTGCTCGCGCCCGGGGTCGCGACCGGGTTCGTGTTCGCGTTCGTGACCAGCCTCGACGAGGTCGTCATCGCCTTCTTCCTGCAGGCCCCGGGGCTGCGCACGCTGCCGGTGCAGATGTACAGCTCCGTGACCGTCGAGACGGACCCCACCATCGCGGTCGCCTCGACCCTGATGCTGCTGCTGTCCACCCTGATCATCCTGATCCCCCGGCTGGTGGCGGCACGCCGCGAACGTCGGATCGCCGGACGAACCCTGGAGGCGTCGTGACATCCGTTGGCCCCGACCCGTCGACGACCCCGTCCGGTGACGCCGTGGAACTGCGGGCGCTCAGCAAGCACTACGGGGACCTGGTCGCGGTCGATGACATCGACCTGCAGGTCCGTGACGGTGAGTTCCTGACGCTGCTCGGCCCGAGCGGTTCCGGCAAGACCACGACCCTGTCGATGATCGCGGGCTTCACGGCACCCAGCGGTGGGCAGGTCGTGGTCCGCGGCACCGACATCACCGCCACGCCCCCGCACAAGCGCAACATGGGGATGGTGTTCCAGAACTACTCGCTGTTCCCCCACCTCGACGTCCTGGCGAACGTCGCCTTCCCGCTCCGCCAGCGCGGCGTGGCGCGCGCGACCCGACTCGCCCGGGCGCGTGATGCGCTCGAGGCCGTGGAGCTCGGCGCCCGCACCGCCGCGATGCCCAACGAGCTCAGCGGTGGGCAGCAGCAGCGCGTCGCCCTCGCACGGGCGCTGGTGTTCGAACCCTCGTTGCTGCTGATGGACGAACCCTTCGGGGCGCTCGATCGTGGGCTGCGCGAGAAGATGCAGCTCGAGGTGCGGCGGATCCACCGCGAGCTGTCGGTCACGGTGCTCTTCGTCACGCACGACCAGCAGGAAGCGCTGACGATGTCGGACCGGATCGCGGTCTTCAACCGGGGCTCGATCGAGCAGATCGGAACGCCCGACGAGCTCTACGAACGCCCGGCGAGCCTCTTCGTCGCGACGTTCGTCGGCGAGTCGACCGTCATCGCGGGTCGGGCCCAGGGCGAGACCCTCGTCACCGACACCGGCACCGCCCTGCCGCTGCCCGCCGCCCTCGAGGGTCCGGCGGCGCTCGTGGTGCGGCCCGAACGGGTGCGGGTCCACGCCCCGGACCAGCGGCCGTCGGGATCGGCCGGGGTCGCCGCCACCGTCCGCGATGTCACCTACCTCGGCGCCCATCGCCGGGTCGAGTTGGACACCGAGGTCGGCGAGGTGGTCGCCCACATCGCCGCGGGCGATCCCGCCCCGGAACCCGGTGCACACCTCGCCATCAGCTGGCAGGTCGCCACCTCGGCGGCCTTCCCGGATCCCGACGGTGACGAGCACCGAGACCACGGGTCGGCCGAGGTGGCCAGCCCCTCCCCCAGCGAGCACAGGAGCGCGCCATGACCGCGACGCCACGCCCCACCCTCGTCCGGTTGGACGACGTCACCCCGCTCCCCGCCCAGGACGCCCCAACCAAGGTCCGCATCCACCGGCTGTTCACACGCGCCGAGCACGCGAGCAACCTCACCCAGGGCGTGTGCTGGATGGACCCCGGGGAGCAGACCAACCACTGGTCCAGCCGTGCCGTGGACGACATGCCCGAGGGTGACCACTGGTACGGACCCGTCGACGAGACCTACTTCATCGTGGCGGGCCAGCTCCGTCTGACGTGGCGCGGCGAGCACGAGCAGGGCGTGTTCGAGCTCGGTCCCCACGACAGCGTCTACCTGGCTCCGGGATGGATCTACCACCTCGAGAACACGGGTGATGAGCCGGCGTTCTTCGTCTACAACATGACGCCGACGCAGGAGTAGACGGCGATGATCAGCGTCTTCTACGACGAACGCGTGCTCGACCACGACACCGGCGTCGCCCTGCACGAAGCGCCCCCGAGTCCCTGGATCAGCGCCCCGGAACCGCACACCGAAGGTCCGGGGCGTCTCCGCGCGATGCGCGACGTGCTCCGGGACGGGCCGTTGGCCGGGCGGCTCGACTGGCAGCCAGGGCGGCTGGCGAGCGTGGAGGAGCTCACGCGGGTCCACCCGGCCGCCTACGTCGAGCACATCCGTCGCACCTGCGCGGACGGGGGCGGCTGGGCGACGGCGACGACCCGGCTGGCGGCGAGGTCCTTCGAGCCGCTGCTGGCGGCCGCGGGCACCGCCCTCGAGGCGGGCCGCAGCGTGCTGGACGGCCGGAGCACGCGGGCCTACGCCCTGGTGCGACCGCCCGGACACCACGCGCAACGGGCCCAGATCGACGGTTACTGCTTCTTCAACCACGCGGCGCTCGTCGTCGAGCAGGCGCGCGACGCGGGTCTGGACCGCGTGCTGACGATCGACGTCGACGTCCACCACGGCAACGGCACCCAGGACATCTTCTACGCCCGCCGTGACGTGCTCACGACCAGCATCCACATGGACCACGGCGCCTGGGGTCCGACCCACCCCCAGACCGGGGCGGGCGACGAGACGGGCGAGGGTGACGGGCACGGCTACAACCTGAACGTGCCGCTCCCCCTCGGGGCGGGCGACACGGCCTACCTCCGTGCGCTCGACGAGGTCGTCGCGCCGGCCGCGCGCGCGTTCCGACCCGACCTGATCGTCGTCGCGAGCGGCCAGGACGCCAGCGCCTTCGACCCGAACGGGCGCCACAACGTCACCATGGCCGGTTTCCGCGGGATCGGCCAACGGCTCGTCGCGCTCGCGGACGAGCTCTGCGGCGGCCGCGTCGTGGGGGTGCAGGAAGGGGGCTACAACCCGTCCTACGCCGCCTTCTGCCTCCTGGCGACGCTCGAGGGGATGCTCGACGCCCCGGCGACGCCGGATCCGCTCGCCTACGTCCCGGATCAGCTCCTGGGCGTGGACGAGGCCATCGCGGCGGCCCGGGCCGTCGCCCTCGCCGTACCACCGACCGAGGGCCCGACCGGCAACCCGACGGCCGACCCGACCACCGGCGACCGCTAGCCGCTGCCCACCCGTGCCGCCGATCGGCTCGGCCCATCCCGACAGGACCCCGATGCTGCAGATGCCCTTCCCCATCGCGACCTACCGCGACCGTCTGGTGTCGGTGCGGCGCCGGATGGCCGACGCCGGCATGGACACGATGATCATCACGATGCCCGACGCCATCCACTGGCTCACCGGGGTCGACTCCGTCGGTTACCTGTGGCCCCAGGCACTGATCATCCCGGCGGCCGACGACCTCGAGGTCCGCTACGTGACGAGGACCACCGAGGCGCCGGGCGTGGACGCGTGCTCGTGGCTGTCGGATCGGTACTTCTACGACATCGTCACCGAGGATCCGGTCGACGCGATCATCGGACAGCTCCGGCGGGGCGCCGGTCTCGCCGGTCGCGTGGGCCTCGAGGACGATGCGTTCACGATGCTGCCCTCCACCGCCCGCCGCATCCGGGAAGCCTTCCGAGACGTCGAGTTCGTCGACTGCAGCTACACGGTGCCGGACGCCCGGCTCATCAAGACGGAGGCCGAGCTCGCCTACCAACGCCGAGCGGCGGCCATGGCGGACGACGCCATCGAACAGGTGCTCGCGGCCATCCGACCCGGCATCAGCGAGGTCGAGCTCGCCGGCGTCGCGGCCGCGGCCCTGGGTCGAGCCGGCAGCGAACACGCCGCCATCCCGCCCATGGTCGTCTCCGGCGAGCGCAGCGCGCTGGTGCACTGCATGGCCTCCCGGCGGACCCTGAGCCGTGGTGACGTCGTGTGCATCGAGCTCGCGGGGGTGGTCCACCGCTACCACGCCGTCACGATGCGCAGCGCGGTCATCGGCGCCCCGACCGCGCGGGTGCGCGAGGTCGCCGCGACGCTGAAGGAGGCGCACCTCGCCGCCATCGACGCGGCCGTCGCGGGCGTCCCCGTGTACCAGCCGGAGGCCGCCGCCACCGCCGTCCTCGAGCCGGCGGGGCTGATGCCCAACCGCTGCCACCGGATCGGCTACAGCCTGGGCGTCGCCTACCCGCCGGGGTGGCTGGAACCGATGATGATGGTCGAGGAGGACCCGCACGTCTTCGTCCCGGGGATGTCCTTCACCGTCGAGCCCAACCTCCACCTGCCCGAGGATGGCTTCGGGCTCAAGCTCGGCGAGACGGTCGAGTGCACCGCGGATGGACCGGTGTCGATGTCACGCCTCTCCGCCGACCTGCACGTCGTCTAGGAGCCAGGATGCGCACGTCCCCACCCACCGGCGGTCCGCGCAACGGGGCGGTCTCCTTCTGGATGCACGACCTGGACGGTCCGGCCCCGGCCACGGACCGCCTGGAGGGCGACGCGGACGCGGACGTCGTCATCGTCGGTGCCGGCTACACGGGACTGTGGACGGCCTACTACCTGCACGCCAACGATCCCTCCCTGCGGATCCGGGTCCTCGAACAGCGCCACGTCGGCTTCGGTGCCTCCGGTCGCAACGGCGGCTGGCTGACGAACTCGCTGACCGGTGGCCACGAGGCCTACGCGCGCCGGCACGGTGACGAGGCCGTGCGTCGCTTCCAGCGCGCCCTCAACGACACCGTGGACGAGGTCCTGCGCGTGGCCCACGCGGAGGGGATCGACGCGCAGGCCACCAAGGGCGGCAGCCTGCTGGTCGCCCGCAACCCGGCGCAGCAGGGACGCGTCGCGCAGGCCATGGCCCACGCTCGGCGGTGGCCGGAGGAGGGCCTGGTCGCGCTCGATGCCGGCGAGGTCCGCGAACGCATCCGCGTCGCCGGCGCGCTCGGCGGCCTGTGGCAGCCACACTGCGCGCGCATCCATCCCGCCCGGCTGGTGACCGGGCTCGCCACGACGCTGCGCGCGCGTGGGGTCGCCATCCACGAGGACACGCCGGTGCTGGACCTGGCGTCGGGGCAGGCCGTCACCCCGCGGGGGACGGTCCGAGCGCCGGTGGTCATCCGTGCCACGGAGGGGTTCACGTCGCTGCTCCCCGGTCACCGTCGGACCTGGCTGCCGATGAACTCGTCGATGATCGTCACGGAGCCGCTCGCCCCGGAGGTGTGGGCGACCATCGGGTGGGAGGCGCGGGAGGCACTCGAGGACCTGTCGCACATCTACGCCTACGCGCAACGCACCACCGACGGTCGGATCGCCATCGGCGGCCGGGGCGTCCCCTACCGGTTCGGATCCCGGATCGATGGCGACGGGCTGACCGACCGGACGACCTGGTCGGCGCTGGCGGGCCTGCTGCGCAGCTGGTTCCCGGCGGTGGGCGACGTGCCCGTGGCCCACACCTGGAGCGGGGTGCTCGGGGTCCCACGCAACTGGCGGGCCACCGTCAGCTTCGACCGGGCGACCGGCCTCGGGCACGCCGGCGGGTACGTCGGCACCGGGGTCGCGGCGACCAACCTCGCCGGGCGGACCCTCGCCGATCTCGTCTGCGGGGTCGACAGCGACCTGGTCGACCTGCCGTGGGTCGGCCAGCGCTCACGCCGCTGGGAACCCGAGCCCCTGCGCTGGCTTGGTGCCCGCACGGTCCACCGCGCCTACCTCCAGGCCGACCGCGCGGAGGCCGCCGGTCTCGCACGGACCTCGGCGTTCGCGACGGCCGCGAACCTGCTGAGTGGCCGCTGAGCCGCATCCTCTCGGTCGGCTGCAGGGGGTCCGTCGACGGCCGCGCAGGCCCGGCGGGAGCTGGGATCGAGATGGGTCGGCGGCTCGGGCGGCCGGCGCGATCAGCGAAGCACGTCGCTGATGACCTCCACGCCACCCTCCCGCTCACCGAACCCGAAGAACTCCTTGACCTTCGCCTGGGCGAACCCGAGCGCGCGCGCGAGCTCGATCTTCGGCGGGATGGGGAGCTCATCGGCGTCGACGATGACGTCGACGACCGTGGGCCGTGGCGAACGCAGCGCCGTGGCCAGCGCGCCCTCGAGATCGTCGGGGGACTCGACCCGCAGCCCCTCGGCACCGAAGGCGCGGGCGATCGCCGCCAGATCCCGGCCGGGGATCGAGGTGTGCTCGTCGGGTTGCGCGTCGGCCTGCTGTTCGACGGTGATCAGGCCGAGTTTGGCGTTGTCGAAGACCACGACGGTGATGGGCAGGCCGAGCTCCGCGGCCGTGATCAGGTCGCTCGGCAGCATGGTGAACGATCCGTCCCCCACCAGGGCGACGACCTGGCGGTCCGGGTAGGCCATCTGCGCCCCGATGGCGGCAGGCAGGCCGTAGGCCATGCTGGCCAGGTTGCCGGACAGGGTGAAGTCCTGACGGTCGCGGATGGCGAGGTGGCGGGCGGTCCAGGCGGTCACGGCACCGGTGTCGCACACGACGATGGCGTCATCGTCGAGGTGCGCGCCGACGACCGCGGCCAGTCGCGCCGGCTTCAGCGGGGTCGCATCGGAGGTCTCCAGCACCCGCATCCACCGTCGCCAGCGACCCATGTCCTGCTGGGCGCCCTCCAGCCAGGAGCGGTCGGTCCGCTCGGTGACCGCGTCGGCCAGGGCGGGCAGCACCTCGACGGTGTCGCCGACCAGCGGGTGGGAGACCGGCACCCGCCGGCCGATGTGGCTCGGGGACCGTTCGATCTGGATGACGGGGACACCCTCGGGGTAGAAGTCCCGGTAGGGGAAGTCGGTGCCGGCCATCACCAGGACGTCGCACCCCTCGATGGCGTTCACCGCGGGACGGGTCCCGAGCAGACCGAGCCCACCGACGGTCGAGGGATGGTCGTCGGCGAACAGCGCCTTGCCGGCCAGCGTCTTGATGATCGGGGCGCCGATGCGGTCCGCGAGGCGCAGCAGATCGCCGACCGCGTCCCGGGCGCCGATGCCGGCCAGGATGACCGGACGATCGGAGGCGTTCAGGAGCTTGACCGCCGCGGCGAGATGCTCGCGATGCGCGGGCAGGGGCTGGTGCTGGCGCGCGATGCCGTGCAGCGGTTCGTCCGGGACCGCGGCGTCCGCCAGATCGGTGGGGATCGCGAGGTGCACGACGCCGCGCCCGGCCAGGGCGGTCTGGCACGCCTGGACGGCCAGGCGCGGCAGCTGGGCCGGGTCGACGAGCAGCTCCGAGGTGATGGCCACGTCGGCGAACAGCCGGTGCTGGTCGACCTCCTGGTGCGCGTGCGTGCCACGCTGGCCCCCCGCGACCTGGCCCGTGATGGCGATCACCGGGGCGTGGTCCATCTTCGCGTCGTACAGCCCGTTGAGCAGGTGGATGGCACCGGGACCGCTCGTGCCGACGACCGCGGACAACTCCCCCGTCAGTTTCGCGCGGGCGCTCGCGGCGAACGCCGCCGTCTCCTCGTGCCGCACGCCGACGAACTCGATGCGATCGTCCCGGCGCAGGGCATCGATGATCACGTTCACGGTGTCGCCCGGGATCCCGACGACCTGGCGGACCCCCGCGGCGACCAGGACGTCGAGGAGCCGTTCCGCAACCGTGCTCGCCATGGGACCTCAGCTCGTTGGACGAGCGCCGACGGTAGGGAGCGCCGGAGCCATCGGGTGCTGGCCGTTCGTTCGTCGTCCGGCTCAGCTGGAGGAGGTCGGAGTCCGTCCATAACCACGCCGTGTCCCCGGACGCCGGAACCCGGCTCGAAGGCCGGGTTCCCGATGGTGAAGAGGCGTTGTCCCGCGAGGTCCTCGGACCCACTGGCTGCCACGTGCGCGAGGGGGGACTTGAACCCCCATGTCCGTTAGGACACACGGCCCTCAACCGTGCGCGTCTGCCAATTCCGCCACTCGCGCGTGGAACGCGGGTCGGTGCCCGCGAGGCGCGCAGCCTAGCCAGCGTCCGAGGTGCACGCCAACGCGGGCATCGTGCGGTGGCACCCGTCCGCGAACCGCGTCAGTCCTCGGGGTCGTCGAGCCAGACGACGCTCAGGTCGATGCGCCCGAGCGGGCTGTAGACCAGGTCCCGCACCTCGCCGGTGACGACCGTCTGGTGGCGGTACCAGAGCAGGGGCAGGACCGGCAGGTCCGCGAGGATCCGCTCCTCGACGGCACCGAAGGCGCGGTGGCGTGCCGGGGAGCGTGGCATCGCGCGGGCGGCGTCGAGCGCCTCGTCCACCTCCCCGACCTCGTAGCGGGTCAGGTTGTCGAGCCCGACCGACTCGGAGTGGAACAGCGGACGCAGGAACCCGGACGGATCGAGGTCGTTGGTGTCCCAACCGAAGCGGAACAGCTCGAGCTCGCCGGCGCGAGCGTCGGTGACCAACCGTTGCAGGTCCTGGGCGACGAAGCTGACCTCGACGTCCAGCGTCTCGCTGATCGTGTCGGCCATCGCCTCCGCGATCGCGGCGTGGGTCGAGCCTCGCGTGTGGGTGAGCACCAGCTCGTCGATCTCCACCGGGGTGGGCTCCTCGCCCTCACCCTCGTCAGCGTCCACGGCGTCGTCCGACCCGTCGCCGGCCTCGTCGTCCCACGCGGTCGCGTCGCCCGCTGCCTCGACGTCGTCGGGGGCATCGCCGTCGCCGTCCCCGCCGTCGCCCTGATCGGTCGGGTCCTCGAGGGGGACCCCGCTGCGGACCTGCCCGATCAGCTCCCTGGCCTCGGTGGGGTCGAAGCGGCAATCCTCGCACCGACCCGCGGCGGCACCGGGGATGGCGGGCGGCAGCAGGGCGTCGGCGGCGACCCGCGTCCCGCGCATGACGTCCTCGGCGAGCGCCTCACGGTCGATCGCGAGGGAGACGGCCCGGCGGACGCGCGGGTCGTCGAACGGCGGACTCGTGGTGTCGAAGCCGTAGAGGTAGATCGTGGTTGTGGTCCCGTCGAGCAACCCGGGGCCGGCGTAGCCGTCACGTGACGGCCCGTAGAGCGCCACCGCTTCCTCGCGGCGCTCCGGGCCGACGGAGGCGACCTGCAACTGGCCGTCGACCAGATCGGTCCACTGGCGCTCGCCGTCCGCATCGTCGCCGTAGATCGTCAGCACCACCTCGTCGAGGTAGGGCGCACGGTGGTGGTCGGGCACGGCGGCCAGGCGGATGAACGCCCCGGGCTCGCGGGTCCCGGCGACGGCGAAGGGACCGTTGCCGATCGGCTGCGTGGCGAAGGCCTCCGGATCGTCCTCCGCGACCGCCGGGATCGGCGAGAGGCTCGGGTCGCTGAGCACGCTGAGGTAGCCGGGGTTCGGTTCGCTCAGCGTGATCGCCACGGTCCGCTCGTCGAGCACCTCGACCCCGGACAGCCCGTCACCCTGCTCCTGGGCCGCCTCGAACCCCTCGATCGCGTCGACGAGGTAGCCGAGGAACGACGGCTGCTCCGCGGTGCCGTCCGCGATCGTGTCGAAGGTCCGCTTGACGTCCTCGGCGGTCACCGGGGTGTCGTCGTGGAACCGCGCCTCGCGCAGCGTGAACACGAAGCGAGTCCCGCCGTCCTCGACCTCCCAGGCCGTGGCCGCACCGGGACGGAGCACCCCACGCGGATCGACGCGCACGAGCGGCTCGAACAACGCGTCGACGACCAGCTCCCCGGCGTCGTCGAGGACGAACCGCGGATCGAGCGAGACCGGGTCGCTCGGCAGCCCGATACGCAGCGTCCCGCCGGCGCGTGGGCCCTCCTGCGGGTCGGGCGCCGGTGCCGGCGGCTCGACGGAGGGCGGTGTGGGTTCCGGCTCGTCCTCCGGCGTCGTGCACGCCAACAGCAGCGCCGCCACCCCGAACAGCACGGCCCAGACCGATGTCCGGGACCGGGGGGGCACGCGCCGCACCGCCCGGTCGGTCAGAGCAGCACGACCAGGGCGCTGTTGGTGACGACCCAGGCGATCCCCGTCAGCACCGTGAACCGGTCGAGGTTGCGCTCGACGACCGCGGAACCCTGCATGCCGCCCCCGCCGCCGCCGCCGAACATGTCCGACAGCCCGCCGCCCTGCCCGCGGTGCAGCAGCACGAAGCCGATGAGCGCGAGCGACAGCAGCACGTGGACGACGACGATCGCGGTGATCACGGACGGTTCCCTTGGACGACAGCCCAGCGGCATCTGAGCGACCGCGAGGCTACCACCACCGCCCTGACGGACGGGGCGCCTGCGCTCACTCGGCGCGCGTGAGCCAGAACATCTGGAAGCCGTCGGCGCCCGGGGTGCCGCTGACCACCGGCGTCGCGCGCCAGCGCTCCGCGGTCACCGAGTCCACGGCCCGGACGGAGGGTTGCAGTTGCAGGCTGCGGATCCGGTCGGGCACCGGGCACTGTCCGGCGGCGCAGGCGTGGATGGCTGCCCGACGGTTCTCCTGCAGCTGCTCATCGAGCAGCACGGGACGCGTCACCCCCGGATCGTCGGACCCGAGGTCGGCGCGGCGGTAGACGCTGAACGCACGGGCCTCACCGGCGGGGACCTCGGCGGCGACGGGCTGGGACAGCGACCACACCACGGCGAGCGCATCACGCTGCTGCTCGGTGCCACTGGCGAGGTAGCCCGGCGCGACGATGGCACCGATCGCGGCGGTGGCCACGACGCCGATCACGAGGCCGTGCTCCACCGTGCGACGTGTCCGGCTCGGCGCCGGCACGTCCTCGACGAGGATGCGCACACGTTCGATCAGGTCCCCTGCCGGCACCAACGCCGCGCAGGCGTGCGCGTGCCGGCTGGGAGCGGCCTCGAGCACCTTGAGCAACCCGCCGGCGAGCGCCCCGGGGCGCCGTGTGGCCCGCACCGCGAGCTGATCGGCGGCGAGCTCCCGTTCGCGGTGGAGCTGGCGCACGGCCCAGCCACCGCCCGGGACGAAGAAGGTGAGGTCACGCAGCAGCCCCAGCAGCCCGGCCACGAGGGTGTCACGCCGCTTGACGTGGGCGAGCTCGTGGGCCAGGACCCCCTCGAGCTCCTGGGCGTCGAGGAGGGCGAGCAGGTCGGCGCCGATGATCACGACGGGGCGACGGCGACCCACGACGTAGGCGCCGCCGGCGCAGCGGGGCCGCACCGCGAGCCGTGGGCTCGGGACCTGCAGTCGGCGCGCGACCCGGTCGGCGATGGCCCGTAGCTGCGGCGGCGCGTCGGCCTCGCGCGCCCAGCGGCCCGCGCGCCGGCGGGTCGAGACGAACGAGACCGTCCGACGGATCACACGGACGCCGGCGATCGCGCCCCAGATGCCGAGCAGGATCGGGACCGCGAAGGGGACGAAGTTGAGGTAGCCGTCCCCGACCGGGATCAGCACCGCCTCGGCGCTGGCGGACGGAACCATCAGGGTCGGCAGTTCGGGGCGCAGTCCCCCGCTGCCCAGGATCACGACCAGCGCGGCACCCGGTGCGAGCGCCGTGGCGACCCGCGCCTGTGGGGAGCGCACCCCGGCGCGCAGCAGCAGCCGCACCAGCACGACCGCCCCGGTGGTCGCCAGAACCGCCCGGACCACGAGGGATTCGAGCGGGACGGAGAGCAGGACGCCGAGGTCCACGAGGTCAGCGTTCCTCGGTTCGACGACGCTCGACCGCGTCCTTGAGCTCGCGCAGGGTCAGATCGTCGACCCCGTCGACCACATCGGCGAGGTAGGCGGCTGCCGGCTCCGGGTAGCGCTCCATCAGCCAGGTCATCACGTTCTCGACCGCGGAACGCGCGTAGCGGTCGCGGCTGACCGCCGGCCGGTAGCGGTGGGCGAGCCCCGAGGTGTCCCGCTCCAGCAGCCCCTTGGAGGCCAAGCGCGCCATGGTCGTCATCACGGTCGTGTAGGCGATGGTCCGACGGGCCGCCAGCTCGTCGTGCACGTCACGGACGGTGGCATCGGCGAGGCGCCAGGCCACGTCCATGACCTCCTGCTCGAGCGGACCGAGCAGGTTCTCCATCGGGTCGTTTCGTCGCACCACGGTCCCATCCTCCCCGACGCGCCGGCAGCTGGCGGTCGCTCACTCGTACTATAGGGACTCCGGGCGCCGAGGGGGCGTTCCCGGTACCGGGAGGGCCCGCGATGCGCGGCCGTAGCGTCCCTCCACCGCATGTCCGGTCACCTGCTGACCGATGAGCGAGCACCGCGCGCCCGCGGGAATAGCACGTCCTACCGAGATAGTACGTGGCTACGCTCGTTCGGACGGTGGTCGCCGTCGGCGCAACGTCGATGTGGCCACCGCGGGTTCGATCCGTCGACCACGATCCTCCGGGGTCACCAGGGAAGCGTCGACCGATCGAGTCACCCACCGCGCGTCCGATGGTCGGGCGCGCACGATGGAGGAGCGCAGCCGATGCGTATGAGACGCCGAAGCGTCAAGATGACCGCCATCGCCGCCGCTGCAGCACTCGTTCTGAGTGCATGTGGCAACGGCGATGACGGCGAGACCGACGACACCGTCGACGACGAAGATGTCGAGACGGACGACGACACCGATGACGACGACACCGATGACGAGCCGTCGGCAGACGGTCCCGCCGACACCACGGTCGTCTACGCGGCCGAGCAGGAGTTCGCGTCCTACAACGCGGGCACGGCCGACCAGAACGCGACGCGGAACACGCTCGTGCTCAACGGTGTCCTCGAGGGCTTCTGGCGTTTCGCGCCGGACGGGTTCGCGGAGGCGAACACCGACTTCGGGACCTACGAGCTCACCAGCGAGGACCCGCAGATCGTCACCTACACGATCAACGACGAGGTGACCTGGTCCGACGGCGAGCCGATCGACTGCGCCGACATGCTGTTGACGTGGGCCGCCAACGCCGGCGTCTACACCACCGGTGAGGAGGACGAGGACGGCAACGAGACCCCGCTGTTCTCCACCGCCGGTACCGCTGGCTACGAGGACTGGGCCAAGCCGTCGTGTGCGGATGGCGACAAGACCCTCGAGGTCGAGTACGAGAACGTGTACGCGTCCTGGGAGGCCATCAACCCGGTCACCATGCCCGCGCACATCGTGGCTGAGCAGGGTGGCCTCACGGTCGCCGAGTTCATCGAGGCGATCGAGAACGACGACGCCGACGCACTCGCTGACGCCGCCGCGTTCTACAACAGCGGCTGGGTCATGAACCCGGGCGAGCTGCTCGACGCGGCGCTCATGCCCTCCTCCGGTCCCTACACCATCACGGACTGGCAGGCTGGCGAGTCGCTGACCCTCGAGTACAACGAGAACTACTGGGGCGAGGCTCCGGCGACGCGCACCATCGTCTTCCGGTTCCTGGACCAGGACCAGCAGGCGCAGGCGCTCGACAACCGTGAGGTCGACATCATCGACCCGCAGCCCAACCCGGACCTGCTGAACCAGCTCGATGGCATGCAGGGTGTCGTGGTGGAGACCGGTGAGTCCTTCATCTACGAGCACCTCGACTTCAACATGTCGTCGGGTAGCCCGTTCGAGGACCGCGACCTGCGTGAAGCCTTCGCGCTGTGCGTCCCGCGTCAGCTGATCATCGACAACCTCATCGCGCCGCAGAACCCGGACGCCGAGGTGCTCGATGCCCGTCTGACCTACTCCTTCCAGCCCGACTACGCGGAGCAGGTCGCCGGCACCATCGCCGGCGACTACGCCGACGTCGACATCGAGCAGTCCGCCGCACTCCTCGCCGAAGCCGGCATGGAGGGCATGGAGGTCGCGATCGGGTACCAGGCACCGAACCCGCGTCGTACCAACATCGTGGAGCTCATCCGTGACTCCTGTGGCGAGGCCGGCTTCGAGATCGTCGACCAGGGCTCCGACACCTTCTTCGGTGGCGAGCTCGACGAGACGGACTTCGACGTCGCCCTGTTCGCGTGGGTGGGTTCCGGCTACGTGAGCGGCACCGCCTCCACCTTCACCACGCCGAGCGCCTGCGCGGCTGGTCAGAAGGGCAACAACAACGGCTGCTACTCCAGCGAGGTCGTGGACGATCTGTACCGCCAGCTGCTCGCTGAGCTCGACCCGGACGCCGCGCGCGACCTGGTCGCTCAGATCGAGGCCCAGCTGTGGGAGGACCTGCCCACCATCCCGCTGTTCACCTTCCCGTCGGTCATCGCGTTCGCGGATGACATCGACGGTGTCGTGAACAACCAGACCCAGGGTGGTATCACCTGGAACATGGAGGAGTGGGCACGCCAGTGAGTCCGAGGTCGGGGGGCGCGTTCCGCGTCCCCTGGCCATCGACTGACTGCACGTGAACGGCCTTCGCGGGGCCGGGTGCACGTTCGGCCCGGCCCCGCTGCCATGTCTGCGCACCGCCGCTCCCGGCGCTGAGGGATCTGGGAGGATCCGCCAGACAGGGCGTGTGACCACGCCCGCGCGACATCGCACTCCTCGGGACTCCGCCTGGTCCCCGGGGTTATCCTCACGACCGCGATCGGAGACACGCGGTGGCTGTATTCATCCTCAGACGGTTCATCATCTCGACGTTCACCCTGTTGGCGGCGTCGTTCGTCGTCTACTTCGGCGTCTCGATCTCCGGCGATCCCTTCGAGGACCTGCGCGGGATCCAGGATGAGGGTGATGCCCAGATCCAGATCGCCGCGCGCCGCGAGCTCCTGCAGCTCGACGTGCCCGTCCCGTTGCGTTGGTTCAACTGGCTCACCGGCATCTTCCGGGGCGACTTCGGCCTCAACATCCGCAACCAGGACGTCTCCGCGCTGCTCTCGAACGCGGCCGCTGCCACGATGCAGATGGTCATCGTCGCGACCGTCCTCGCGATCGTGCTCGGCGTCACCGTCGGGATCGTCTCCGCGCTCCGTCAGTACAGCGGCTTCGACTACAGCCTGACCTTCGCCGCCTTCCTCTTCTACTCGCTGCCCGTCTTCTGGGTCGCCGTCATGCTCAAGCAGTACGCGGCCATCGAGTTCAACAACTGGTTACGGGACCCCACGATCTCTCCGACCGTGACGGTGGTGGTCGCGCTACTCGCGGCCGTCGCCTGGCAGGCACTCATCGGTGGGGACCGACAGCGGCGTCTGGTGGTGTCGATCACGAGCTTCGCCTCGACCGCCGCGGTCCTGGTCTTCTTCAGCACCACCCGCTGGTTCGCCGACCCGGGGTTCGGCACGATCGTGGTCGGCGTCATGTCGGTGATCTCGGCCGTGGTTGCGACCTACCTCACCGCCGGCTTCCGCCACCGGCCCCCACTGCAGGCGGCCGGAGCGACCGCGGTGGCCGGGGTCGGCTTCTACCTCGTCGGTGGCCCGATCCTGGCCGAGCCCTCCGCCTGGACCCTGCTGGGCCTGTTCGTGCTCGGCATCGGCGCGGCACTCGGGATCGGCGCCGGGCTCGGCGGCATCCACCGCCGCCAGGCGATGTCCGCGTCCGCGCTCACCGCGGTCCTGGTCAGCGGCGTCATCTTCATGGACCAGCTGCTGCAGGCCTACGAGCGCTTCTTCGGCCTGGTGCGCGGTCGGCCGATCTCCACGGTCGGCTCCGCCACCCCCGGCTTCACCGGCAACTTCTGGGAGGTCGGGCTGGACTCGATCAGCCACCTGATGCTGCCGACCGTCGCCCTGCTGCTGATCTCGTTCGCCGTGTACACCCGCTACACCCGCGCGAGCATGCTCGAGGTGATGAACCAGGACTACATCCGGACCGCGCGGGCCAAGGGGCTGACCGAGCGCACCGTGGTCATGCGCCACGGGTTCCGCAACGCCCTGATCCCGGTCACCACCCTGATGGCCTTCGACTTCGGTGCGGTGATCGGCGGTGCGGTCATCACCGAGCAGGTCTTCGGTTGGCAGGGCATGGGCACGCTGTTCATCCGTGGCCTGAACGAGGTCGACCCGAACCCGGTGATGGCCTTCTTCGTGGTCGCCGGCGGATCCATCGTGGTGTTCAACATGATCGCCGACATCGCCTACGCCTACCTCGACCCGCGGATCCGACTCTCGTGATCGCAGCGCCCAGCGGAAGGACGACCCGATGAGCACCAACACCGAGGGCCCCCCGGTCACCCGTGACCACGAACCGACCCAGGTCGCCGACGACGGCATGGAGGTCATCGCCCGCACGCAGGGCCAGATGGTCCTGCGCCGCTTCCTGCGACACCGCGCGGCGATGTTGGGGCTCGGGACGCTGCTGTTCATCGTCGTGCTGGCCTACACCTCGATCGGGTACGGCCCGTTCGGGGGCTGGTGGGACAAGTCGTTCCTGCGCACGGGCACCGTGCTCGACGGCGGCCGGCCGACCTTGTTCACCGAGGGCTTCGCGCTCGGTGAGCACCCGTTCGGGCAGGACAACGTCGGCAAGGATTACTTCGCGCTGGTCATGCGGGGCACGCAGCAGTCGCTGGTCGTGGCCTTCATCATCGGGATCGTGACCACGCTGCTCGGCACGCTCATCGGTGCCGCCGCGGGCTTCTTCCGCGGCCGTACCGAGGCCGTGCTGATGCGCATCACCGACGCCATGATCTCCGTGCCCACCCTGATCTTCGCCGCGATCGTCGCGGCGGTGTTCGGTCGCACGGGCATCGTGTTCCTCGGCATCGCGCTGGGTGTCGTGACCTGGACGGGGCTCGCCCGCCTCGTGCGCGGGGAGTTCATGGCCCTGCGGGAGAAGGAGTTCGTCGAGGCCGCCCGCGCGATCGGGACGAGCAACTGGCGCATCATCACCAAGCACATCCTGCCCAACACCGTCGGGGTGATCATCGTCACCGCCACGCTCGCCATCGCGGCAGGCATCCTGCTGGAGACCGCCCTGTCCTTCCTGGGGCTCGGGATCCAGCCGCCGGACGTCTCGCTCGGCAGCCTCATCACCGAGTACCAGACCGCCATGGTCTCCCGACCCTGGTTGTTCTGGTGGCCCGGCATCTTCATCGTCGCGATCGCGCTGTCGGTGAACTTCATCGGCGACGGCCTGCGCGATGCCTTCGACCCGCGCCAGAACCGCGTCCGGGACTGATGCCCGCCGTGCTGCCCCACCACCGGCCCTCCCGGCGGATGCCGCACCCCACCCCGGCCCACGACCGGGTCCGGCGCTCCCGTCCCCTCCCCCGTGTCAGGACCCCGCGATGAGCATGTCCGACCCCGCCCACCCCGAGGATGCGACGACCACGCCCCCGCTCGACGCGGTCGACGGCCGCACCAGCGACGAACTGCTGCGGGTCGAGGACCTCACGGTCAGCTTCCCCACCGACGACGGCCTCGTCCAGGCGGTCCGCGGGGTGTCGTACTCGGTCCGGGAACGCGAGGTGCTCGGCATCGTCGGCGAGTCCGGTTCCGGCAAGTCGGTCTCCTCCATGGCGTTGATGGGGCTGCTGCCGAAGTCGGCCCGGGTCACCGGCTCGGTGTACTTCCGGGGCCGTGACGTCCTGCAGCTGCGGGAGAAGCACCAGCGAGCGCTGCGTGGCTCCCGGATCGCGATGATCTTCCAGGACCCGATGACCGCGTTGAACCCGGTCTACTCCATCGGCGACCAGCTCGCGGAGGCCGTGCTCTCGCACCACACGATGCCGCGCAAGAAGGCGTTGGACCGCGCCGCGGAGATGCTCGACATGGTCGGCATCCCCCAGGCACGCGAACGGCTGCGCAACTACCCCCACGAGTTCTCCGGCGGGATGCGTCAGCGCGTCATGATCGCGATGGCCGTGATCAACAACCCGGACATCATCATCGCGGACGAGCCGACCACGGCGCTGGACGTCACCGTGCAGGCGCAGATCCTTGAGACGCTCATCGAGGTCAAGGACGCGGTGAACGCCGCCATCATCATGATCACCCACGACCTCGGCGTCATCGCCGGCATCGCGGACCGCACCCTGGTGATGTACGCCGGCAAGCCGGTCGAGGTCGCGGAGACCGGGCCGATGTTCGCCAACCCGCGGATGCCCTACACCGCCGGACTCATGGGGTCGATCCCGTCGCTCGAGGACTCGACGAACGAGCGGCTGCGTCCGATCAAGGGCACGCCGCCGTCGCTGATCAGCCTGCCCATCGGCTGCGCGTTCGAACCTCGGTGCCCGTTGTCGACCGCGGAGTGCCTGGAGACCGAACCGCCGCTCACCGAGACGGACAAGCCCGACCACGTGGCCGCCTGCCACCACTGGCAGAAACTCGCCGCCGTCGACGACCCGACCGCCTACTTCCGGACCGAGAGCGAGGTTGGGCGATGACGCAGACCTCCCCCGCCCCCGTCAGCGCCCACGACGAGCACGTCGGCGAGCATCTGCTCGAGGTACGTGACCTCGTCATGCACTTCCCGATCCGCGGCAGCGGTTTCCTGCGCCGGGTGGTCGGACAGGTGCAGGCCGTCAGTGGCGTCAGTCTCGACCTCGATGCCGGCGAGACCCTCGGGGTCGTCGGCGAGTCCGGCTGCGGCAAGTCCACCACCGGCCGCGCGATCCTGCAGCTGCACACCCCGACCGCCGGCAGCGTGCGGTGGGAGGGCAAGGAGCTCACCGAGCTGCCGAAGCAGGAGATGCAGGCGGTCCGGCGCGACCTGCAGATCGTCTTCCAGGACCCCTACGCCTCGCTCAACCCGAAGATGCCGGTCAACGACATCATCGCGGAGCCGCTGAAGGTCCACGGACGTTACAAGGACGGCGGGCCGGCCCGGGTGAAGGAGCTGCTCCAGCTCGTCGGGCTCAACCCGGAGCACGGCAACCGCTACCCCCACGAGTTCTCCGGCGGTCAGCGCCAGCGCATCGGCATCGCCCGGGCGCTCGCGCTGCAGCCCAAGGCCCTGATCCTCGACGAGCCGGTGTCGGCACTGGACGTCTCCGTGCAGGCCGGCATCATCAACCTGCTCGAGGACCTGCAGGACGAGTTCGGCCTGGCGTACGTCTTCATCGCCCACGACCTGTCGGTCGTGCGCCACATCTCCGACCGGGTCGCGGTGATGTACCTCGGCAAGGTCGTGGAGACCGGCGAGCGCGATGAGATCTACCGCCGCCCCTCGCACCCCTACACGCAGGCCCTGCTGTCGGCCGCGCCGAGCGCGAACCCGGAGATCGAGGCCAAGCGGGAGCGCATCATCCTCGAAGGTGACGTCCCGAGCCCGGCCGACCCGCCGAGCGGGTGCCGGTTCCGGACCCGGTGCTGGAAGGCCGAGGAGATCTGCGCCACCGAGGAACCCGAGCTCGTCGACCGCGGCCAGGGCCACCCGGTGGCGTGCCACTTCGCCGAGGAGCTGCTCGAGGTCATCAACCCCGACGACGTCACCCCCTGACCTCGGGGGCGACCCGATCTGCGCCTGTGGGCGACCCGATCAGCGCCTGTGGGCGTTCTGATCAGCGCCTGTGGGCGTTCTGATCAGCGCCTGTGGGCGTTCTGATCAGCGCCTGTGGGCGACGATGAGCGCGAAGTCCTCCGAGGACAGGCTGGCGCCGCCGACGAGCGCGCCGTCGACGTCCGGCAGCGCCATCAGCTCGCGGACGTTGCCGGGCTTGACGCTGCCCCCGTACTGGACCCGGATGCCGGCGGCGGTGTCCGCGTCGTAGATCGAGGCGAGCTCCGTGCGGACCGCGCCACACAGCTCCTGGGCGTCCTCGGGGAGCGCGGTGCGTCCGGTCCCGATGGCCCAGACCGGCTCGTAGGCGACGACCAGGGACTCCGGATCCGCGACCCGCACGCCCGCCAGCGACCCGCGCAGCTGCTCGGTGACCACCTCGACGGCGCGACCGGCTTCGCGTTCCTCGAGGGTCTCGCCGACGCAGAGGATGGGGCGCATCCCGTGGGACTGGATCGCCTTGACCTTCGCGTTGACGACCTCGTCGGTCTCGCCGAACAGCGCCCGACGCTCCGAGTGGCCGGCGATGACGTAGCGCACGTCGAGCCGGGCCAGCATGGGGGCGGCGATCTCCCCGGTGAAGGCGCCCTCGTCCTCCGCGTGGCAGTTCTGGGCCCCCAACGCGATCGCGAGCTTGTCGGACTGGATCAGCGTCTGCAGCGATCGCAGCGAGATGAACGGCGGGCAGACCACGACCTCCTGCCCCTCGTAGTCCGCGCCGTCGAGGTGGTAGGCCAGCTTCTGGACGAGCTGGATGGCCTCGAGGTGGTCGCGGTGCATCTTCCAGTTGCCGGCGATGATCGGCGTACGGTCACTCACAACGTGGTCCTTGGTGGTCGGGACGTTCCGACGCGCGGGGCGCGGGTGGGGCGATCGTGGGTGGGGCGGCGGTCAGCGGCGCAACGCGGCGACGCCGGGCAGGTCCTTGCCCTCGAGCAGTTCGAGCGAGGCGCCGCCGCCGGTCGACACGTGGTCGACGCGGTCGTCGAGACCGAAGCTGCGGATGGCGGCGGCCGAGTCCCCACCACCGACGACGCTGAACCCGCTGGTGGAGGCCATGGCCTCCGCCACGGTCCGGGTCCCGGCGGCGAAGCTCGCCCACTCGAACACGCCCATCGGGCCGTTCCAGAAGATGCTGCCGGCGCCGCGGATGGCCTCCGCGTATGCCTCCGCGGTCCGCGGGCCGACGTCCAGGCCGAGCTGATCGGCGGGCATCTGGTCGACGTCCACGGTCGAGGCAGCCGCGTCCTCGGCGAACTCGGGGGCGACCACGACGTCGGTCGGCAACAGCACCTCGACCCCGCGACCCCGGGCCCGTTGCACGAGCTCACGGACCGTGTCGACCTGGTCGGCCTCCACGCGGGAGCCGCCGACCTCGTGACCCTCGGCGACGAGGAAGGTGAACGCCATGGCGCCGCCGACCGCGATGGCGTCGACGCGCTGCAGCAGGTTCTCGAGCACGGTGAGCTTGTCGCTCACCTTCGCGCCCCCGAGCACCGCGACGTAGGGGTGCCGTGGGTCGGTGAGCAGGCCACCGAGCACCTCGAGCTCACGGGCCAGCAGCCGCCCGGCGTAGCCGGGCAGGCGGGCCGGGACCCCGGAGATCGAGGCGTGCGCGCGGTGGGACGCCCCGAAGGCGTCGTCCACGTAGACGTCCGCCAACGCGGCCAGCGCGTCGGCGAAGGCGTCGTCGTTGGCGGTCTCCCCCGCGTCCCAGCGCAGGTTCTCCAGCAGGAGGACCTCACCGGGCGCGAGCGCGTCCGCGCGGGCGCGCGCATCCTCGCCGACGACGTCGCTGGCCTGGTGCACCGGCCGCTCGAGCAGGTCGCCGAGCAGGGCCGCGACCGGCGCCATGGACGACGCCGGGTCCGGGGTGCCCTTGGGACGCCCCAGGTGCGAGGCGACCACGACGGAGGCGCCCTGCGCGAGCAGGTGCTCGATCGTGTCGACCGACGAGCGCACCCGGAGGTCGTCGCCGACCTGACCGTCCCGCAAGGGTACGTTCAGGTCGGCCCGAACGAACACCTGCCGGCCCGAGGCGTCCAGGTCGTCGAGCGTCGGAACGCCGTCGAGCAGACTCACAGCTTGTCGCCCACGAACTTGGTGAAGTCGGCCAGCCGCGTGGAGTAGCCCATCTCGTTGTCGTACCAGCCGAGCACCTTCACCATGCGACCCGCGGCGATGGTCGCCAAGCCGTCGAAGATGCACGAGTGCGGGTTGCCGATGATGTCGACGGACACGATCGGGTCCTCGGTGTACTCGAGCACGCCCTGCAGGGGCCCGTCCGCAGCGGCCTTGAGCGCGGCGTTGAGCTCCTCCTTGGTGACCTCCTGCGACAGCAGCAGCGTCAGGTCCGTGGCGGAGCCCGACGGGACCGGCACGCGCATGGCGTAGCCGTCGAGGCGGCCCTCCATGGCGGGCAGCGCGAGCGACGCGGCCTTGGCCGCACCGGTCGTGGTCGGGATCATCGACACCGCGGCGGCGCGGGCGCGACGTGGGTCCTTGTGCGGCGCGTCGTGGATGCGCTGGTCACCGGTGTAGGCGTGGATCGTGGTCATCAGACCCTGCTCGATCCCGAACGCCTCGTGGATGACCTTGGCCATCGGGACGACAGAGTTGGTCGTGCAGGAGGCCATGGAGACGACGTCATGGGTCGCCGGGTCGTACTCGTCCTCGTTGGCGCCCATGACGATGGTCTTGTCCTCGTCGGTCGCCGGGGCGGAGATGACGACCTTCTTGGCACCGGCCTCGAGGTGCTTGGCCGCCGCGTCGCGCTTGGTGAAGAACCCGGTCGACTCGACCACGATGTCGATGTCCATGTCCGACCACGGCAGCGCCGCCGGGTCGCGCTCGGACAGGACGGTGAGCCGGTCACCGTTGATGATCAGGTCGCCGTCGACCTCGACGGTGCCGTCGAAGCGACCGTGCACGCTGTCGTACTTCAGCAGCAGGGCGAGCGCCCCGGTGTCGGTGAGGTCGTTGACCGCGACGATGTCGATGTCGATGCCCTGCGCGTACTTGGCGCGCAGGAAGTTCCGGCCGATACGGCCGAACCCGTTGATGGCCACGCGGACGGTCATGGAGCCTCCTGGCTGTGGTGGGAACGTGGTGGAAGGGTCGTGCTCGAAGGTCTGGTGCGCGTCGAGCGCTCGCCGCGGACACTATCACCGGCCTCCGACCGCGGTCAGGGGCTCTCGGCCTCCCCTTCGTCCGTAGCGGCAGGGGGATCGGCCGCCAACTCCTCGAGCCGCCGCAGGCGGCGGTGGACGGCCGACTTGCCGACGCCCGGGTGCAGCAGTGCGCCGAGCTCGCTGAGGCTCGCCTCCGGGTTCGCGAGCCGCACGAGCGCGACATCGCGCAACTCCTCGGGCAACCCATCCCACCCGTGCGCCGCGATGGCGGTCTCCACCGCGCGGACCTGCACCGCCGCCGCCTCGATGGAGCGGCGCAGGTTCGCGTTGTCCGCGTTGGCCAGGCGGTTGGCCTCCGCGCGCAGCTGCCGACGCAGACGGCGGTCATCGAAGGCGAGGAACGCCTGGCTCGCGCCCAGCGTCGCCAGCAGTCGACCGATGGACTCCCCCGACTTGATCACGACCCGGCGTCGGTCCCCGTCCACGTGGCTGGCGCGGACACCGAGGGCCTCCGCCAACAGTGCCACCAGGCCGTCCGCGACCCCGGCACCGTCGACGGGCATCTCCAGGTGCGGGTCGCGACCGGGCGGGGAGATCGTCGCGGAGGCCAGCACGACCCCTCGCAGGTAGGACAACCCGGTCACCTCGTCGAGGTCGACGGGCAGGGCATCGGTCGGGAACCCCCGGGCATCGAGCAGCCCGAGCTGCTGGCCGAGGGGGGCGGCCTGCACGACCACCAGCCCGTAGGTGGTCCGCTGACGGACCCCGGACGGCGACCAGACGACCAGCTGTGGCCGCCGACCGAAGCAGTCCACGAGCCAGCGGTGGGCGCGGCGGACGACCGCGCCCGAGCCCGTGCGCAGCTGCAATCGAGGTCCGAGCTCCGCCGTGTCACGGTGCCAGCTGCCCGCGCCCCGCAGCAGCCCGCTGAGCTCCGCGCGGCGTTCCGGGTCGGTCGCCACCTCGACCCGGGCCAGTTCCTGGCGGACGCCCGCCGTGAAGCCCGGCGGCTCCATCAGGGGCTCACCAGCGCGGTGAGGGCGTGGGCGAGCTTGGCCGGGTCGTGCCCGTCCGCGCCATCGAGCAGGTCGGCCACGATCAGCTGCGTCATGCGACGGCCGACCGCCGTCGCATCGACCGGCAGCGGTGCGCCCTGTCCGCTGGGTGAGTCGCCGCCGTGGGCGAGCACCGCATCGAGCTGCAGCCCCGGCACGTGGGCCGTCAGGGCGTCGAGGTGGTCGACGAGCCCCATCCCCTCGGTCTCCCCCGGTTGCTCACGCAGGTTGGCCACGTAGACGATCGGTGCCGAGGACGCCGCCAGCCCGGCGGTCACCCCCGGGACCAGCAGGTTGGGGATGAGGCTGGTGTAGAGCGACCCCGGGCCGAGCACGATCAGTTCCGCCTCGGCCAGGGCGTCGACGACCCCGGGCGTGACCAGCGGGTCGTCGGGGTCGAGCCAGACCTGCTGCAACCGCGGCGTGGCCGCGACTGCGACCTGCCCGGTGACGGCCCCCTCCGCGGTCCGAGCGCGCAAGGTCACGGGGGTCTCGGTGCACGGCAGCACCCGACCCGGGCACGCGAGCAGGGCGCAGAGCCGGTCGAGCGCGGTGACCAGGTCACCCGCGGCGAGGTCCTGCATCGCGATCAGCACGAGGTTGCCGAGGCTGTGCCCGGCGAGCTCGCCCCGATGGAAGCGGTAGCCGATGACCTCGGCGACGTCGTGGCGCCGGGCCATCGCCGTCAACGCCATCCGCAGGTCACCGGGTGGGAGCACGTCGAGGTCGCGACGCAGCCGTCCGGAGGACCCGCCATCGTCCGCGACCGTGACGACCGCGGTCGTGTGCTCGGCCAGCCGCGTGCAGGCGCGCAGCGAGCGCGCCAGGCCGTGGCCACCCCCGAGCGCCACCGCCGCACCGATGGCCGCGGACGACGGCGGGTCCACCGCGGACCCCGATGCGCTCACTCCGCACCCAGGTCGCGGTGCACGACGGCGACCGGCAGGTCGAACGAGGTCGCCAGGTGGCGACCGATGCGATCCGAGATGGCCACGGAGCGGTGCTTGCCCCCCGTGCAGCCGATCCCGATGGTCAGGTAGCGCTTGCCCTCGGTGACGTAGCCGGGCACGGCGACGTCCAGGAGGTGCTCCAGCGCGGAGACGAACGGCTCCGTCGCGGGCTGACCGAACACGTAGTCGCGGACGGGGGCGTCCTTGCCGCTGTAGGGCCGCAGCTCCTCGACCCAGTGCGGGTTCGGCAGGAACCGCACGTCGAACAACAGGTCGGCGTCCCTCGGCGTGCCGTGCTTGAAGCCGAACGAGACCACGGACACCCGCAGCTGCGAGGCGCCCGGGTCGTCGACGGCCGCCAGGACCTTGTCACGCAGCTCGTGGACGTTGAGGTCCGAGGTGTCGACGATGAGGTCGGCGAGCCCGCGCAGCTCCGTGAGCTGCTCGCGTTCGGCCCGGATCCCCGACAGCACGCCCCCGTCGGTGTCCGCCGGGTGCCGCCGACGGGTCTCCTCGAAGCGACGGACCAGCGCCTCCTCGTCGGCCTCGAGGAACAGCACCCGCACGTCCGCCTCGGAGCGGCGCAGATCGCGCACCGTGTCGACGAGCGCGCTGAAGAACTCCCGGCCGCGGACATCGGCGACGACGGCCAGCCGGGTGACCGAGGATCCGGGGGCGAAGGCGAGCTCCGTGACCCGGTCGATGAGCGTCGGCGGGAGGTTGTCGATCACGAACCAGCCGAGGTCCTCGACCGCGTTCGAGGCCGTGGAACGCCCTGCGCCGGACAGCCCGGTGATGACCAGGATGCGTGGCCTGGCCTCCTCGACCGAGCTCACCTCGCCGCCGAGCGGAGTTGGCCGATCGCTCACTGCTGGCCGTTGTGTGTGTGCTGGGTGGGGTGCTCGTTGTGGGGCGCCTCGGGTCACCGGGGGGCGCGTCGGGCCTGCTCGGCCGCCTGCAGGTGCTCGTGCACGGTGCGTGCCAGCGTAGAGGACACCCCCGGCACGCCGGCCAGGTCCTCGACGCTGGCCCGGCGCAACGCGGCGAGCGAGCCGAACCGGGTCAGCAGTGCCTGACGTCGGGTCGGCCCGATGCCGGGCACGTCGTCCAGCGCCGAGTGCTGCACGTCCGCACGCCGACGGGTGCGCTGGTAGGAGACCGCGAAGCGGTGGGCCTCGTCCCGGACGCGCTGGACGAGGAACAGCGCCTCGCTGCCCCGGGGCAGGACGACCGGCCGACGTTCCCCGGGCTTCCACAGCTCCTCGAACCGCTTGGCGAGCCCGACGAAGGCGACATCGTCCGTGGGCAGGTCCGCGACGCCCTCCAGCGCCGCGTTCAACTGCCCCACGCCCCCGTCGATGATGACCAGGTTCGGGGGGTAGGCGAAGCGGGCCTCGCCGTCCGCCTCGCGTTCCGCGATCGGGCGGGCCCGTTCCTCGGCCAGCCGCGTGAAGCGACGCCGCAGGACCTCGCGCATGGCCGCGTAGTCGTCGTTGGTGTCGACGCTGAGCTTGAACCGCCGGTAGTCGCGCTTGCGCGGCAGGCCGTCCTCGAACACCACCATCGAGCCGACCACCCCGGTGCCGCCGAGGTGCGAGATGTCGTAGCACTCGATGCGCAGCAGCGCCTCGTCCAGATCCAGGGCCTCCTGGAGCTCCTTGAGCGCCCGGGTCCGGCTGTCGAAGTCGCTCGCGCGTTTCAGGCGGGTGCGCTGGAAGGACTCGGCCGCGTTCTGTTCCACCGTGGCGAGGAAGTGTCGCTTGGCGCCGCGCTGGGGCACCCGGAACTGCACGTGCTGGATCGGGCGGCCCCGCTCCCCCGACCGCGAGGACCGGCGCTGCTCGGCGAGCAGCAGCGACAGCGCCTCGTGATCGTCCGGCAGCTCCGGGACCAGGACGACCGGCGGCACCTCGTCGTCGCGTTCGGCGTACAGCTGCAACACGAACGAGGTCAGCAGCGCCGGGGTGGTCAGCGGCTCGACCTTGTCCACCGACCATCCCTTGCGCCCGACGAGCCGTCCTCGGCGCACGAAGAAGGCCTGGACGGCCGCCTCGAGCTCGTCCTCGTGGACGGCGATCGCGTCGAAGTCCTCCTCGTGCTCCGCGACGACCTGCTGCTTCTCCATCGCCCGCTGCGCTGCGAACAGCTGATCGCGCAACCGCGCCGCCGCCTCGAAGTTCAGTTCGCTCGCCGCGCCCGCCATGTCCGCTTCCAGGCGGGCCACCACGGGTTCGGTGTCACCGTCGAGGAAGGCCGCCAGACCATCGACCAGCGCACGGTGCTCCTCGGGTGTCACCTCGCCGGTGCAGGGCGCCGCGCAACGATCGATGTGGAACAGCAGGCAGGGTCGGCCGGTCCGTGCCGCCCGGTCGTAGACGCCCTGGGAACAGGTGCGGACCGGGAACACCCGCTGGAGCAGGTCGAGCGTCTCGCGGATGGCGTAGGCGTGGGCGTAGGGCCCGAACCGTCGGTCTCCCTTGGCCACGTCCGTGCGGGACACCCGCGCCCGCGGGACCGGCTCCGAGGTGGTCAGCACCAGGTACGGGTAGGACTTGTCGTCGCGGTAGCGCACGTTGTAGCGCGGACGGTGGCG
The DNA here is from genome assembly GCA_020832455.1 of Nitriliruptoraceae bacterium. Classification (GTDB taxonomy): domain Bacteria; phylum Actinomycetota; class Nitriliruptoria; order Nitriliruptorales; family Nitriliruptoraceae; genus PWLR01. The sequence continues at coordinate 28,281 of JAFIEQ010000002.1, forward strand.
TTGGATGAGCGTGTACTCGAGGTGCAACGCCTCCACCTCGGAGTCGACCACGATCCACTCGACCGCACGTGCCGCCTCCAGCATCGCCCGCGTCCGCGGCGCGATGCCGGCGAACCCCTGGAAGTAGTTCGCCAGGCGCGAGCGCAGGCTCTTCGCCTTGCCCACGTAGACGACCCGTCCGTCCCGGTCACGGAACAGGTAGCACCCCGGGGACTCGGGGATCGAGCCCGGTTCGGGTCGGAAGCTCGCGGCGGGGTTGCGCATCGACCCGAGCGTACTTGCTCCCCCTAGGCTCCCCTCCTGGTCGAACTGGGGTCCAGGCAGTGCATCGTCCGGTGTGGGAAGGGTTCGACGTGACCTCGTTCGCGCAATCGACCGCCGTCTGCGGCGACGACGAGGGTCTCGCCTCCAACTGGCTGTGTGAACTGGTCCTGGAGCAGACCGGCAACGAGCTGCTCGCCCGGGTGAGCGGATTCGGTACCACGCTGATCCGGGTCGTGATCATCCTCGTGGTCGCCTTCCTGGTCAGCCGCCTGCTGCGCCGGTTGGTGACGCGTTTCGCGGACCGCATGGAGGGGCGGATCGAGGATCGACTCGGGAAGCTGGAGGACAGTCAGAAGTTCCGCATCCGGCGGTTCCAGCGGCTGCAGGCCATCGTCGGGGTCCTGCGCGGTGCGATCGCGGTGCTGGTCTGGCTGACCGCGTTGCTCATGGTCGTCTCGACGCTGGGCTTCCCGCTGCAGCCGTTGCTCGCCGGCGCCGGTCTGGCCGGCATCGTGCTCGGCTTCGGGGCGCAGCAGCTCGTGCGGGACATCCTCGCGGGCATCGCCATGCTGATCGAGGACCAGTACGGCGTGGGCGACTGGATCGAGGTCGACGGCAAGTTCGGCCTCGTGGAACGGGTGGGGCTCCGGACCTCCAGCTTCCGGGACATCGACGGGGTGCTCCACCACGTGCTCAACGGCTACATCCAGCGCGTCGGGAACCTGTCACAGGAGTGGGCGCGCGCCACCTTCGACGTCCCCGTGTCCTTGGATGCCGACCTGCTCGCCGCCAAGCAGGTCATCTACGACGTCGCCAACGAGCTCGCCGCGGATCCGGTCTGGGGTCCGGACATCATCTCCGCACCGGAGATCTGGGGCGTGCAGGAGTTCGGGCCCGAGGGCATCAAGGTCCGGCTGGTGATCCCGACCAAGCCGATGGTGAACTTCGATGTCACCCGGCAGTTGCGTGAGCGCATGAAGCTCGCCTTCGACGCCCACGGCATCCGCATGCCGGCCCAGCAGGTCGACCTCGGTGGGATGCGCACGGGCTTCCCGGTGGCCACCGCCCCCGTCCACGAACGCGGCCGGTACGAGGCCGACCCGCAGGCCGTGGCCGACGGCACCTCACCCCGCGACATGACCGACGAACTGCGCATCCAGCGAGGTGGGCAGGCCCGGCCGGACTGAGGCGACACCGGTGATCCACGGCGTGCGCCGGGTGCAGCTACGCCTCAACGGTTCGGGATCAGCTCGCGCAGGAACTTGCCCGTGTAGCTCGCGGCGGCGCCGGCGATGTCCTCCGGGGTCCCGGACGCGACGATCGTCCCACCGCCGGTCCCACCCTCCGGACCGAGGTCGATGAGGTGGTCCGCGGTCTTGATCACGTCGAGGTTGTGCTCGATCACGATGACCGTGTTGCCCTTCTCCACCAACCGGTGCAGCACCTCGAGCAGACGGCGGATGTCCTCGAAGTGCAGCCCGGTCGTGGGCTCGTCGAGGATGTAGACGGTCTGCCCGGTCGCCCGCTTGCGCAGCTCACTGGCGAGCTTCACCCGCTGGGCCTCGCCCCCGGACAGGGTGGTCGCCGGCTGGCCGAGACGGACGTAGCCGAGCCCGACGTCGACCAGCGTCTGCAGGTGGGAGGCGATCCGGGGGATGTTGGCGAAGAACTCGAGCGCCTCCTCGATCGGCATCTCCAGCACCTCGGAGATGGTCTTGCCCTTGTAGTGGACCTCGAGCGTCTCCCGGTTGTAGCGACGCCCCTTGCAGACCTCGCACGGGACGTAGACGTCGGGCAGGAAGTGCATCTCGATGCGCAGCGTCCCGTCGCCGCGACACGCCTCGCACCGGCCGCCCTTGACGTTGAACGAGAAGCGACCGGGTTGGTAGCCACGGACCTTGGCCTCGTTGGTGGTCGCGAACAGCGCACGGACGTGGTCGAACAACCCGGTGTAGGTCGCCGGGTTGGACCGCGGGGTGCGACCGATCGGGGACTGATCGACGATGACGGCCTTGTCGACCACCTCGAGTCCCTCGATGCGCTTGTGTGACCCGGGGCGCTCGCGCGAGCCGTAGACGTGCCGCATCAGCGCCTTGGAGAGGATGTCGTTGACCAGGGTCGACTTGCCGGACCCGGAGACACCGGTGACGCAGGTGAAGGTGCCGAGCGGGAAGCTCGCGTCCACATCCCGCAGGTTGTTCGCCGACGCGCCCAGGATCTCGATCGCCCTGCCGTCGCCCGGCCGGCGCTCGCTCGGGAGCGGGATGCTGCGCTCGCCGGACAGGTACGCACCGGTCAGCGACTTGCGGGTCAACCGGCGCAACTGCTCGACGGATCCGGAGTGCACGATCTCGCCACCGTGCTCACCGGCCCCGGGGCCGATGTCGACGACGTGGTCGGCGGCATCGATGGTCGCCTCGTCGTGCTCGACCACGATCAGGGTGTTGCCGAGGTCGCGCAGCCGGATGAGCGTGTCGATGAGACGCTCGTTGTCGCGCTGGTGCAGCCCGATCGAGGGTTCGTCGAGCACGTAGAGCACCCCGACGAGGCCCGCACCGATCTGGGTCGCGAGGCGGATGCGCTGGGCCTCCCCACCCGAGAGCGTGCCCGCCGCCCGGTCCAGGGTCAGGTACTCCAGCCCGACGTCGAGCAGGAACCGCAGCCGCGCCCGGATCTCCTTGAGGACCCGCTCACCGATCAGCGCCTCGCGGTCGGTGAGCGCCAGCGACTCGACGAACGCGTCCGCCTCGGCCACCGACTTCGAGGTCAACGAGGCGATGTCGACCCCGCCGACGGTCACGCCGAGCACCAGCGGCTTGAGGCGGCGACCGTCGCAGGCCGGGCAGGCGACCTCGCGCATGTACTGCTGGACCTGGTCGCGGACGTGGTCGGACTCGGTCTCCTGGTGGCGTCGCTTCAGCGAGGCGATGACCCCCTCGATGCGCGCCTTGTAGGACCGTCGACGCCCGTACCGGTTGGTGTAGGAGACCTGGACGCGCCCCTCGGCGCCGTGCAGGATCGCGTCGCGCGTCCGTTCCGAGAGCTCGCGCCACGGGGTGTCGGGCTCGTCACCGAAGTGGGTCACCACCGCGCGCAACAGCTGGCGATAGTAGTTCGACTGCGCGCCGGTCCCCCACGGCAGCACGACCCCCTCATCGACGGAGAGGTCCTCGTCACCGAGCACGAGTTCCGGGTCGACCGTGAGCTGCGTGCCCAGCCCGGAGCAGGTGTCACAGGCACCGTAGGGCGAGTTGAACGAGAAGTTGCGCGGTGCGAGCTGGTCGAACGACAGGCCACAGGACGCGCAGGCCAGGTGCTCGGAGAAGATCAGCTCCTCGGCTTCGGGCTCGGGCTCCCCGGCCTCACGCGCGGCGTCGATCACCTCACGGGCGGGCAGCACCTCGATCATGGCGACGCCGTCGGCGAGCTGCAGCGCCGTCTCGATCGAGTCCGACAACCGCCGGCGCAGGTCCTGCTTCTGCACCAACCGGTCGACCACCACCTCGATGGTGTGCTTGACGTTCTTCTCGAGCTTGGGCACCTCGTCGATGCCGAAGACCTCGCCGTCGATACGCACCCGGGCGTAGCCGTCCGTCGAGAGCTGCTGGAACATCGCGGCGTGCTCGCCCTTGCGACCGCGCACCACCGGCGCCAGCACCTGGAAGCGGGTGCCCGACGGCAGCTCGCCGACCTGGTCGACAATCTGCTCCGCGGTCTGACGCGCGATCGGCTGGCCACAGTTGGGACAGTGCGGTTGCCCGATGCGCGCGTAGAGCAGACGCAGGTAGTCGTAGATCTCCGTGATGGTGCCCACGGTCGAGCGCGGGTTGCGCGAGGTCGACTTCTGGTCGATGGAGATCGCCGGGGACAACCCGTCGATGAAGTCCACGTCCGGCTTGTCCATCTGCCCGAGGAACTGTCGGGCGTACGCCGACAGCGACTCCACGTAGCGACGCTGGCCCTCGGCGTAGATCGTGTCGAACGCCAGGCTGGACTTGCCGGAACCGGACAGGCCCGTGAACACGATCAGGCTGTCGCGCGGCAGGTCGAGGTCGACGTCCTTGAGGTTGTGCTCCCGGGCACCGCGCACGGTGATGGTGTCGCGATGGGAGGCGCGGGGTGCGGCCACAGCAGCTTCCTCGGTGATGGGTTGGACGACCCCGGCACACGCATGGTCCGCACACCGCGGGACCATGGCGCCGTCCGGAGGCGACGCAGGGACCCCGCGGCCGGGGCCGCGACGGGATCGACGGGACGTGAAACATCCGGAGCGCGTCGGCCGGTGGGATCGCGTCAGCGTATCGATGCCCATCCTAGCCCCGTCCGGCGTCCCGGGTCGAACGTCTGTTCGCACCGGGGCCGGGGGCGATCCGGACGACATCGGGACCGCCCGCGCCGCGGATGCGAGCAGCGGACGGCCCCCACCGGGCGCCGGTCACCGGTCGGCCCCCGTTAGGCTCGGGCGGTACCCGGGACGACCCGGGGTCCGATCCCCCGTGAGGAGGTCACGTGCGCATCGCCGTGTTCAGCACCAGGCCCTACGACCGTCGCTTCCTCGACGCGGAGGCGGCGAACCACCCCGAGCTCGAGCTCACCTTCCTCGAGGCGAGACTCGATGCGACCACCGCCAGCCTCGCCGACGGGCACGACGCGGTGTGCGCCTTCGTCAACGACGACCTCAGTGCCCCGGTGCTGGACGCGCTCGCCGGGTCCGGCGTGCGACTGGTCACGATGCGGTGTGCCGGGTTCAACAACGTCGACCTCGAGGCAGCACGGCGCAACCACATCACGGTGACCCGCGTGCCCGCCTACTCCCCCTACGCGGTCGCGGAGCACACCGTGGCGCTGATGCTGGCCGTCGAACGTCGCCTGCACCGGGCCTACAACCGGGTCCGTGAGGGCAACTTCGCCCTGGAGGGCCTGCTCGGCTTCGACCTCCGGAACAAGCGCGTCGGCATCATCGGGACCGGGAAGATCGGCCAGATCGTCGCCCGGATCATGCGCGGGTTCGGCTGCTCGCTGCGCGCCTACGACCCGTTCCCCAACGACGAGGTGCGCGACTACGGCGTGCGCTACGTGGACCTCGACACGATGTTCGCCGAGTGCGACGTGATCACGCTGCACTGCCCGCTCACGCCGGAGACCCACCACCTCATCGACGAGGCGGCACTGAACAAGATGAAGCCCGGCGTGATGATCGTGAACACCTCCCGCGGGGCGCTGATCGACACCCGCGCGGCGATCGAGGCGCTCAAGGACGGCCGGATCGGCAACCTCGCACTGGACGTCTACGAGGAGGAGGGCGACCTGTTCTTCGAGGACCTGTCCGACAAGGTCATCCAGGACGACGTCTTCTCGCGGCTGCTCACCTTCCCCAACGTGTTCATCACCGCCCACCAGGCGTTCTTCACCGAGGAGGCGCTGACCAACATCGCCCAGACGACCCTCGGCAACGCGAGCGTCTTCGCCCGCGACGAGCGCTCCGGGAACGAACTGACCCCCGAGGAGATCCGCGGTGCCTGAGTACACCGGCCACGTCGAACCGGATGGCGAGTGGCAGGACCGACGCGACGGCGACGTCCTGATCCGCAAGCTCGCCGTCGAGGAGTTCGACAACAACGTCTACGTGGTCGTCGACACCATCAGCGGCCGCGCGCTGCTGATCGACGTGGCCGCCCGACCGGAGCGCCTCGCCGATGCGGTGGCCGGCTTCGAGGTCGTCGCCGCGGTCCAGACCCACGGCCACTGGGACCACGTCCGGGCGTGGGACGGGGTCCGCGACGAGCAGGGCATCGAGGTCTGGGGGCACCAGGCGGATGATCCGCTCTTCCCCCGGCCGGTCGACCGGGCGCTCGCGGGTGGGGAGCGCATCTCGCTCGGCGGCGTCGAGGTCGAGGTCATCCACCTGCCCGGGCACACCCCGGGTTCGCTGCTCTTCCTCGTCGAGGGCGCCGAGCGGCCGCACCTGTTCAGCGGGGACACGTTGTTCCCCGGCGGTCACGGACGGACAACATCCGACGAGGACCACGAACTCATCATGGACGGCCTCGAAGAGCAGATCTTCGGGCGGCTCCCCGATGACACGTGGGTCTACCCGGGCCACGGGGACGACACGACGCTCGGAGCCGAGCGTCCCCATCTCGCGGAGTGGCGCGAACGCGGCTGGTGAGCCGTTGCCCTCCGCACCACCTGGAGGGCAACGCATGAGCGAAGCACAGGAAGTCCACGAACCGGACTCGACGGCCGTCACGATGCTCGAGCAAGGGCTAGTGACGTTGCTGGCGAACATGCCGTTCGGCGCGAACGCAGCCAACCCCGACCACCCACACGAGACGTTCGCCCGGATGCATGAGGACGACCCCGTCTATCTGCTCGGTGGCTTGCAGCGGATCGCGTGGACCGCTGACGCGCTGCGGACCGACTACGACCGGGAGCTCTCGGCATACCACGAGCAGGAGCGGACGCGGCTGCGGTTGGCCGGAGAGCAGTCGGCATGAGCGATACCAACGCACCCGGCCCGCTCACGACGAACCTCGCCGCCGGATCGGTCAGCGCCGCCCGCGCCGCTGCGCTGACCCACGCACGGCGGGCCGTCGAGCTGCTCGAGGGGATCGAGGCGGGCGAGCCGCTGAAGTTCGCGACCGACGACGACCCGTCCATCGTGCTCTCTCGAGCCGCCGCGGCGCTGGGCGAGGCCGAAGCGATCGCGTTCGCTCGTGAGCGCCACGCCAGGTAGGCGCACCCCGAGCACCCGGACCCCCGTCACCTGGTGGCGGGGGTCCGCTCATGCAGCCTCGGACGCACGACGTTCACGCTGCAGCTTCTGACGCTGCCCCGGCGACAGGCCGCCCCACACACCGTCGCGGTGCCCCTCCACCAACGCCAGCTCGAGACACGGGACGCGGACCGGGCACCGTTCGCACGTCGCCTTGGCGTCGGCGATCGCTGCCGTCGTGTCGGCGCCCTTGCCCTCCGGGAACCACGGGTCGTAGTCGGCGGTGGCTTGGCCCCGGCACGCCGCCCGTTCCTGCCACCCGACGTCGCTCACGACGCCGCCGCACGGCGCTCCCACATCCGTGCACGGATCGGGTCGAGCCCGTCCTCGACCGGGCCGCAGTCACGTAGATGGTTCACCAGCGTCGCAACCGTCCCCATGTCGAACCCCGGGTCCACATCGGCACGCTTCGCGAACGTGACCAACGACCTGGCCATCGACATCGAAGCCGGGTTCGACCGGTACGTGAACCGGCGAGCCAACGTCCGGCACCGCTCCTCGTTGGTCATCGCGCACCCCCACGGAGAAGCTCGTCCAGCTCCGCATCGGTGACGCCGGCCTCCGCGCCCGGCGCCCCACCGATCTGCTCGACCAGGGCGCGCAGCTCGCGGTGCGCCGCCGGGGTCGCGTACGCAGGGATCTCGCCGTCGTCCAGGTGCTTCGCGAGCATGACCGCCTGAGACGCGAGCACCTGCGCCTCGGTCCCGAGGCTGGTCGCCTTGATGAGGCGACGTACCGCCGTGGCGATCTTCACGATGCACCTTCAGGTCGGGAACGCTTTTTTCCTGCCGTGGGGACGGTTACCGATGGCGCGGAGTCATGGCCGGATCGGGTGCAGCCCGTGGTCGACCCCCCGCCCACCCTCCGCGCCCGCGTCACTTGCGCGACGCGGCCAGCTCGTCGGCCAACAGCTGGTGACGCCACGCCGTCTCGGCTGCACGCCACTTCGCGCTCGCCCGGTGCAGCACCTCGCGTGCCAGGTCACGTTCGCTGTTCAGTTCGTCCAGGACCTCACGAGCCTTGCGCAGACGCCGAGGGCCCTTGGGGTCGGTGAACATCTGACCGAGCTTGTTCACCATCACGGGGCCGGCGTCCTGGGCGGCGCGCTCGGCGAGCGCGGCGGCCTGCCACTGTTCGTCGATCCGCTCGAACGCCGCTGCGGCGATGTCTCGAGCTTCGGCCAGCTCGACCACTTCGGCGGGCGGTTCGGGGTCGGGGCCGGTGTTGGGGGTGCGTGGCGGGAACGCCTCGTTGTACTCGCGGCTGGTCCACGGTCCGTAGTGGCCGGAGACCTCGTAGAGCCGGGCCGTGCGTGCGTCGACGTGCGGGTCGACGGGCTGGGTCTTGGTTCGGGTTGCCATGGTTGCTCCTGTCACGCCTGGGTTCCGACGACGGTCCAGGTGGGCTCGGCCCTGGTGCCGGTGTTGATGTAGAGCACCGCGTTGGTGGCGTCGATCAGCAGTGCCCCGCGGTGTGCGACGCCGGCCAACGTCTGCTCCTCGGCGACGTTGGACGGTGTCCCGTCCACGGTGTAGGTGCCGACGAGTTCCGACCCCTCGATGATGTTTCCGCCTTCGATGACTGCCATTGGTGTGCCTTCCGTCAGGTGGTTGGGATGCCGTGCGAGGTCGCGACGAACTGCGCGTACAGCGCGGTTCCGTCGACGTTGTCGGTGTGGCGGGACGGCTCGATGACCTCGTCGGCCAGGCCGGCGGTGACGGCCTGACGGGCGTCGAACCACGTCTCGGCGGCCATGAGCTTCAGGTAGCTCGCGGGGGTGCGCCCGGACCGGTTCGCGTAGATCTTCGCGATGACGTCGTCCTGGCGGTCGAGCAGCGCCGCGAACGTGCGCATCTCGTCGCCGTCACCCATCGCGAGGCCCCACGCCCGGTGGATCATCATCTGTGCCCCGCCGAGCATGACGCGCCGGTCGCCCGCCTGGGCGATCACCGACGCGATCGACGCAGCGACACCGGTCACCCTTGTGGTGACGTGCGCGGGGTGGGCACGCAGCGCGTTGTACAGCGCCACCCCGTCGAACACGTCCCCGCCGGGCGAGTTGATCTCGACCCGGATGCGCGGCGAGTCGATGGCGTCCAGGTCGCGGGTGAACTCGTCGGAGCCGAGCACCTCGTCGAAGACACGCACGACGGTGGTGTCGGTCTCGGCACGGTTGTGGATCGTGTACCACGCGGTGCGAGGTAGGCGGGCGGTGGCCCGGTTGCGGGCGGACAGGTCCATCGGGGCTCCTAGTTGCGGTTGCGGTGCGCGGCGGCCATGTACGCGGCCGCGAACCCGGCCTCGTAGTCGCGGGCGTCGTGCTCGTTGGCGACGTAGCCGTCCAGGTCGACGGGGTCGAGCTGGGCGAGGTGGCGGCACTCGTGCGCGGCGGTGCGCATCGCCTGACGGACCGGGAGGTCCATGCGGATCAGCACCGCGGGCGGGTCGCCACGTAGGGCCCGGCCGGCCAGGTTGTCCGGCCCGTCGAACTGCTCGAGCTCGTCGCCGCCGAACTCGTCACGGTGCGCCCGGTCGGCGGCCGTCTCGTGACGGAACCAGCGGACCTCGGGCCGGTCGATGCCGAGCAGGGACACCACCGCGGAGACGACCGCGCCGACGGCCTGCACGGTGTCGGTGGGGACGATGGGCCGGCCGACCTCGGTGTAGGTAGCGGTGCGGTCCGAGTAGCCGAGCTGGGACATCGCCTGACGACGGTCGAGGTCGTTGCAGGTGTCGATGAACCGGCGGTACTCGTCGCCGATGATGAACCGGATGTACTCGTCGTGAGGCTCGATCATGCGGCGTTCCTCCGTGCGGCTTCGGCGGTCACCGCGTCGGCGTCGAGCAGCCATCGGCCCGCGGCCTGGACGCCACCGAGGTCGGGGGCGAGGTTGCGGACCTGGCGTTGCGAGAGGTTGAGCATTCGGGCGGCCTCGGCGATGTCGACGTGTCCGGATGATGCCGAGGCGTCGACCACGGCCGTTTCCGCGTTGCCGACCACGGAAGTGCGCCATCCTTCGGCGGCCGCGTGCAGCGCGGCGACGGCGGCGAGCATCCGTGCCCGGTCGGGTTCGGGGAGACGGTCGAACCGGCCCTGACGGTGTGCGTCGGTCGCGAGCCGGGACAGGATCGCGGCGGGAAGCCCCTCGATGACGGCGCCGTGCCGGATCAGCGGGACCGGGGCGCTCATCGGTCGCCCTCCCCGTCGTCGCTCGTGCTTCCCACGAGGTCGGTTGCAGGGTTGCTGCGGGGCACCCTCACGAACGGCCCCCCTAAAGGGGGGCACGTTCGCGTGAGGGTCAGGCGCGTGAGGGTCGTGAGGGTCCCGTGAGGGGTCTCGTGAGGGTGTTGTGGGGCATCGGGCGGTTCCGTGAGGGCACACGTCCGAAACGGGTGCGTGAGGGGGTGCGTGAGGGTCATCCGGCCACCTCAAGCGCGGTCGTGGCAGGCAGGTACAGCGCCGGGATTCCCGCGGCCGGATCGCCTTCCCGCTTGCGTGCGAGCTGCCTGCCGGTCAGCCCCTCAAGGCGACGCCGTGCACGCTCCACGTTGGCGCGTGAGGGGTCGGGGTCGCCCGTGAGGGCCTGGGCCATGGTCCGGGCGGTAATGCCCTTGACGGCGGCGTTGAGGATCGTGAGCGGGTCGGGTTTGTCGACGGTGGAGGTGACCCCGGCGTCGTGGTCGTGCATGAGCTGCCAAGGGCCGACCAGCTCGGCCGGTTGCTTGAGGTGGGTCAGCTCCACGATGGGGTCTCCGGCCGCACCCCAGAGCAGCACGACCGATCCGGCGCCTGCCGTGATCCATGCCGAGCCGTAGACGTCGGCGAGGCCGGTGGGCTTGCGGTTGTCGCCGGATGCTTTGCGTTGGTGGTGGAGGCCCATCGTCTCGATGTCGGCGGCGACCAGGTGCTGAAGTGCGACGTTCAGGGCGGATCCGACCTCAGGTTTCTCGAGGCCGGGGGCGACGTCCTTCAGGCTGTCGATGACGACCGTGCCGACGCCGTAGTGGTCAGCCATCGACGCGAGCCGTTCCGGGTCGGTGGTCAGGTCGAACGGGAGCGGGCCGCGCCACACGATTAGGTTCCGGTCGAGCTGGCGCCGGTCCTCCTCGCTGACCATCCGTCGTAGTGACCGGGCTGCCTGCCGTGGCCGGTCCGCCGCGATGTAGAGCGTCGGCCGGTCGTCGGCCTCGACCGGGAGGCCCAGGAGCTGCCCGTCGAGCACGCCGGCACGTCGGAGCACGGCCTGTTGCCCAAGGGTGGTCTTGCCGACGCCGGGAGGGCCGCAGACGAGCAGCGGTTCACCCTTGGACCAGATGACGTCGTTCCCGTCGCCCCAGACGGCGGGGACGCCGTCGGGCTGGTCGAGCACGAACGCGCCGCCGGGCTGGTGGCGGTCGAAGCTCGGCGCTGGTTCCGGGTCGGCGTGGCGCAGGGCTGACGTTGCGAGTTGGTCGAGGTCGAGGGGGGCGGCGCTCATGTTGCGACCTCCGGCAGCTCGGCCGGTTGGTCGAGCCCTGACCCGAACCCGGATGCGATCGTGCGGGATGCTTCGCCGTTACCGAGCCCGCAGGCTGAGGCCGCGGCATCGAGCGCAGCGAGTGCGGCATCGGGGTCGAGCGCGCCGGCTGCGGTGAGCTGGCCGAGGCGGAACGCTGCCCGGTTGAGGGTGTGGTTTCGGGTTCCGGTCGCGGCTGAGGCGACGTCCTCGAGTTCGCCGCGGACCGCTGCGGTCGTCCATGCGGCGAGCCTGCCGGCAACGCCAGACACGGCCGGGGCGACCGGACGGGCTGGCCGTGGTGCGTCGGCCGGGACGGTCAGTAGGTCGATCCATGCCGGCGGGAGTTCGGGCGGGTCGGGCGGGCCGGGCCACGGTTGGTCTCGCCACTGGTACGGGGCGTCGTTCACGACCGATGGTGGGGCGAGCACGTAGCCGCCGTCACCTCGCACATCGACTCCCGTGCCGAGCTTCCCTGCTGAGCATGGGACGCGGATGCCGGGGTGGCGGTAGTAGCCGTGCATCCCACCTCGAGGGGTGTGGACGGCGACGGCTCGGGGTAGCGGTCCATGCTCACGGACGAGTTCGTGCATCGTGGGCTCGCCACCAGGGTCGACGTCGATGACGACCAGGCCAGACACGGCACCGGTGGCGATGCCGACGTTGTAGGTCGGGACGGCTTCCCACCAGTCGATGATCCGGTCAGGGTCGGTGGTCGCGTCGTGGAACCCGTGGGGGGTGGCGGGGAGCTTCGCGCCGGCGCGGACGGGCAGGACGTTCCATTCCCAACCTCCGGCGTAGGTCAGGGCGTCGTGCATCGGACCGAGGTGGTCGCTCATGGGCGGACCTCCCCGGCGTCGTAGACGTGCGCGACACGGCCCGGGAACTGCACGGTGGATCGGATCCGCAGCCACGACGGGCGGACCGCCCCGCCGTTGGCGACCAGCTCGAACAGGACAACGTCGGGTACGACGTCGACGCAGCGGGTCGCGTCACAGACACGGACGGGGTCGCCGGTTCGGAAGGCCTCGACGGCGGCGGGCTTGAGGTGGTCGGTGCTGAGTCCACGGCCGAGCGGTGACGTATCCTGTGAGGGTCGTTCAGCTGCCCGCTGACGGTTTCGGGAGCCACGTCCTGCCGGGGACGTGGCTCTCTGCATGGGGTCGCTCATGTGGTAGCCCCGTTCCCACGCAGTAGGCGTGCGAGGCGGGTCCGCTGTTCGTCGGTCAGCGGTGGTGCGGCCGCTACGACCTCGCGGACGTGATCCTCCAGGCGCGCAGCGCGTAGGTCTCGGCGGGCGTCTTCGAGACGTTCGGTGTCACCAGAGTGGTGACGGGACAGAGCGGCAACTCGGGCGCGCTCAGCTCTCCAGGTGGTCGACATCCTTCAGCCTTGGGACAGGGGTTACCTGCCCCCCGCTGAGGGAGCCTGACGTCGAGGGGGGTGATCGGCGGGCCTCGGCCACCGGCAGCCGCTAAGGGCCGCTATTGCTCGGTGAGCCTAGCATCGGCCGAGACGTCAACCGTGGACGTCCACACGTCCTCCCGCGCCGGCAGGGCGGCGAGAATCGTCGTGGACTTCAGAACGACGTCGATCGCGCACGAACGGTCGCGGCAACGGATGCGGACACCCTTCACGAAGCCGTCAGCGTCGCCGGCTGGTGCGTTCATGCTCGACACCGGCGGCGAGACGGTGGCGTACGAACCGTCCGGGTTGCGCGATTGACCGTGACGGCGCTGAGTGCCGACGCGAACGGCGATGGTGTCGAGCACCATCTCACGGTGAGTTCCCCCACCGGTGCAGACGACGACGATCTTCCGGATGGGCTCCCGGTCCTTCGCGTTCCGCCTGCGGCTCACGGCTGGCCCTTCCACTCGATGTGGACGTCCTCCGGGACGAAACCGGGCCCCTGACGGGTCGGCATGATCTTGACGACGATGCCGAGGACCTCGAGGACGGCACGACGACCCCCTACGTCGAGGGACAGCCACGCGGCTGCAGCCTGGTCCCCCACGATGCCGTCGAGGACGTCGGTGCCGCCAGCCGCGGCCGAGAGGATCTGGCGATACTCGGCCTCCGCCTCGTCGAGTTCAGGACGTAGGCGATCCGTGATGCGTGCGAGCTGCCGGGCGTCGATGCCGCCCTCCGCGTACTGGTCTGCGGCCTGATCCAGGCGGCCGCGGATGGTCTCGGCTCGCCCCTGAGCCTCGGCTGCGTCAGCGAGCTCGACCGTGAACGCGTCCGCTGCATCGGGTCGGGACAGACGCTCGACCACGACCGCGCTGACCAGCTCATCGACGCGCTCGTCGGAGCGACCAACGCACCCCTCACGGTCGCACACGTACAGCGGGTAGCTCTTGCCTCGTGCCCGCTTGACGACGTGGCGTAGCTGCGACCCGCACACGCCGCACTCCCCCACGCCGTAGGTGAGCAGGTGCCGCCGCTCGGAGGCGGTGGCGCGAGAGGTGCGCCGGTTGGGGTTGCTCAGTAGCGCCACGACCTGGTCATGCTTGTCCCGGTCGATGATGGCCGGCCACGCGGCCTCGCCGATGACGACACGATGATGCACGCGCTCGGCGACGTTCGCGGGTCGCATCGCGAGCTTGCGTACGGTCGAGTTCAGCCAACGAGGGTGGCCGTCCGAGCGGTCGCCCTGGGGGGCCGGTTTCCCCGCCCTGAGAGCGAGGTGGTGTCTCGGTGTCGGGAGGCCGCGGGCGTTCAGGTCGTCGCGGACCTTGCTCAGCGACTCGCCACCGAGAAGCCGGTCCACGATCTCCCGGACGACCCCGGCGGCTTCCGGGTCCACCTCGTCGTGCCACTCGATGACCTCGCCGGCAGCGTTGCGCTCACGGATGCGCCGCCACCCGTACAGCACGTGGCCGGCAGCCTTGCCGTCGCGGGCACGCTGTAGCGCGGCGCGGGCCACACGTTCGCCCTTGACGTCGGACTCCATCGAGTCGAACGCTCCCAGCAGGTCGGCCATCCCGCGACCGTAGGCGGATGCGAGGTCGAGGTCGGGGCCCTTCACGGCGACGAGCGACACCCGGGCGGCGGCGAGACGGCGGATGATGGCGCCGCGGTCCTCCCGGTCGCGGACGACACGGGAGGTGTGCCAGCACACGATCCGGTCGAACCCGCCCGCGTCGGCATCGTTGAGCAGCTGCAGGTACCCGGGACGCTCGCGGCGGGGCGACCCGTTGCCGCTGTAGCCGTGGAAGGCCGACACGTCGTTGTCGACGTACTCGCCTACGACGTCCCACCCGCGCCCCTCGGCCAGCGCACGGCCGTCCTCGAGCTGTCGGCGGACGCCGGCCTCCGTGCCGAGGTCGTCCTCGCTGATGCGGGCGTACAGGGCGCATCGGGGGGTGGTGTTCGTGGCCACGGCCGCTCCGCTCTCGAGATCAGGGCTTGACCGTAGCAAGTGTTGTCCGTAGCGTGCCGTAGGTATTCCCCGGCGGTCACGGCAAGACCGCGGACGAGACCGAGCACCACCGGATCATGGACGGACTCGAGGCGCAGATCTTCGGCCGGCTCCCCGACCACACCTGGGTCTACCCCGGTCACGGTGACGACACGACCCTGGGCGCCGAACGTCCCCACCTGCCGGAGTGGCGCGAACGCGGCTGGTGAGCGGGCGCCGCCGGGAACACGTCCGTCGTCGCTGGATCGGCGGGATCGGCGGCCGGGACCGCGGCATCGAGGCCGGCTGGGTCCGTCGGCACCGGTCGCGGTCCTGCCGGGGAGGTGTCAGCAGGTCCGTGCGTCGTCAGACGGGCACGGACGCCACCCCGATCGCGGCCAGCACGAGCACGAGGGTGATGATCAGCCCGCGACCGGCGAGCCGGTGGGCGTCCGCGGCCATCTGCGTGCGGCGCGCCCGCCCGAGCAACGCCTGGCCCAGCCCCAGGGCGAGGATGCCGAGGACCGGGTGGACGTAGGCGATGAGCGGCGCCGCCTCCCAGTAGCCCGCGACCCCGTAGAGCACGATCCCGAGCAGCACCTGCAGGCTCAGCAGGATGTAGGTCGCACGGAACAGGCCGGCATCGAACTCGCGTCCGTCCTTGGCGCGCTTGAACGCCACGAGCGCCGCCACGAGCACCAGCACGGAGACGACGTAGCCGGTGTAGCGGTGGGACTGCAGCAGGATCTCGAGCACGGACGCCTCGCAGGGGGTGGATGAGCCGGCAGCCTAGCCGGCGGCACCGACCGTTCCCGGCGACGAACGCCGCCGAACGGGCGCCGGCTGCGGGGCGGTGGTCACCGGGCGAGCACGGCCCGCAGCCGCCAGGTCCCGAGCACCCCGAGCGCGAGCGCCATCCCCACCAGCACGCCGACGTTGGGCAGCACCTCGACGAGTCCCGCATCGCGCCGGACGATCTGGGCCATCGCGTCGTTCGCCCACGCGTGCGGGGTGAGGCGTGCGACCGCGCGCATGCCCTCGGGGAACAGCTCCAGCGGGATCATCGACCCGCCGAGCGCCGCGAGCCCGATCCCGAGCCCGACACCCGCCCCGGAGGCCTGGCTGTCGTTGCTGAACACCGCGCCGAGCACCAGCCCCGCCGCGGCCGCCACCGCACAGAAGGACAGGATCACGACGGTGGCCGCCAGCGGGTCACCCCAGTCCACCCGGAACAGCAGCACGGTGGCGATGACGATGTAGAGCGCCTGCATCAGCGCGATCAGCAACCGCCCACCCGTGATGCCGGCGACGATGACGCGCACCGGCGTGGGGGTCGCGACCATCCGGCGGGCCACCCCGTACTCGCGGGTCTGGATCAACGCCACCCCGCCGGTCAACGCCGTCAGGAACGTGAACAGGAACAGCTGGGTCGACGCGCCGAGGTCGAACTGGCCGAGCCCGGCGAACTCCTCCGCGAGCTCGTCGCTGCCGAGCGTCTGCGCGGCAACGGTGATGCCCGGCGCCTGCCCACCGACCAGGGCGGCGACCGCGAGCAGCTCGTCGCGCTCCGCCGGCGAGCGGGGCTCGAGCGCGTCGAGCAGGGCCACCGCGTCGATCGCGAGGGTCTCGTCGGCGAGTTCGGCCGCGACGAGCGTGCGCAGCGAGGTGGCGGTCGCGTCGGGGCGGCCGATGAAGGTCACCTCGACGTCGTCCAGCCCGAGCAGGGCGGCGTCGAGCCCGTCGGGCACGAGGATCCCGCCGCTCATCAGCCCGCGTTCGACCTCGTCACGCAGCGCCGCCTCGTCCGCCATCCGGACCGGCGCCACCCCGTCTGCCGCCTCGAGACGTTCGAGCAGCGCGTCCAGCGTGGCGTCGTCCTGCGGACCGACGACCCCGAGCCGCGCGTCGACCGAACCGGCGAACTGGGCGCCGATCAGGACCACGAGCAGCAGCGGGAAGACGAACACGAAGAAGATGTTCGAGCGGTCCCGCAGCATGCGCAGCAGCTCCGTGCGGGCGATGGTCCAGATCCTCACCACGCCTGCCTCCGCCGCTGGAGGACCACGGCGGGGATCGCGGTCACGATCCCGAACGCGACGATCGCGGCCGCCGGGCCGAGCGCCAGGGTCCAGTCGCCAGCCGAGGCCTGCGCATCGAGCCCCCGCAGGAACCAGCCGTGGGGGGAGATCAGGGTGGCGATGCGCAGCACCCCGGCATCACCCGGCAGCGGGAAGAACACCCCACCCACCAGGCCGAGGACCACGGCCACGATCGACTGCAGGTTGCCGGCCTGTTCCGCGGTCCTGGCGAACGATCCGACCAGGGCCATCACGCCGAGCGCGGCGATGACCAACGCCACGATGAGGATCGCGGTGCCGAGCGGTGGGCCCCAGTCGGCACCGAGCAGGACCGCGGAGGCGACCGCCAGCACGACCATCGAGGCGAGGCCGAGCAGCAGCGCCCCGAGCAGCTTGCCGGCCTGGATCGCGGCGGGCCGGATCGGGGCCGCGAGCAGCCGCGGCATCGTGCCGAGCTTGCGTTCCTCGAGTAGCCCGGTGACCCCGAACTGCACGGTGAAGAACACGAAGAACGCGGCCATACCCGCGGCGAGGTAGCTCGTGAAGTCCAACGGATCGCCGACGTCGCTGACCTCATCCGCGAGCGAGGCGAGACGGGGCTGGCTCGCGGCGAGCTCACCGAGCCCGCCGATCAGGCCAGGATCGAGCCCCCCGGTCATGGCGGCCTCGATGGTGACCGCGAGCCCGATCCGTCCCACCTCGGCCGCGTACGCCTCCGCGATGCCGCGTGCGACCTCGCCTTCGAGGCTGCGTCCGGCTGCGACGAGCACCTCGAGCTCGACCTGCTCCCCCGCACCGATGGCGTCGCTGAACCCGACGGGCAGGATCCAGGCGACGTCGAGGTCGCCGTCGGTGACCTGGCTGCGGGCCGCCTCGGCATCGGCGACGACGATCCGCTCGAGCAGGCCCTCGTCGACCAGCGCGGGGATCACCCCGTCGGCGAACCCGGCGGCGACCGCGCCCCCGTCGAGGTCGACCACCGCACCGGTGATCTGCAGATCCTCGGTGTCGGGGAAGATCAGCGAGAACAGCACGGTCAACCCGAGCGGCACGGCGAGCGCGAAGATCCACACGCTGCGGTCACGCAGGCGCAGACGCAGGTCCTTGCCGAGGATGGTGAGCGCGGCGCTGCCCACGTCAGTCCCGCAACGCTTTGCCGGTGAGGTGCAGGAACACGTCCTCGAGGTCGGGCTCGCGCACCTCGACCCCGCTCACCGACGCACCGCTCGCGGCGACCTCGGCGAGCAGCTGCGGCAGGGCCGCGGCCGCGCCGTCGACCAGACAGACCACGACGTCGTCCTCCGCATCGGCGGAGCTGATCGCCGGGAGCCGTTCACAGGCGGCGGCCGCGGCGGCCGCGTCCCCGGCGACCGTGAGGCGCACGACGTCCTGCTCGCCGATGGTCGCGATCAGCTCGCGGCGGGTGCCCTCCGCGACGATCCGCCCCTGGTCCACGATGGCGATCCGGTCACACAGCCGCTCCGCCTCCTCCATGTAGTGCGTGGTGTAGAGCACGGCCAGACCCTCGGTGGCCAGTTCCTCGACCGAGTCCAGGATGGCGTTGCGGGACTGCGGATCGACCCCGACGGTGGGCTCGTCGAGGATGAGCAGCTTCGGGCCGTGCAGCATCCCGACCCCGATGTTGAGTCGGCGCTTCATCCCGCCGGAGAACTCCCCCGCCCGATCGTCCGCCCGATCGGTCAGCCCGATGACCGACAGCACCTCGTCGAGCCGTCGGGTCAGCTCGGCCTTGGGCAGCCCGTAGAGGCGACCGAAGAAGCGCAGGTTCTCCCGGGCGCTGAGGTCCGGGTAGATCGCGAGGTCCTGCGGGACGAGGCCGACCGCGGCCTTGGCGGCGGTGGCCGTCGGGGTCATCGTGCGCCCGTCCACCTCGATCGTGCCGGCGTCGGGCTTGAGCAGCCCGGCGATCATGGAGATCGAGGTGGTCTTGCCCGCGCCGTTGGGGCCGAGCAGCCCGTAGGTCTCCCCCGGCGCGATGGTCAGCGAGACCTCGTCGACCGCCTGCAGCGCCCCGAAGGCCTTGCGCAGACCGGTCGCCCGGAGCACCTGCTGTGCCACCTGCCCCATCGCCTCTCCCCCACGCCGCTCATCCGGCCCGGACCGACCGTCGGCCGGGCAGATCGGACCCTAGACCGTTCGAGCGTCGAACCGCAGGGCACGTCGACACCTCGCGCACGCCACGCGGACACCGGCGGCCGATCACGGCTCAGATGTTGGCGGCCTGCATGGACTTCAGCTCGCGCTTGAGGTCGTTGACCTCGTCGCGCAGCCGCGCGGCGTACTCGAAGCGCAGTTCGCCCGCCGCGGTGTGCATCTCCTCCTCGAGCCGACGGATCAGCGCGCTGAGGTCCTCCTGGGGCAGCTCGGAGGCGTCGATCGCCCCGGCACCGACCCCGGCCGGCGCCTCGTCCGGCTGGTAGGCCTCCCCGAGCTCCTCGGCGCGCACCGCCTGGATGATGTCACCGACGCGCTTGCGGACCGTCTGTGGGTCGATGCCGTGTTCCGTGTTGTACGCCACCTGCTTCGCCCGGCGGCGGTCGGTCTCGTCCAGCGCCGTGCGCATCGCGTCGGTCACGTGATCGGCGTACATCACGACCTGGCCGTCCACGTTGCGGGCGGCACGTCCGATCGTCTGGATCAGCGAGGTCGACGACCGCAGGAAGCCCTCCTTGTCCGCGTCCAGGATGGCGACGAGCGACACCTCCGGCAGGTCGAGCCCCTCGCGCAGCAGGTTGATCCCGACCAGCACGTCGAACTCGCCCATCCGCAGGCTGCGCAGGATCTCCACCCGTTCCACCGTGTCGATGTCGGAGTGCAGGTAGCGCACCCGGACCCCGTTCTCCAGCAGGTAGTCGGTCAGGTCCTCCGCCATCTTCTTGGTGAGCGTGGTGACCAGCACCCGCTGGTCCTTGTCGGTGCGCTGACGGACGAGTTCCATCAGGTCGTCGATCTGGCCCTGGGTCGGCTTGACGACGACCTGGGGGTCGACCAACCCCGTGGGCCGGATGATCTGCTCCGCGATCGTGTCCGATTCCCGGCGCTCGTAGGGGCCGGGGGTCGCGGAGATGAACAGCCGTTGCCCGATCCGGGCGAGGAACTCGTCGAAGGTCAGCGGCCGGTTGTCGCGCGCGGAGGGCAGGCGGAACCCGTGGTCGACCAGGCTGTCCTTGCGGGAGCGGTCGCCCTCGTACATCCCGCCGACCTGCGGGACCGACACGTGCGACTCGTCCATGAACACCACGAAGTCGTCCGGGAAGTAGTCCAGCAGCGTGTAGGGCGACTCCCCCGGCGCGCGACCGTCGAAGTGGCGCGAGTAGTTCTCGATGCCGTTGCAGAACCCGACCTCGCGGATCATCTCCAGGTCGTAGTTGGTCCGCATCTTCAGCCGCTGCGCCTCGAGCAGCTTGCCCTCGCGCTCGAACTCCTCGAGCCGCTCGCCGAGCTCCTGTTCGATGGAGGTCAGCGCCCGCTGCAGCGCCTCCTGCGAGGAGACGTAGTGCGAGGCGGGGAAGATCGCGGCCTGCTGGATCGGCTTGGAGACCTCACCGGTGAGCGGATCGACGCGGGTGATCCGGTCGACCTCGTCACCGAAGAACTCGACCCGCAGCGCGCGCTCGTCGTCGGCGGGGAACACCTCCAGCGTGTCACCACGGACGCGGAAGGTCCCGCGCACCAGGTTCATGTCGTTGCGCGAGTACTGCAGCGACACGAGCTTGCGCAGGGAGGCGTCGAGCCCGATCTCCTCGCCGCTGCGGAAGGACAGCACATGGTCCTCGTACTCGAACGGTGACCCCAGGCCGTAGATGCACGACACGGACGCGACCACGACCACGTCGCGGCGCGACAGCAACCCCATCGTCGCCCGGTGCCGCAGCCGGTCGATCTCGTCGTTGATCGACGAGTCCTTCTCGATGTAGGTGTCACTGGAGGCGATGTAGGCCTCCGGTTGGTAGTAGTCGTAGTAGGAGACGAAGTACTCGACGGCGTTGTCGGGCAGG
Organism: Nitriliruptoraceae bacterium; assembly: GCA_020832455.1. Taxonomy (GTDB): domain Bacteria; phylum Actinomycetota; class Nitriliruptoria; order Nitriliruptorales; family Nitriliruptoraceae; genus PWLR01. The sequence goes on from JAFIEQ010000002.1 coordinate 49,313, forward strand.
AAGTCGCGGAACTCGTTGGCGAGCTGCGCGGCGAGCGTCTTGTTGGGCGCCATCACCAGGCAGGGCCGCTGGAGGCGCTCCAGCACCTTGGCCGCGGTGAAGGTCTTGCCGGTCCCGGTCGCCCCGAGCAGGGTGACCGCACGCTCGCCCGCCTCGAACGCCTCGGTGATCTCCTCGATGGCACGCGGCTGGTCCCCGGCGGGGCTGAACTCGCTCACGACCCGGAACGGGGTGTCGTCGCGGACGTTGCGGTGCAGGCCCGAGCGGTCCGGACGGACGTGGTCCGCGGCGGGATCGGGGCGGGTGGCATCGGTGGCGCTCATGGCGAGCACGGTACCCAGGGGGTGTGACCTGCGGCCGCGACGTCCGTCCGCGCCCTACCGTGCGCGCTCGGTCCGACCTCCGAACCCCGCCGTCCGATGATCCAGGAGGATCCCGGGTGACCACGCTGCTCGCGGCGCTGCCCATCGTGCTCGTCCTGGTCCTGATGATCGGGTTCGGCTGGCCCGCGGCGCGGGCCGGCACCGCCGGCGCCATCGCGGCACTGGTCGTGGCGCTGAGCGCCTTCGGTTTCGGGCGGGACGTGCTCGCCGACGTCGGGATCGGCGGCGGCCTGACCGGGGTGGTCGCGGAGGCCACGTTCACCTCCGCCACGATCCTGTGGATCGTGCTCCCGGCGCTGGCGATCCACCAGCTGCAGGTCGGCATCGGCGCCACCGAGGTGCTCCGCGAGGCACTGGGGCGTCTGTCGGGCGATCCCATCGTGCTGGCGTTGCTGATCGGGTGGTTCTTCGCCCTGTTCATCGAGGGCGCCGCCGGGTTCGGCGCGTCGGTCGCGCTCGCCGCACCGTTCCTGGTCGGTGTCGGCTACCAGCCGCTGCAGGCCGTCGTGGTGGCGATGATCGGCCACGCGGTCGGGGTCTCGTTCGGCGCCGTCGGGACACCCGTCGTGGCCATGCTGGCCGCGGTCGACCTCGACCCGTTGGCCATCGGCCGCGCGAGCGCCACCTACCACCTGGTGTTCGGCATCGTGCCGCTGGTGGTGATGGTCCTGGTCGCCGCACGCGGTACCGGGAGCCGGCCCACGCCGGCCATCTGGGGCTGGACCCTGCTGGCCGCGTTCGGCTTCCTGGTCCCCATGTGGCTCCTGGCCAGCTTCGTGGGCCCCGAGCTGCCGACCATGGCCGGCTCGCTGATCGGCGGGAGCGTGTTCGTCGCCGCCCTGCTGCTCGTGCGACGACGGCAGGCCGTGCCCGCCGCGCCCGCGCTGGACGTCGGCGCGCTGGTGCGCGCCGCCTCGCCCTACCTGACGCTGGTCGGGCTGGTCGTCGCGACCCGGACCATCCCCGCCATCGGCGAGCCGCTCGCGCGGTGGAGCGTGGCGTGGACCCTTCCCGGCGGGTTCAGCGGGTCCTTCACCCCGCTGACCCACCCCGGCACGCTGCTGGCCCTCGCCTTCCTCGGTGCGGTCCTCGCCCAGCGGGTCGACCGGAACGCGGCGGGTGGCGCGATCGCGCGCACGCTGCGCCAGTTGGGCCCGGTCACCATCGCGCTGGTCGCGATGCTGCTGCTGGCACGCCTGATGGTCCGCTCGGAGATGACGGCCACCTTGGCGGAGACCGCGGCCGGTTCGGCCGGTGCGGCCTGGCCCCTGCTGGCGCCGCTGGTCGGGGTGCTCGGGACCTTCGTCACCGGCTCGGCGACCGCCTCGAACATCCTGTTCACCGATCTGCAGGCCGCGACCGCCGCGGAACTCGACCTGCCGGCCGTGCCCCTGCTGGGGGCGCAGAACTTCGGTGCAGGGGTCGGCAACGCCGTGTGCCCGCACAACATCGTGGCAGCGGGTGCCACCGTGGGGCTCGTGGGTGCGGAGGGCGACGTGCTGCGCCGCACCCTGGGCGTGACGCTGGTGTACGCCCTGCTCGGTGGGGTGCTCGCGCTGCTGCTCGTCTGACCCGCCGCGCCGCGTCTCGCCGAGCACCCCACCCGTCGATCACCGCTCGGCGGCGGCCGCGAACGGTGGCACCGGTCCGCCGGTGTGCTGCCCGACCGGTTCACGGACGTCCAGGCGCGGCTCGGCCCCGAGCGCCGCGCGCGCCTGGCTGGGGTCGGCGGGCGGGGACAACGCCCAGGCCTCCAACCAGCGCGCCGCCCGTTGCGCGGCCCGCCCGTCGATCAGTCGCCGCAACGGCTTGGGAGACCGGCCCAGCAGTTCCGCGAGCAGGGCCGGCCAGGCCAGCGGGTCCGGCCAGTCGTCGAGCACGACGGCGGCGCCGGCGGCCTCCAGGGCGTCGGCGAACGCCGGTCCGCCGGGGCGATCGGGCGGGACGACGCCCAGCGGGGTGTCCGCGGCCGCGGCGTCGGCCACCGCGCTCAACGAGGCCGGGGCGATCACGACGTCCGCGGCGCGCAGGGTCGGGAACACCTCGTCGGTCCAGCCGTGCAGCGTGAACCGGTCGGTCGGGCTGACCGGGTCCGGGCACGGGCCGACCACGTGCATCGTCCAGGACGACGCGGTCGCAGCGGCCTGTGCCAGCATGCGCCCGGAGGGGTTGTCGCCGTCGCTGCCCAGCAGGACGGTCACGTGCCGGCCGTCCTCCGGGATGTCCAGGCGACGCCGCGCCGCGCGACGGCTCAGACGACGGCCCTCGAAGCGGGACAACAGCCCGGCGTGGACGGTCCGCTGCCGGACCTCGGACGGGATCGCCGGGGACTCGAGCGCCGCGGGGAAGGGCGCCAACCAGCCGGCGGCCACATCGTTGACGGCGCCGGTGAGCGCGCCCACCGTCGGGCCCGGGCGGCGCATCGGCACGATCGGCACCCCCAGGCACCGGGCCAGCAGCGCGACCTCGACGGGTCCGTCGACGACCAGCAGCGGATGCGCGGCCTGTTCGGCCCACGTCGACAGCGCGAGGCCGAGGTCGCAGCCCACGACCGCCGCACGGGTCGGATCGCTCAGCGCCACCGCGGTGCCCTCGACGGGCGAGAGGCGCACCTCACGGACCCCGGGTAGGCCCAACGGTGCCCCCCGGTGGAACAGCGTGACGTCGGCGTCGAGGACCGGGACGATGGCTCGAGCACGCGAGGCAGCACCGGGTCGATCGTCGAGGAACCAGCCGATGCTGGGACGGCCGTTGCTCGCGCTGATATCGACGATGTGCAAGGGATCGCGTGCCTCGGTCGGGCACGCGGTTCGGTTGATCGGGTCCCGCATACGGGCTCCTGAGATTCCGGGACCCGCCTGCTCCGGCTGACCATCAGCCCAGACGTCCCCCATGGAGGACGGCTGTGGTCTCAACCACCGTTGACCCTAGAGAGCCACCGACGCGCTGTCGAGGGGCCGTTCGTCCGGGTCCGCACCTGGCCGCCCACCGGACGTGTGGGTCGGCGGACCACGGCGACGCGACGGCCGCTGGCTGGCTCAGCGGGCCAGGGTCGTCGGATCGGCGATCACGGCCTGCGCGATATCCCGGAGCTTGACGTTGCGCTGCTGGGACGCGCGACGCAGCAGGCCGAAGGCCTCCTCCTCGTCGCACGGGCGGGAGGCCATCAGGATGCCCTTGGCCCGCTCGATGACGGCGCGGCCCTCGAGCGCCTGCTGGAGCTGGCCCGCCAACTGCGTGGCCTGGCGGTACGCGCGGGCGTTCGCGAGCGTCGTGGCCGCCGGCGCAGCGATCCTGCGTGCCAACTCCAGGTCGTCCGCGCGCAACGCCCCACGCTCCCCGGCGAACACGTTGAGCGCTCCGATCGGCTGTCCACCGGCCCGCAGGGGCACGGAGAACACGCTGCCGAACCCGCAGTCCATGGCGCGTTCGCGGAACGCCGGCCAGCGCTCCTCCTGCGAGAGATCGGACAGCAGGTGCTCGCGCCCCGTCTGTAACGAGTCGACGCACGGGCCCTCGTCCAACTCGTACTGCAGGTCGTCGACCACCCGCGCGTCCTCGCTGGTCGCCGCGACGGTCACGTAGCCACCACCGTCGTCGATGGCCGTGACGCTCACCGCGGCCGACGTCCCGATGGCACGGCTGGTGAGCTCCAGGACCTGCGTCAGCAGCGACTCGAGCGTCTCGTCCTCGACCAGCAGGCCGGTCAGCCGCTCCAGTGTGCCCACGTACCCGTCGCCGACCGTCACACCGGTGGAGGGTCCCGGCACGAGGCGCGGGCGGTCGACCTGCCGTCGCGCCCCCGGCTCCATCAACGCGTCGCTCATGGCGTGCTCCTCACCGGAGACGTTCCCCCTGACCGCCGTCGGCCACCCTGCAGCGTAGCCGTCAGCGGCGGTTCTCCCGGTGCGTGGCGGCTTCCTGGCCGGCCACCCGCGCGGCCTCGGCACGCAACGCCGGCACCAGCGCGTCGATGCGCGCCTCGAGCTCCTCCCGGGAGCCGTCGTTGTCCAGCACGTGCGAGGCCACCGCCCGTCGCTCGTCGTCGGTGACCTGCGAGCCGATCCTGGCCCGCACGTCGGCCTCGTCCATCCCACGCTGCTCGACCAGCCGCCGGACCCGGCGTCGTTCGTCGGCGACCACGACGACCACGGCATCGAACCGACGTACCTGCCCCGTCTCGATCAGCAGGGGATGATCGACCACGACGAGGGCGTCGGGGGCGACCTCCCCCTCGAGTTCGGCGATGCGTGTCGCGATGCGCCCGGCGATCCGCGGGTGGGTGATCGCGTTCAGGTCGCTCCGGGACGCGTCGTCCACGAACGCCCGGCGCGCGAGTTCCGTGCGATCCAACGAGCCGTCCGGGCGCAGGATGTCCGTCCCGAACCGGGCCGCGAGGTCCGCGAGCACCGGCTCACCGACCGCCACGATCTCCCGGGCCACCCCGTCGGCGTCGATCAGCACCGCACCGTGGTACGCGAACCGGGCGGCCGCCGTCGACTTCCCGCTGCCCATGCCGCCGGTCAGCCCGATCAGGTACACGTCAACTCCTGGCGCGACGTCTCGATCGCCGAGCGTACGCGCGCCCCCCCCCCCCCCCCCCCCCGGGGGGGGGGGGCGCAACGGGTGGTGCGTGAGCAGCTCAGGCCTGCTCGTCGGTCTCCTCGGCGTCCGTGGCCGCGTTCGCCTCGGGAGCAGCCTCGGCCTCAGGGGCCTGCTCGGCCTCCGCCTCGGTCTCCGCCTCGGGTTCCGCGTCCGCCTCGGGCTCGTCGACCTCGGGGGCCATCGCCGGCTCCTGGGGCAGCTCGGCCTCGGCGAGCGCCATCTCCTCGGGAGACAGCTCCTCCTCCTTGCCGAACCCGGCCTGCGCGAAGGCCGCAGCGAGCGTGCCGCTGGGCGTGTCGTCGTCGCCGGACGAGTACGCGGTCTCGACCGCGGGTGTGGCGTCGTAGGGGTCGTCCGCGACGGGCTCGTCGCCGGCGCGCGCCTGCTTCAGCGACAGGCTGATGCGGCGACGGACCGTGTCGATGTCGATGACCTTGACCTCGATCTTGTCGCCGACGTTGACGACCGCCTCGGGCACCTCGACGTGGCGGTCCGCCAGCTCCGAGATGTGGACCAGACCCTCGATGCCGTCCGCGACCTTGACGAAGGAACCGAAGGGCACCAGCTTGGTGACCTCACCGTCGACGATCTCCCCGACGGCGTGCTCCCGGGCGAACTTCTGCCACGGGTCCTCCTGGGTCGCCTTCAGCGACAGCGAGACGCGCTCGCGGTCGAGGTCGACGTCCAGCACCTCCACCTCGACGTTGTCGCCGACCTCGACGACCTCGCTCGGGTGGTCGATGTGCTTCCAGGACAGCTCGGAGACGTGCACGAGGCCGTCGACGCCGCCGAGGTCCACGAACGCCCCGAAGTTGACGATCGACGACACGACACCGGCGCGGATCTCGCCCTTCTGCAGCGAGGTGAGGAACTCGTTGCGGAACTCGCTCTGGGTCTCCTCGAGGAACTTTCGGCGCGAGAGGACCACGTTGTTGCGGTTCTTGTCGAGCTCGATGATCTTGCACTCGAGCTGCTCGCCGACGTAGGGCGTCAGGTCGCGCACGCGGCGCATCTCGACCAGCGAGGCGGGCAGGAAGCCGCGCAGCCCGATGTCGAGGATGAGGCCACCCTTGACCACCTCGATGACCGTGCCCTGCACCGTCTTGTCGGAGGTGTAGATCTGCTCGATGGTGCCCCAGGCACGCTCGTACTGGGCGCGCTTCTTGGACAGGACGAGACGACCCTCCTCGTCCTCCTTCTTCATGACGAGGGCTTCGACCACGTCACCGACGGCGACGACCGTGTTGGGGTCGACGTCGAGCTTGATCGACAGCTCGCGCGACGGGATGACCCCCTCGGACTTCCAGCCGATGTCGAGCAGGACCTCGTCGGGGTCGACCTTGACGACCACCCCTTCGATGATCTTGCCCTCCTCGACGGCGGTGACGGTGCCTTCCAGCGCCGCCTCGAACTCCTCGTCGGTGAGGTCGTTCTCGACGATGGAGTCGCCGGTCGAGGTCATGGAGCCGCCGGGGTCCTGCGCGACGACGACGGGCTCGTCGGCGGCCGGCTGCGCGCTCGCATCCGCGCTGGAGGTGGTGGGGTCGGGGGTCGGGGTCTCGGGCATCGGGGTCAGGTCTCTTCGTGGCTGGGGACAGGGGACGGTCGGACACCGGTGCGACACTGCACGACGTACGTCCTGGGAGGGGCTCCCCGACGCGCGACCCCCGCTCGAGCGGGATCACGGTTCGGTCGAGGGCACGCCAAGGGGACGGCGCGTGGACACCGGCGCGTACAGGGTCGCAGCAGGTCGCACGGGTGTCAACGTGACGCGCGCGGGCTCCGACCGGGCTCGTAGGATGCCGGGCGGGCGCCGCGCGCCGGACCCGACCGCTGGCAGCTGGCGCCGCCCGGCCAGCTGACGCCGCGACCCAGTGGGAGCCACGATGCACACCACGCCGCTGCCCGAGGGGTTGCTGGCGGGCGAGGACGGGCAGGCGCGCTGCTGGTGGTGCGGCGACGACCCCGCCTACGTCGCCTACCACGACCACGAGTGGGGCGTCCCCGTCCACGACGAGGTCCGCCTCTACGAGAAGCTGTGCCTCGAGGCCTTCCAGGCCGGCCTGTCGTGGCTCACGATCCTGCGCAAACGCGAGGCCTTCCGGGCGGCCTTCGCCGGGTTCGACCCGGCTGCGGTCGCCCGGTTCGACGACGCGGACCGCCAGCGGCTGCTCGCCGACGTCGGCATCGTGCGCAACCGCGCGAAGGTCGACGCGACGATCGCGAACGCACGCGCCGTGCTCGAGCTGCGAGCCGAGGGCGAGCGCCTCGACGAGCTGGTCTGGCGGTTCGCCCCCGATGACCACCCGGCTCCGCGCACGCACCACGACGTCCCCGCGAGCACGCCTGCGTCGACGGCGCTGTCGAAGGAGCTCAAGCGGCGCGGGTTCCGCTTCGTCGGTCCGACCACCGCGTACGCGTTCATGCAGTCGATGGGGCTGGTCGACGACCACCTGGTCGGGTGCGCCGCCCGCCGGCGCGTGCCGGGCCGTGAGGCGTGAGCACCGCTCGCAGTAGCCTGTCCCCCGGCCGCCGGTCCCGCGGCCGTCCCCGACCGATCGAGCCCGCCGTGGTCCTGCGTCGTCTGCGCGCCGCCGCGCGCCCGTCCGTGCAGCTGGAACGCCACCCCGACGAGATGCCCAAGGACGGGCTGTTCACCGCCCCGCTGCGCATCACCCGCCTGGAGGCGCTCGAGCCGGAACCGCACGAGGGCCGCACGCGGGTCACGTTCCTCGTCGAGGTGAAGGACGTCGAGGACAAGCGCTGCTCCGACGTCGCCGTGGATGCCACGGTGCGGGGCCCGGAGCGCGAGGCCACGGTGCAGGCCACCACGGACATGTTCGGCCGCGTCCGCCTGCGCATGACGGGCCCCCCGGGTGCCTACGAGGTCGAGGTCCTCGAGGTCGCGGCGAAGGCGCTCGCCTGGGATCGGGACGCCGGGCCGATCTCCGCCTCGATCACCGTCGCGGACTGAGCGCGCCGTGCCGGGGTCCACGTCCGCATCCGAGCGCTGGCCCCGGGGACGTGCACGCGTGCGTCATCGGCACCGCCGGGACCGATGGGACGCCGAACGCACCAGCGAGGACGTGCCCTCGCTGAGCGTGACCATCGCGCTGACCCTCGCCGGCGGCGGGGTCCTGCTGCTCGCCTGGCAGCTCGCGGCGCTCCCGACCGCGGTGGCTGCGGGCGCCCTGCTGGTCTGGAGCGTGCTCGTCGAGCTGAGTGGCCACACGGTCAGCACCCGGGTCCACACCGGACCGCGACGGCTCGCGTGGACGCTGCTGCGCCCCGCTTACGTGGTCGGTTTCGGGCTGCTGGCGCTCCTCGAGGCCCTGCTGGAGCTCGTCATCGGCTGACGGCGCGCCCTCGGCCGACGGGGCCTCGGCCGGCGGGGCTTCGACCGACGGGTTCGGCGGGGCCCACGATCGCGGCCAGCAGCGTGCCGTCGTCGGCGCTGTCGTCGACCCACGCGTCGATGCCCGCACGGAACGCGGCGTCGAACCACACCGTGCCCCGACCGATCACCACCGTGCGTCGCGACGGGTCGGCCCGGTGCTGCCGGCGTAGCTGGGCGACCAGGTCCCCGTCGCCGGCACCGCTCCCGAGGGCCACCACCTGGACCTCGGGGGGCTCGGACCCCGGGTCCACGCCGGCGGCCATCCGTTCGGCCCGGTGGTCGACGACGCGGAAGGCCCCGGTCACCGTCGCCAGTCGTTCCAGGCGCTCCCGCGTCGCGGGATCGCCGCAGGCGAGTTCGACGCGCGGGGGTACCCGACCCCCGGGCCGTGCGTGGGCCGGCCCGACGGACGGACGAGCGGCCCTGCGCCGCGCTCGGGTGCGCATCCGGGACCTCCTCGCGCTCGGGCGGCGCTACTCGAGCCGGGTGCGGCGCTCGATCGTGCAGTGGTAGACGCCGGCGGGCGAGGTGACCGTCACCCGGTCCCCCGGACGACGCCCGAGCACGGCGGCGGCCAGCGGCGCGTCCATCGAGGTGCGGTGCTCGTCCATCCCGGCTTCGACCGGGTGCACGATCAGGAAGCGTTCGGTGTCGCCGTCGGGGAACCGGACCTCGACCTCGTCGCCGACCTCGACGATGGTCGGGTCGTCACGGACGTCGGCCGGCGCCACGGCGTTGCGCAGCACCTGCGTCAGCGCCTCGATCTGCTCGACGAGACGCTGATGCTCGGCGACCAGCTGGTCGGTGCGCTCGCTGTGGAGCTCGTCCTCGATGTCCACGAGGCGCGCCGCGATGCGGTCGTGCCGGGCCTGGAGCCAGGTGCGTCCGACCCCGGTCAGGATCGGCCGGGTGCGGGTGGATGGGGATGAGACGTCGGCGACCACGGTCGACCTTCCGAACATCGCTTCATCGGTAGTGAAGCGCTGCTTCATCATACCTCGTATGGGTGAAGCTAGCTCGGCGCGGCCAGGTTCCACAGCAGCTCCGCCGGTTGTGGGCCGGGGTTCGCCCACCCGGTGATCGCCGTGGTCGTCAGCGCCACGGCATCGCCCTCGTGGAAGGTCTCGGTCCGGCCACCGACCTGCAGATCCAGGACCCCGCGCAGGACGACGACCGTCTCGGGCACCTTCACGGCGAACGGCGGCCGATCACCGCTCGCGCCGGCGTCGAGCTGCAGCATCCAGGTCGCGGCGCCCTGCGGGCCCTCGGCCACCCGTTCGGCGTGCAACCCATCCTGCAGACGCAACCGTTCGCGGCCGCTGCGGCGCGAGACCCGGTACCCGCGCTCGGAGGACGCATCCGGCCCGAAGGGCACCTCGAGCACCTCCCACAGGCGCACGAGCGTGTCCCCGGACGGCCCGCGGACACCACGCTCGACCTGGGACAGGGCGGACGGCGTGATGCCCACGCGTCGCGCGAGCTCGGTCTGGGACAGGCCGCGCGCCAGCCGCTGATCACGGATGGCGACACCCAGGCGCTCACGGGTGGTGATCGTGGCGTCGGTGGCCCGCAGATCGCCATCGGCGAGCGCCGCGTGGACGCTGCGTCCGACGACCTCGGGCCGACGTCCGTCCGCCTTGCGGACCGTGAGCCGCAGCTGCCCGTCGTCGCCCTCGAGCTGGACCACGACCTGCGTGATCTCCTCGAGTCGCCGCAGGAAGCTGGGTCGGTGCTCCTGGGCGTGGATCGGCCAGACCGCGAGGCTCCGGCGTCGGTAGAGGCGCGGACAGGTGGCGAGGAACAGCTCGAGGGCGGCGTCGGGGCCCCACCGCTCCGGGACGGCGGACAACGGATCGAACACGAACGCGGCCCCGCTGCCGAGCTCCGCGTCGACGGCCGCCAGGCTGGCCAGCGCCTCGTCCAATCCCGCGTCCGGACCGATCGCATCCCCGAGCGAGGAGGCACGACCGGTCACGACCGGTGACCAGTCGACCACCCGGGTGCCGGCGGGGATCGGCCCCTCCCAGCTGGCGAGGAGGTTGACCACGACCAGGGGCACCTCGCCGCGGGCCGCCTCGACGAAGCGCTCGACCAGCAGACCCACCGGCGTCCCCGCCGCTCCCGACAGCACCAGGTTGTCGCCGGTGTGGATCCCGTCGATGAGTCCGTCGAGCAGCGCGGTGCCGCTGGTGGTGGTCTGCGGCACGACGGGTCCCCTCGACGGCTGGAGCGGTACCGGGACGGTAGTGCCCGTCAGGAGGCGAGTTCGTCGACGGCGAGCCCCGCGCGCTCCTCGAGCGCCGTCGCGATGCGATCGACGCCGAGCACGGTCGCAGCCGTGCGCATCGGCAGCGCACGCGCATCGGCCACGTGCCACAGCTCGTGGAGCGCGGTCGCCATCTTCGATGCGAGCCGCTCGGCGACCTGTGCGGCGGACCAGCGTTCACCGCGCAGGTTCTGCTCCCACTCGAAGCAGGAGACGGTGACGCCGCCGGCGCTGGCGAGCACGTCCGGGACGATCGTGATGCCGCGGTCGACGAGCACCTCGTCTGCCTCGGGTGTGCAGGGGCCGTTGGCCGCCTCGGCGATCAGACGCGCACGGACCGCCTCGGCCTCGGGACGCTCGATGACCCCCTCGAGCGCGGCGGGGACCAGGATCTCGCAGTCGAGGGCGAGCAGGTCACGCGGCGAGACCAGTTCGACGCCGGGGTGGTGGACCACCGATCCGTGGACCCGCTTGGTGGCCGACACCGCGACCACGTCCAGACCCTGCGGGTGGTGGACGGCGCCTCGACTGTCGGACAGGCCGACGACCCGCAGCCCGTCCGCCTGCAGCATGCGGGCCAGGTGCGCCCCGGCGTTGCCGAAGCCCTGGACCACCACCCGGGCGTCGCTCGGTAGGCCGAGTCGCTCCGCGCTCTCCAGGATGACCGCACGGCACCCGGCGGCGGTGGCCGTGTCACGACCGAGCGAACCACCGGCGGGCAGCGACTTGCCCGTGACGACCGCCGGTGAGGGACGACCGACGATCCGGGCGTACTCGTCGGCGATCCAGTCCATGTGGCGCTCGCTGGTGTTGACGTCCGGGGCGGGCACGTCGCGGTCCGGCCCGATGTTGCCCGCGATCGCCCGCGTATAGCTGCGGGTCAACGACTCGAGTTCGAGCTCGCTGAGCTCCTTCGGATCGATCGTGACGCCACCCTTGCCGCCACCGAGCGGCAGGTCCATGAGCGCCGTCTTGACGCTCATGAGCGTCGCGAGGCCGGCGACCTCCTCGGGGGTCACCTCGGGGTGGAACCGGGTGCCCCCCTTCGCGGGCCCACGGGCGGTGGAGTGCGCGACCCGGTAGCCGGGGACGATGCGGATCTCGCCGTCGTCGGTGACGTAGGGCACCTGGACGGCCAACGACCGCTCCGGCTGCACCAGGCTCGATCGGATCCACCCGTCGAGCGCGAGTTCGTCCGCGGCGTGGTCGATCGCGTCGAGGGCGAGTCGGTGCAGGTCGATCGTCATCCGGTGGACCTCCGGGGTGGCGGTGCACGGAGGACGCGCCCGGACGGCAGCGCGGACCCACCGCGTGTGGCGGGGAGGAGCGACGCGCCCTTGCGTCACGGGAACCGTACCCGTGAAGCGCTGCTTCATCAACGATCGACCGCGGAAGCACGGGGACGCCGTCGTCGTCCCTGCGGTCGTCAGTGCTTCTGGGCGTCGAACCAGGTCGCCCCGAAGGCGTGATCGACGTCCAACGGCACCGCCAGCTCCACGACCCCGGCCAGGGTCTGCACCACCAGTTCCTCCGCGGCGGCGAGCTCGTCGTCCGGGACCTCGAGGATGACCTCGTCGTGGACCTGCAACAGCAGCTGGGTGCGCAACCCGGAGCGGTCGAGGGCGTGCTGCAACTCGATCATCGCGAGCTTGATCACGTCCGCGGCGGTGCCCTGGATCGGCGCGTTCAAGGCCATCCTCTCGGCCATCTGACGCCGGTTGCGGTTGTCCGAGCGCAGGTCCGGCAGGTAGCGCCGCCGTCCGAACATCGTGGTGGTGTAGCCGTCCCGTGTCGCCGCATCCACGGCGGCGTCGAGGAACGAGCGCACGTCCGGGAAGCGGGCGTAGTAGGCATCGACGATGGCCTCGGCCTCCGCCGGTGGGATCGCCAGCTGCTGGGACAGGCCGTAAGGCGTGAGCCCGTAGGCGAGCCCGTAGTTGACCGCCTTGGCCCGATCACGCAGCGCCCCGTCGACGTGCTCGAGGTCGAGGTCGAAGACCTTCGCGGCCGTCGTCGCGTGGATGTCCTCGCCGGAGGCGAAGGCGTCGAGCAGGCCGGCGTCCCCCGACAGGTGGGCCATGATCCGCAGCTCGATCTGCGAGTAGTCCGCCACCAGCAGCTGGGCGAACCCCTCCCCCGCGACGAACGCACGCCGGATCTCCCGACCCTCGGCGCGACGCACCGGGATGTTCTGCAGGTTCGGGTGGGAGGACGACAACCGACCCGTCGCCGCGATCGTCTGCGAGAGGGTCGTGTGGATCCGTCCCGTCCGTGGATCGACCAGCGGCGGCAACGCGTCCACGTAGGTGGACAGCAGCTTGGACACCTCCCGCCACTCGAGCACCGCCGCGACGATCGGGTGCGCGTCCGCGAGGTTGGACAACGCCTGCGCGTCGGTGGAGTACCCGGTCTTGATGCGGCGTGTCTTGGGCAGCTCGAGCTCCTCGAAGAGCACCTGCTGCAACTGCGGGCCGGACCCGACGTTGAAGGGGTGCCCCGCGTGGTCGTGGACCTCGTGTTCGAGCGCGTCGACCCGGGTGGCCAGCCGTTCCCGGATCGTGTCGAGGACGTCGAGGTCGAGGGTGATACCCCGGCGCTCCATCCGGGCGAGCACCGGCGCCAACGGCAGCTCGATCCGGTCGTGCAGGTCCCGCTGATCGCGGTTGTCCAGGGACGCGCCGAGGTGGCCGGCGAGCTCCAGGGTCGCCTCGGCCGCCAGCGCACGCTCGTGGGCGTGGTCCTCCTCGTCGACCACCAGCGCCAGCTGATCGGCGGCGGCGGTCACCTCGTCCACCGCGATCGTGCGCTGCAGGTGCTGCATGGCCAGCCGGTCCAGCTCGAAGCTGCGCTGTTCCGGGTTCAGCAGGTAGGCCGCCAACTCCGTGTCGGTGGCGACCCCGCTGACACGCCACCCACGGCTCGCGGCCGCGTGGTCGAGCGTCTTGAGGTCGTGGGTGACCACGGGGCGGGTCGGGTCCGCGAGCAGTTCGGCGAGGGCGTCGAGGTCGTCCTCGGCCAGGTCGTCCACCGCGCCACCCTGGGGTGCACGACGCGCCGCCGCGAGCCCGATCCCCTCGAAGCGCACGTGCGGGGGCCGGTCCGCCGTGGCGGCGATGACCGCCACGGGCCCCTCGATGCCCTCGAGCCAGGCACGCAGGGAGCCGGGCTCGATGCGCTCCGGGGTGATGGCGAACCCGCTCGCCTCGGCCTCCTCCTGCTCGCCGAGGACCTCCGCGACGAACCGGTCGTACAGCGCCCGGAACTCCAGCGTGCCGAACAGCTCGCGCACCGCAGCCGCGTCGACCTCGCCACGCCGCAGGTCGGCGACGTCGAAGGTGACGTCCACGTCGCGCCGCAGGCGCATGATGGCGAGGTTGGCCTCCACCTGCTCGCGGTGCTCGGCCAGCATCGCCGGCACCTTCTTGCCGGCGACCTCGTCGAGGTGCTCGTAGATGCCGGGGACATCGCCGTAGGCCGTCACGAGCTTGGCGGCCGTCTTGTCCCCGACACCGGGGACGCCCGGCAGGTTGTCCGAGCTGTCGCCCCGCAGCGCCGCGAGGTCCACGTAGGCGCTCGGCGGGACCCCGTAGCGTTCCTGCACGGCGCCCGGGGTCATCTCCGCCACCTCGGAGATGCCGCGCAGGGTGTAGAGGACCGTCAGCTGCTCGTCGACGAGCTGCATCGAGTCGCGGTCACCGGTCACGATGTAGGCGTGGAACCCGGCGTCGATCGCCCGGGTCGCGACCGTCGCCAGCACGTCGTCGGCCTCCACGCCTGCCAGCTCGATGACGGGGATCTCGAGCGCCGCGAGCACCTGCTTGATGAGGTCGACCTGGGGGCGGAACTCGTCGGGCGGCGCCGCACGGTTCGCCTTGTACTCGGGGAACGCCGCGGTGCGCGCGACGTCCCGGCCCTTGTCGAACGCCACCGCGATCGCGTCCGGGTCGCGGTCCGCGAGCAGCTTGATCAGCATCGAGGTGAAGCCGTAGACCGCGTTGGTGAGCTGTCCCGTCTGGGTCCGCAGCGTGTCCGGCAGCGCGTAGAAGGCCCGGTAGGCCAACGAGTGGCCGTCGAGCAGCACGATGGAACGACGGTCGTCGGATCCGGACACGGGGCTCGACCTCGGCGGGACGGGGAACGTCGGCAGCTTCTCGGGCGCGCGATGAGCGTAGGGCCCGCACCACCGTACGCTCGCGTCCACACCCCCAGCCGCCGTCGGTTCCGCGCCCGGCCCCCCCCACGGAGACCTCGGACCGTGCACCCCTCCCCCTCCTCGACCGTGTTCGACGTCGACGCCGCCGCCTACGATGAGGCGGTGCTCGAGCGATCGACCGAGGTTCCGGTCGTGGTCGACTTCTGGGCCGCCTGGTGTGGACCGTGCCGCACGCTCGGTCCGATGATCGAGGCCGCCGTCGAGGCCCGCGACGGACAGGTGGTGCTCGCGAAGGTCGACGTCGACGCGAACCCGACCCTGGCGCAGACCTACCGGGTCCAGGGCATCCCCCAGGTGATCGGCATCCGCGACCGCCAGGTGATCGCCTCGTTCACCGGCGCGGTCCCCGCGACCACGGTCGAGCGCTTCCTCGACGACCTACTGCCCACCGCGGCCGACCAGGCCGTCGCCCGGGCACGCGCGCTCGAGGGCGAGGCGGCGATCGCCGAGCTGACCACGGCCCTGGAGCTCGACCCAGGGCACCGGGAGGCTGCCATCGGCCTCGCCGCCCTGGTCGTCGACGACGACCCACCGCGGGCCCTCGAGCTCGTCCGCGCCCACCGTCCCGACCCGAAGGCGGAGGCCATCGCCACCCGCGCCCAGCTCGCCGACCACGGCGGCGGCGACGTCGAGGGACTCCGCACCCGGGCGCAGGACGGGGACGCCGACGGCGCCACGCTGCTCGAGCTCGGGCGCGCCCTCGCGGCGCGGGGCGAGTACACGGAGGCGATCGACCGGCTGCTCGGCGCCATCGAGCTCGGCGGGGACACCCGGGAGCCGGCACGCGAGCAGCTCGTGGCGCTGTTCGGCGTGCTCGGCGACGACGACCCGCGCGTGGCCGCCGCCCGCCCCCGCCTCGCCCGCGCCCTGTTCTGAGCGACCGGCCTGCGCGCCCGCTCGGCGCCGGCCCGAACGGAGACCGGATGCCCGCCGACACCGAGCCACCCGCCCGCGACGTCGACCTGACGCCGCGACCCGTCGAGGCGAGCCAGGTCACCCTGTCACGGATCATGACCCAGCTGGATGCCAACGCGCTCGGCAACGTGCACGGTGGGGTGATCATGCGTGAGGTGGACACCACCGCGGGGATGGCCGCCGCGCGGCACGCGGGGGGACGCATCTGCGTCACGGCCGCGATCGACGAGCTGAGCTTCCGCGAACCGGTCCACGTCGGCGACCTGCTGCTGGTCAGCGCGTCCGTGCACGACGTGGGACGCACCTCGTTGGAGGTCGGCGTCAAGGTCGAGGCGGAGCCGTGGCGCGGTGGTCGCCGGCGTCACACCACCAGCGCCTACCTCGTGATGGTCTGCCTCGACGAGGACGGCGGGCCCGCGCCCGTGCCACCGCTGGTGGTCACCAGCGAGGACGACCGACGCCGCCAGGCCCAGGCCCGGATCCGACGGGAGGTCCGTCGGGAACGGATCGACCGCATCGGGGCCTGGGAGCCGGAGCTGCCGGAGCCGGGAACGCCGTGAGTCCGTTCCAATCGTCGCAGGTGGACCGTCCACGTTCCCGGCCAACGATCACGTACTGCGTACGTGACCGAAACACCGCTGTTACCCGGGCTCCGTATCGTCGACTTCGTCATCCGCCAGTGACACGACGGAGTCTGTTCGACAGACGTTCGTCACCGGACCTCGGCGGAGGGCGGCCACTCTCCCTCTCCCGCCGGTCGCCCTCCCCGAGGTCCGTTCGCGTTCCGGGCCCGTGACACCGGGGCCTCAGACGTCGAAGTAGTCGTCGTAGATGGTGTCGTAGGTGCCGTCGCTGCGCAGGCCCTCGAGCGAGGCGTCGATGGCCTCCAACAGCGCCGTGTTGCCGCGTACCACGGCGAACCCGAACCGTTCCTCGGTGTCGAACTCCTCGACCAGCGCGAACCGATCGTCGGACCGCGCCTGCTGGACGCTGACGGGGCGATCGGCCACCCCTGCCGCGATCGTGCCGGTCAGCAGCCCGGCGAACAGATCGGCGTCCGTCGCGTACTCGACGATCCGCGCGTCCTCGGGGGCGTTCTCGAGCGCGAACCGGTACCCCGCGGTCGCCTCCTGGACCCCGACGGCCGCACCCGAGGTGTCCTGCAGTGAGCTCACGTCGCTGTCGGCGAGCACGATCAGGGTCTGGGCCACGTCGTAGTAGGGCGCGGAGAACTCGAGCAGCTCGGTCTGCTCCTCGTCGATGGTCAACGCCGAGGCAGCGACGTCGCATTGTCCTGCGGCCAACGCCGTCCCGGAGCGGATGCTGTCGAACCCGACCTCCCGCACGGAGAGCTCGAGCTCGAGGGCGTCGGCGATGGCTTGGATGAGGTCGATGTCGAACCCGCGGTAGCCCGAGCGACCGGAGTCGTCGGGGTACCCGAACGGCGCGAAGGGCACGTCCGAGCAGACGGTCAAGCGACCATCGTCGATGACCGTGAACCCGCCGCCTCCCGCTTCGCCGGCCGCCACCTCCGCGGTGTCGGCGTCCGCGGTGTCCCCCTGCGCGGTCGCGTCGTGCCCCGGGGCCTCGTCGCTGATCTCGGGCACGGACGACGCACCGCCCGCCGCATCGGTCCCGGGCGCACCGTCGCCGGCGCACCCCGCCACGAGCAGGCACAAGGCCGTCGCAGGGAACACGGTCCTGGTCAGGCAGCGCATGACACCTCGTCCGTGTCGAGCGAGCGGGGTCCGGGCCCCGGTCGTCAGCCGAGACGCTCGATGACCTGCTCCGCGACCTGACGCATCGTCAACCGCCGCTCCATGGCCTGACGCTGGATCAGCCGGAAGGCCTCGTGCTCGGAGAGCTGCTCGCGTTCCTGGAGCAGGCCCTTCGCGCGCTCCACGAGCTTGCGGGCCTCGAGACGGCCCTGCAGATCGTCACGCTCACGCTCGAGTCCCGACATCTCCCGGAACCGGCCCGCCGCGATCTCCACCGCGGGCAGCAGATCGTGCTTCTGGAACGGCTTGACGAGGTAGGCCATCGCGCCGGCGCGGCGGGCCTTCTCGACCAGGTCCCGCTGGCTGAAGGCGGTGAGCATCAGGATCGCGGACAGGCGCTCCTTGGCGATCTCCTCCGCGGCCTGGATCCCGTCCATGACCGGCATCTTGACGTCGAGGATGACCAGATCGGGCTTGAGCTCACGCGTGAGACGGACCGCGGAGGCGCCGTCGGCGACCTCGGCCACCACGTCGAAGCCCTCCTCCTGGAGCATCTCCTTGAGGTCCAACCGGATGAGCGCCTCGTCCTCGGCGATGAGGACGCGCGTCGCGGGGCCGGGTGCACCGTCGTCGGCGGGGGTCTCGGCGGGGTTGGTCTCGGTCACGCGGTGCTCCTTGGCGGGGCGCGGGCCGGGCCGGGTCAGGCCGGGTCGACCGGTGGGCGGTCGAGCAGCTGATCCAGCAGCCGGTCACGTTCATCGTCGAGGTGACGGATCTGGGTGCGCAGCTCGCTGAGCTGCGCGTCGTGGCGACGGAGATCCGCGGCGGCGGTGCGCTCATCGCGCTCGGCGAAGGCGTGTTCGTCGAGCAGGGCACGCATCCTGGCCTCGTCGGCGACCTCACGCTGGTGCGCGAGCTGTTCCTCGAGTACCCGGGCCTGCTGCCGGTGGCGGTCGAGCTCACCGGACAAGGCGCGTAACCGCCGCTCGATGCGTCGGGTCCGTCTGGTCGTGCGGGTCGTGGCGGCCTCCGTGTTCGCTCGCAGGTCGTGGTCGGTCGTGGCTCGGTCGCAGATCACGTTCTCGGGGGAACGGGCTGCGGGTACCCCCGGTGGGACTCGAACCCACAAGCCCGCAAGGGCAGACGATTTTGAGTCGTCCCTGTATGCCAATTCCAGCACGGGGGCAGGTCGGTCTTCGCCGGTCGAGAACCGGCGCCGTCCGCCCATCGGACGCCACGCGAACCGAGCGGCCCCCCCCACCGCCGCGCCGCCCGCTGGTGGGTCCAAATAGCGCGGGAAGG
>JAFIEQ010000122.1 GCA_020832455.1 Nitriliruptoraceae bacterium
AGGACATCACCCGACGTTGCTCGTCGAGGTCGAGGTCGTGCGTCGCGTGCCGGGCCAGGAACCCGGGCCGGTTGCCGTCCCGGTCGAGCACCACGTCGATGTAGTCGTCGCGCGCCGCCCACGGATCGCGCAGCAGCGGCGCGGCCTCGCGCTCGTAGATGCCGGCCAACTCCTCGCCGAGCTCGGTCAGCGCGGCGCGCAGGGGGCCGCGCCACCGTTGGTGGCGACCTGCCTCGCCGGTGTTGCAGCCGCAGTCGGCCCGCCAGCGCTCGACCCCGTGGCTACACGACCAGGAGCTCGCCTGGACGACCTCGGCCTGGTGCGTCGGGGGGAACAGGTGCAGGTACTGGGCGTAGTTGGTGACCTGGACGTCGTCCCGGCGTGCGAGGCGGTCCAGCGCATCGGCCAACGCCATCTCGCCGTGACGGTGGTGGTGCCCGTAGGACTCCCCGTCGGTGGCGATGTTGACCAACTGCGGTCCCCGCCGGCCGTTGAACCCGTCGAGGAGGCGATCGGCGAACCGCTGCCCCGACTCCAGCAGCCCCTCGAAGGCGACCGCCTGCGAGATCGGCCCGTCGTAGAAGAACGCCGCGATCGTGCGACCGCTGGGCAGCACCACCCGGTAGGGCATCGTCGGATCGACCCGACCACCGTGCACGTCGGTCCAGGGCGTACCGTCGTCCACGCCGTTGGCGGCCTCGTCGGTGCCGTTGCCGGCGTCACCCGTGCCGGTACCGCCCGGCAGCGGGCGGACGCGTGCGGCCTGGTACGGCGAGAGCACCACGAACCGGATCCCGTGCTCGGCCAACAGGTCCAGGGTCGCGTCGTCGACCGCGGTCTCCGCCAGCCACATCCCCTCCGGGTCGCGACCGAAGCGGTGCTGGAAGTCACGGATCCCCCACACGACCTGCGTGCGCCGGTCGTGCTCGGATGCGAGCGGCATGATCGCGTGGCTGTAGACCTGCGCCATCGCGGAGCCGTGCCCGTCGAAACGCTCGACGGATCGGCGGTCCGCCTCGATGATCCCGGCGTAGGTGTCGGGCGACTCGTCACGCATCCACGACAGCAGGGTCGGGCCGACGTTGAAGCTCATCCGGGCGTAGTTGTTGACCAGCCGGACGATCCGCCCCTGGTCGTCGAGGATGCGGGCGCGCGTGTTCGGCGCGTAACACTCCGCGTCGATGCGCTCGTTCCAGTCGTGGAACGGGTACGCCGCGTCCTGCTGCTCGACGAGCTCGAGCCAGGGGTTCTCGCGGGGCGGTTGGTAGAAGTGCCCGTGGAGGCAGATGAAGCGGTCCAAGCGGGTGCCTTGCCCGGTGGGCGTGGAGCGGGGTGGCGTGCGGACGGCACGGCGTGTCGGGGGCGTCGCGACCGGCCCCCTCCCCGTCGGCCGGCGGACCGCCTCGTGAACCCCGCAGCGTAGGGCCTGTCGGCCCTCGGCTGCCGCCGAGCGGCACCTGTGGACAACTCCCGAGCGTCCCCCGTCGATCTGCGACCATCGAGGATGCCCACCGACCAGCTCCCGCCCCGTCCCCCGCCGCCCGACGAACCGGGCGACGGCTGGCCGCCGCCCGCGTGTCGGTGCGCCGGGCCGGTCGCACGGGGACCGGGCGTGCGGGCGTCCGACGGTGCGGACGGGCTCGCGACGGTGGGCGACCACGGGGCCATGGTCCCGGCAGCGGACCAGCAGCTCACCGCGAGGTTGCCCGTGCTCGCCGAGGTCCCCGACCTCGCCGCGGCGCTCGCCGTGGCACGCAGCGTGGACCGCCTGCTCGCCGAACTCGTGGACCGCCTCGGCCTGCTGGAACAGCACGACGTGGCGGGGGCGACGACGGGTCTGGACCTCGACCGGTGGCTCGGATCCGTCGCCGGACGGACCCGCACCGACCGCCGGATGCTGTTGCGCAGCGCCGACTGGTGCACCCGCGTCCCCTCGCTGCGGGAGGCGTTCATCGTGCGCGGCGACCTCAGCTGGGCGCAGACCCGTGCCATCGTCTGCGCGCTCGAGGCGCTCCCGCGCCGGCAGGACGACGCCGTCGACGCCGCGCTCGGTCCCGTGCTCCAGCGCGCGGCCGGCACGGAGCCCGACGACCTGCTGGTCGCCGTCCGGCTCGTGCTGCGTCACCTGGAGACGCCCGACGACGTGCCCCGCGCACCGCGCCGGCCGACCTTCACCCCGTTCCTCGCGATGCAGCCGCGCCTGGACGGCAGCGGCGGGCAGCTGTTCGGGGACCTCGACGCGCTGGGGTTCGCCACGGTCGATGCCGCACTGACGGCACCGGCCGGACCAGTCGCAGGGCCGACCGGCGGCCCCGACGCCGCGAGCGGACCCGCCGAGCGCGATCCCCAGGCGGCCGCCGAGGGCCACGGCGAGCACGAGCGTCCCCGGTGGATCGGGGGGCGCGCCACCGCGAACGGGCGCGCAGGACGTCTCATCGCGCTGTGCGATGCCGCCCTGGTCGGCGGAGCGACGGCCTTCACCCCCGGCCACGGTCGCGGCGGTGATGGGAGCGCCGCACCGATCGCGGGCGGGGTGGGGCCGATGGTCTCCCGACCCCAACTCCTCCTGCGCACCGATCTGACCACGCTCCTCGACGCCGACCAGGTCCCGGCCGCGCTGCTGACCACGCTGACCGGTGGCCGCCTCGCCCTCGATGCGACCAGCCTGCGTCGCCTCGTCGACGCTCGCGGAGCGGACCTGCGCACGATCGTGCTCGACGACCACGGGCGGGTGGTCGGGGTCGGTCGCCGTCGTCGTCTCCCTCCCGGATGGCTGACGGACGCCACGACCGCGCTGCACGACACCTGTAGCCACCCGGGCTGCCGTCGCGGTGTCCGTGCCTGCGACACCGACCACGCGATGCCCTGGCACCCCACGGCGCCCGATCGATCGCCCGGCCGAACCGACGTCGATGCGCTGGCCCCGGTGTGCCGCTTCCACAACCGCACGAAGGAGTCCGGGGGCTGGACGGTCACCCAGGACGCGGCCGGTGTGCGGGTCTGGCACCACGGCGCGACCGCGGTGACGACCCGGACCCTGCCGGCCACCTGGCGACCGCCGCCCGACGGGCCCGCTCCCTGAGGGTGTCCAGCTGCCGGTGCCGGGCCCGCATCTCCCCGTGCGGTGATGCCGGGCTAGCGTGCCTGGCCATGGATCCCAGCTGGCTGATGGACGAGCGGGCGTTCGCCGGCGACGAACACCTCGATCCGGGGTTCGTCGCGGCGTACGACCGCAAGCAGGGGACGGTTCCCGACGACGCCGCGGCCCAGGACCTCGCGATCCTGCGTGCCCATGGTGTGGGGGCGGCCGCAACGGTCGTCGACCTGGGCGCCGGAACCGGCCGCTTCGTGGCGACGATCGCACCGCACGTCGCTCGGGTGATCGCGGTCGACGTGTCCACGCCGATGCTCGAGCGCCTGCAGCAGCGTCTGGACGCGATGGACCTGACGGCGCGGGTGGAGGTCGTCCGTTCCGGGATGTTGCGTTACGCGCATCGGGGTGGTCCGGCGGATGCCGTCCACTGTCGCAACGTCCTGCATCAACTGCCCGACGCGTTCAAGGTCGTCGCCCTGGACCGGATCGCACGGATGCTGGCACCCGGTGGGGTGCTGCGGCTGCGGGACCTCGTCTACGACACCACGCCGGATCGGCTCGCCGACCACCTCGAGGCGTGGTTCGCCACCGCGGTCGCGGATCCTGCGGTGGGCTACACGGCGGATGACCTGGCGACACACGTCAGGACCGAGCACAGCACCTTCACGTGGCTCTTGGAGCCGATGCTCGAGCGGACCGGGTTCGAGATCGTCGATCGGGTCGTGCACCGGGGGGCGTACGCGGCCTACACCTGCGTCCGGCGGCCGTCGGGTCCCTGACCCCGACGTCGGCATGCCGCGGTGCGCACGCACGCCGAGCGCTCGGGATCGGATCAGCGGTCCGGCTGTCCCCGCAGCGCGTCCGCGATGCGTCGGCCTGCGGCCAGCGTCTGCTCCACGGGACGATCGGGCAGCGCGAAGCCCCAGACCGGCAGGAACGTGCCGCGCAGCTGCAGCTGTCCGTAGGGACGCGGGTAGAACCAGACGTGCAGGTGAGCGCCGCCGTCACCCCAGCAGTTGACGTGCACGTTGCCGATGCCGCCAAGGCTCGTGATCGCGCGCTGTACCCGGCCCACCATCGGGCCGAACCCGGCGGCGAGGTCCGCCGGCAGCTGCGCGATCGACTCGACGTGCGCGCGGGGTTCCAGCAACACGACGCCCAGGAACGGGCTGGGCTCGAACAGTGTCAGCCGCCAGTCGTCGTCGACCCACAGGTAGTCGTCGTCCGCCCGCGCACACGGCGTGCAGTCCTCGCCACCCTCGCCATGGCGCGGAGGCTCGACGTCGACGGGTGGATCCAGCGCCCGTGGCGAACCCGTCTCCGCGAACGGCCAGCTCTCGAACTCAGTCAGATCCCGGACACCCATGACCATCCCATCGTCTCGACACCACGCCGCGCGGCCCGCGTGGTAACCGACCGCTGACGACCGACCGTGGCCGATCGCGGCTCGGCGTGCACCAGGTCCTGCCTGCCGCGCGCCTCTCGACGGACCGCCGACAGCGGACGAGGGTCGCAGGTCGGTACCCCGTGTCCGACATCCGACCCTATGGTCGCGACTCGCTCCACGGACAGAGGCCGCCGGTGTTCTCCCTCCACCACGTGCAGCTCGCCATCCCGCCGGGTGGTGAGGATCGCGCCCGCGGGTTCTACGGCGAGGTGCTCGGCCTCGAGGAGATCCCGAAGCCGCCGTCGCTCGCAGCCCGGGGCGGGGCGTGGTTCCGGGGTGGCGAGCTCGAGATCCACCTCGGGACCGAGGAACCGTTCACGCCGGCGGCCAAGGCACATCCCGGCATCCTGACCGATGACCTCGACGCGTTGCAGGCGCGGCTGGTCGACGCCGGCCACACGGTGCGGCCCGACACGCGCTTCCCGGGCTTCCGACGGTTCTACGTCGACGACTGCTTCGGCAACCGGCTGGAGTTCCTCCAGCCCGACCTGTGATGCCCCGCACCCGACCACCGAACCCGAACCCGACAGATCCCCCGCCCGACAGGTTCCCCGTGCCACCGCGTCTCACCATCCGGCCGCTCGCTCCCGAGGACGAGACCGAGGCTGGCCGCGCCCACGCCGAGCTCGAGGCGGAGGGGTTCTCCTTCCTGCTGCACCGGGACACCACGACCGCGTTCGACGACTACGTCACCGGCCTGCACCGGTGGGAGCGCGGGGAGGCCATCCCGGACGGGTTCGTGCGGGCCAGCTTCCGTGTCGCCGCGCTCGCCGCTGCGATCGAGGACCCTCCGAGCCCCGCGGGGACCATCGTGGGACGCATCAGCATCCGCCACGAGCTCAACGACTGGCTGCGCCGTCGCGGCGGGCACATCGGGTTCGGGGTCCGACCGCGCTACCGGGAGCGGGGGATCGCCGGGCAGATGCTCGCTGCCGGACTCCAGACGCTGCGGGCCGAAGGACTCCCCCGCGCGCTGGTGACCGCCGACGAGGACAACCACACGTCACGTTGGGTCATCGAACGAGCCGGCGGCGTGCTCGAGAACGTCGACACCTCGGAGCCCGGCCTGGCGGTCGCCCGCTACTGGATCGACCTGGGCGCGGGCTGAAGATCCTCACCTCGTGCGCGCCCCGTCCAACCGGTCGCGCTCCGACTCGAGCAGCCCGTAGACGTTCATGTCCAGACGCGGTGGGTCGGGGTCATCCGCGACACGCTGGATCGCCGCGCTGCGCAGCGTGCCCTCGAGGGTGAAGCCCAGCCTGCGGGCCACCCCATTCGAGCCCGGGTTGATCGCGGCCGCCTGCAGTTCGATGCGGACGACCGGCGTCTCGTCGAACGTCCAGGCGCACAGCGCCGCGACGGCGCGGGTGGCGATGCCCTGACGGCGCGCCCACGGTGCGACCCAGTAGCCGACCTCGGCCACCGCATCCATCCACGACACCCGGACGAGCCCGCAGGAGGCGACCACCCGGCCCTGCGGATCACGAGCCAGCAGCGGCAGCGCGCGTCCGCCCGCCATCGACCCCTCGGCGAAGGTGACGTACCCGTGTCCGTCCTCGGTCGAGTAGGGCGTGGGCACGACCGTGAACCGCACCGTCTCGGGATCACGGCAGGCGGCGACCAGGTCGGGGACGTCCTCGTCCCGAGGCCGCGACAGGGTGAGGTCTCCGGCGCGCAGCTCGAGGTCGACCGGGAAGGTCTCCACCAGCGGCGCTCAGGCCGCGCCGGGCGCGATGCCCGGGGTCCGCGGGGTCGTCACCTGCGCGCCAGGGACGGCGGCAGGGTCGGGCGCGGGGACCCGGGGCGGCGGCGGTGGCGGGGACACAGGGGCGCCCGCTGCCTCGGCGTCGACCACTGCGATGTCCTCCCCACCGTCGGGGACGAAGACCTCGACACCCAACGGGGGCAGGGTCAGCACCACCGAATGGCTGCGTCCGTGCGTCGGATGCGGCAACGCGTCGACGCCGCCGTAGTTGCCGGTGCCGGATCCGCCGTACTCCGCGGCGTCGGAGTTGAACGCCTCGCGCCAGCGACCGCCGTGGGGCACGCCCACCCGGTAGTTCTGGCGGGCGACGGGGGTCAGGTTGGCGACCACCAGGGCGCACGAGCCATCGCGGGCACGGCGCAGGTAGGACACCACCGACTGCTCCCAGTCGGAGCCGTCGACCCACTCGAACCCGAACGGCTCCGAGTCGCCCTCGTGCAGCTCCGGCGTGGCGTGGTAGAGCCGGGCGAGATCACCGACACAGCGTTGCAGCTTGGCGTGGAAGCCATCGCCGTCGTCGAGCAGATGCCAGTCGAGCGAGCGTTCGTGGGCCCACTCGGACCACTGCCCGAACTCGCAACCCATGAACAGCAGCTTCTTGCCCGGCGTGGTGAACATGTAGCTGTACAGCGCCCGCAGGTTCGCGAACCGCTCCCAGTCGTTGCCGGGCATCTTGCCGATCATCGACCCCTTGCCGTGAACCACCTCGTCGTGGGAGAGCGGCAGGGCGTAGTTCTCCGAGTAGGCGTAGACGGCCCGGAAGGTCAGTTGGTCGTGGTGGTGCTTGCGGTGGATCGGCTCGCGCTGGAACACCTCCAGGGTGTCGTGCATCCAGCCCATGTCCCACTTGAACCCGAAGCCGAGACCGCCGACGTAGGTCGGCCGGGACACCATCGGCCAGGACGTCGACTCCTCCGCGAAGGTCTGCACGTCCGGGAAGCGGTCGAAGACCTCGGTGTTGAACCGGCGCAGGAACTCGATGGCCTCGAGGTTCTCGTTGCCGCCCCACTGGTTGGGGATCCACTCCCCGTCCTCGCGGGAGTAGTCGAGGTAGAGCATGGAGGCCACGGCGTCGACCCGCAGGCCGTCGACGTGGTACTCGGACAGCCAGAACAGCGCGGACGACAGCAGGAACGCCTGCACCTCGGGGCGGCCGTAGTTGAAGATGTAGCTGGACCAGTCGGGGTGGAAGCCCTGGCGTGGGTCGGCGTGCTCGAACAGGTGGGTGCCGTCGAAGTCCCCCAACGCGAACGCGTCGGTCGGGAAGTGGGACGGGACCCAGTCGAGGATCACCCCGATGCCGGCCTGATGCAGTTCGTCGATCAGGAACTTCAGGTCCTGGGGCGTGCCGTAGCGGGAGGTGGCCGCGAAGTAGCCGGTCGACTGGTAGCCCCAGGAGCCGTAGAAGGGGTGCTCCATCAGGGGCAGGAACTCGACGTGGGAGAACCCGAGCTGCTGGATGTGGGCGATCAGCTCCGGGGCGATCTCCCGGTAGGTCATCGGCCGTGGCGTGCCGTCCTGGTCGACCCGGCGCCACGAGCCCAGGTGCAGTTCGTAGATCGACATCGGGGCGTCGAGGCGCTGCTGGTCCCCCCGCGCGGCCATCCAGTCGTCGTCGGACCAGTCGTAGGAGAGGTCCCAGACCTTGGAGGCCGTGTGCGGCGGGGTCTCCGCGTGCACGGCGAACGGGTCCGCCTTGTCGAACGCGCCACCCTGGTTGGAGACGATGTGGAACTTGTAGCTCGCCCCCTGGTTCACGCCGGGGACGAAGCCCTCCCAGATCCCGGACGACCCACGGGCCGACAGCTGGCCCTCGGGTGAGCGACGGTCCCAGCCGTTGAAATCACCGACGACGACGACCGCCTCGGCGTTGGGTGCCCAGACCGCGAACGCGCAGCCCGCCACCCCGTCCCGCGTCGTCAGGTGGGCACCGAGCTTGGTCCAGAGCTCGAGGTGGGTGCCCTCGTTGAGCAGGTAGAGGTCGTCTTCGGTGATCTGGTGGGTCATGCCGTCACCTTCGTCGAGGGGTGTCGGGTCCGTTGGGGAGGCGTCGCAGGCGGCGCGTGGGCGTGGGGGGCTGGGCGTGGGCCGGTGAGCACCGGCGGGCCGGTGAGCGCAGGACGCGCGACCATCATGGCACCACACGGGGGCCGGCGCAGGCGGTTCCCATCGACGATGGTCCAGGGTGGGCCCCGACGAGCGCGCCGGGACCGCGTCACCGGGCCGCCAGCACGGCGCGGATCCCGGCCAGAGGGATCGACACCCAGGTCGGCCGGTTGTTGAGCTCGTAGCCGAGCTCGTAGACCGCCTTCTCGAGCAGGAAGGCGTCGAGCAGCCGCCGGGTGTGCGCCGGGTCGCTCGGGAGGAAGACCGCCCCCTCTGCGGCGTCGAGGTAGCCCTCGACGACCACGGCGCTGGTCCAGGCGAGCCACCAGTCCAGCCAGGTCCGCAGCCGGTCGTAGGAGGGCTGCTGCGGGGTGACGATCCCGGCCTCGACCTGGTCGTGCAGCGTGGACGCGGTCGCGTACTGCAGCGATCGCAGCAGCCCGGCGATGTCACGGAGCGAGGAGCGCTTGATGCGACGCTCCCCGAGCGGGCGGGCGGGCTCGCCCTCGAAGTCGATGACGACCACGTCGCGGCCCGTCCACAGCACCTGCCCGAGGTGCAGGTCACCGTGCGTCCGGATCCGCGCGGCGTCGATCGTGGTCTGCGTGAGCGCCGCCAGGCTCGCGAGCAGTTCGTCCTCCAGTGCGACGACCTCGGTCACCTCGGCTCGGGTCACCGGATCGACCAGACCGCCAGCGGCCTTGCCCGCCGAACGGAGCCCGATCCGGACCGTGTTGCGCACCGACTGGTAGAGGCTGCGTTGGTACAGCCGGGTCATCGGCTCCGGCGCGAAGGCCGGATCGTCGGTGTCCGCCGCCAACGCGAGGTGCAGTTCCGCGACGCGCCGACCCAGCAGGCGGGCGTTGGCCAGGTACGGCCCGATCTGCTCGTGCACCGACTCGGGGACGCCGCGCAGCGCCAGCGACACCACGTCCCGCCGTGCGGCCGGTGCCGGTGTGGGACGGTCGGGCTCGTCCGCGACGGTGCGCTCGGCGAACCGGCCGAGCTCGTCGAGGGTCTGGGTCCACAGGTCGCCCTCGTTGGGCACGAACCGGTGCGCGATCGCCACCGTGCGGGGTTCCCCGCCCGTCGCCGCGATCGCATCCAGGGTCCCGAGCACCGCCGGGACGTGGGTGAGATCGGCGAGGTGGCGTCCGAGTTCGACGTCCGGACTGACCCCCGGCTCCAGGCGACGCAGCACCTTGAGCAGCACCCGGTCACCGAACAGCACCGAGGTGTTGGACTGCTCGCCCCGCAGGGGTGTCACGGTGAGAGCGGGATCGGCGTCCACCGCGGGATCGAGGTCCGCGCCGCGTGCACCGACCAGCGCGAGTTCGTCGGAACCGGCCTGCTCCTGCTGCGCGATCAGGTCGAGCAGCAGCCGGGCCGCGGTCTCGTCGGTGAGCGCGTCGATCAGCACGCCGGAGCGGCCGCGACCGCCCTGGCCCTTGACGGTGAGCAGGACGCTGCGCGGCGCCAGGGCGAGCAGGCGCCCCGCCTCCTCCCTGGCCGCGAAGCGGACCGGCACGACGTAGTGCTCGGGTTCACCCTCGACGTAGTCGACCTCGACGAGCAGCACCTGCAGGTCGTCGGCGGACCCGCCGACCTGCAACGCGTGGGTGAGCGTCGTGCCGCGGATCGTGCGCGCCTTGCCCCCGAACCAGCGTTGCCGGCGGAGCACATCCGGCAGGACCGCCTCGAGACGCGCACGCCCGGGTCCCTTCAGCAGCGCCGTCCAGTCCCCCGCGGTCGTCGCCTGTGGCAGGTCCGGCTCGTCAGCGGCCGACGGGGCGGCGCGACCGGCCGCGTCCCCGGCGAACTCCGGCAGCTTCGACAGCGTCACGCGCCCCGGGTCGCGCTCCAGGGAGAACCACAGGTACTGGTAGGGCCCGAGCGTCAGCACGTAGGGCACGTCGGCGATGCGCGGGAACGTCGTGCGACCGAGCATCTCCACCGGGAACGTGCCCGCGTGGTCACCGAGGTCGAGTTCGCAGGCCTGGGCGTGGCGCGAGAGGTTGCACACGACCAGGATCTGCTCGGGCTCGTCGGCGCCCTCCACGAGATGCGACCGGGTGAAGGCCAACACCTTGGGGTTGTCCGGCGTGAGGAAGTCGATGCTGCCACGGCCGAAGACCTGGTGACGCTTGCGGAGCGCGATCATCCGCTTCATCCACCACAGCAGGCTGCGGGGGTTGGCCTGCTGGGCCTCGACGTTGACCGAGGCGTGGTGGTACTCCGGATCGATGATGACCGGCAGGAACAGCTTCTGCGGGTTGGCCTGCGAGAACCCGGCGTTGCGATCCGCGGACCACTGCATCGGGGTACGGACCCCGTTGCGGTCGCCGAGGTAGACGTTGTCGCCCATGCCGATCTCGTCGCCGTAGTACAGCACCGGGGTCCCCGGGAGGCTGAACAGCAGGGCGTTCATCAACTCGATCAGGCGGCGGTCGTTGCCCAGCAGCGGCGCGAGGCGGCGCCGGATCCCGAGGTTGACGCGCATGTCCCGTTCCCGCGCGTAGGCGCGGTACATGTAGTCACGTTCCTCGTCGGTGACCATCTCGAGCGTCAGCTCGTCGTGGTTGCGCAGGAAGATGCCCCACTGGGCGTTGTCGGGGATCTGCGGGGTCTGCTGCAGGATGTCGATGATCGGGAAGCGGTCCTCCTGGGCGACGGCCATGAACAGCCGCGGCATCAGGGGGAAGTGGAAGTTCATCTGGCACTCGTCGCCGTCGCCGAAGTAGGCGGCGGCGTCCTCCGGCCACTGGTTTGCCTCGGCGAGGAACATGCGGCCCGGGTGCCGGTCGAGGTGGGCCCGCAGGTCCTTGAGGAAGGCGTGGGTCTCGGGGAGGTTCTCGCCGTTGGTGCCCTCGCGGACGAACAGGTAGGGGATGGCGTCGAGGCGCATCCCGTCGACCCCGGTCTCCGCCCACCGGTCCAACACGTCCTTGACGGCCTGCTGCACGTCGGGTGAGTCGAAGTTGAGGTCCGGCTGGTGGTGGAAGAAGCGGTGCCAGTAGTACTGGCCCGCCTCGCCGTGCCACTGCCAGTTCGAGGTCTCGTAGTCCTCGAAGATGATGCGCACGTCCGACCACTGCTCCGGGTCGTCGGACCAGACGTAGAAGTCCCGCTCGGGCGAGCCCTTGGGCGCCTTGACCGCCCGCTTGAACCAGGGGTGCTGGTCCGAGGTGTGGTTGATCACCAGTTCCGTGATGACCTTCATGCCGCGGTCGTGCGCCTCGGCGACGAACCGCTCGAACTGGCGCATCGTGCCGTAATCCGGGTTGATGGCCGTGTAGTCCGCGATGTCGTAGCCGTCGTCACGCAGCGGCGAGGGGTAGAAGGGCAGCAACCACAGCGCGGTGACCCCCAGGTCCTGCAGGTAGTCCAGCTTCGCGGTCAGCCCGGCGAAATCGCCGATGCCGTCGCCGTTCGCGTCGAAGAACGAGCGCACGTGCAGCTCGTAGATGATCGCGTCCTTGAACCACAGCGGGTCGGTCATCTCGAGCTCGTTCAACGTGGCTCCTCGATGGTCATCGGGCCCGCCCGGCGGCCGCTCACTGGGCAAGCTAGGGGGTGTCAGCGGCTTGACTGCTGATGCGCCCCT
>JAFIEQ010000123.1 GCA_020832455.1 Nitriliruptoraceae bacterium
CCCCCCCCCCCCCCCCCCCCCCCCCCCCCCCCCCCCCCCCCCCCCCCCCGAGCCCGGGCTGCGAGGTGGGCGCGGTCATCGGGTGAGCCCACGGGCTCGTGGGTGGTCGCGCACGCCTCGCTCCGTCGGCTCGTTCGACGGGGGATGGGCCCCGTCCGTGGCGCGGGGACCGGGTTGCGTCACCACGTCGACTATGGGATGATGGTCATCATACTATGATAGGGGATCCCGGTGCGCTACCCGGAAGGGCACAAGCAGCAGGTCCGTGCGCGCATCGTCGCCACGACCGCCGAGGCGATCCGTCAGGAGGGGATCGACGGGCCGTCCATCCCGACGCTGATGGAGCGGGCCGGGCTCACCCACGGCGGCTTCTACGCCCACTTCCGGGATCGTGACGAGCTGATCGCAGCCGCCGTCACGGCGGCTGCGGACCAGACGGCCGAGCGGGCGTTCGCCGACGACCGCACGCTCGAGGACGTGTTGGACGCCTACCTGTCCCCGGGGCACGTGGCCGACCCGTCGGCAGGCTGCGTGGTCGCCTCGCTGGGGACCGATGCCCCTCGGCAGTCCGCGTCGGTTCGCGCCGGGTTCGTGGCGGCGGCGAAGGGGATCCTCACGATGCTGGAGCGCAAGCTGCACCCGCAGCGACCCGATCCCGGGTTCCACGACGACGCGCTCGTGCACGCCTCGACGATGATCGGCGCGGTCGTGCTCGCCCGGCTCGTCGAGGACCCGTCGTTGCGCGATCGCATCCTCACCAGCGCGCGGGAGCATCTCGCCGGCTGAGTGGGGTGGGCTGCTCACGGGCACGCGCATGCGCTCATCGCATGATGATCAACATCCCATCGGTCGGGTCGCGGACCCGGATCGCTGCTCCAACCACCGGGACCACCGAGAAGAGGAACCACCATGACGACCGCATCACCTGCATCGCCCGCACGGCCCGCCCCGAGTCGATGGCAGCGGGAGCTGCGCGCGCACTACGGCCCCTGGGCGGTGGTGACCGGCGCATCGGACGGCATCGGCCGATCCACCGCGACGCTGCTGGCCGAGGCCGGGATCCACGTCGTGCTCGTCGCCCGTCGCGGTGCGGTCCTCGACGCGCTGGCCGACGAGCTGCACGTCGCGCACGACGTCGGGACGCGGGTCGTCGCCGCCGACCTCACGAGCCCGTCGGGTGTCGATGCGGTGCTCGACGCGACCCGTGGGCTCGATGTGGGCCTGTTCGTCGCCGCCGCGGGCTTCGGTAGCACGGGCCACTTCGTCGACCGCGACCTCGCCGACGAGCTCGCGATGATCGACGTCAACTGCCGTGCCGTTGTGGCGCTCAGCCACGGCTTCGCGCGGCGTCTGGAGGCGCGCGGGGCCGGTGGCATCGTGCTGTTCGG
This sequence comes from Nitriliruptoraceae bacterium, assembly GCA_020832455.1. Taxonomy (GTDB): domain Bacteria; phylum Actinomycetota; class Nitriliruptoria; order Nitriliruptorales; family Nitriliruptoraceae; genus PWLR01. The sequence goes on from JAFIEQ010000123.1 coordinate 1,389, forward strand.
GTCCGTGGTGGGGTTCCAGGGTGTGCCGCGGACCGCCACCTACGCGGCGACCAAGGCGTTCGTGCAGAGCTTCGCGGAGGGGCTGCGTCTCGAACTCAAGCCCGCTGGTGTCCAGGTGCTCGCGACCGCGCCCGGTCCGACCCGCAGCGGGTTCGCGGAGCAGGCGTCCATGACGATGTCCTCCGCCGCCGACGCACAGGTCGTGGCCCGCGCCACGCTGCGCAGCCTCGGGGGACGTCGCTCCACGGTCCGTCCGGGTGGGCTGGCCAAGCTGCTCGGCTTCTCGCTCATCCTGCTGCCCCGGTGGGCCCGGGTGCGGCTGATGGGCACCATCATGTCCGGGATGACCGACGAGCGGAGCCGTCCCGCGACGTCCGGTGCGGACCGTTGATGGGCGTCCTCGGACCGCTCGATCCCGTGCTGCTCGGGGTCGCGGGCGCGCACCTGCTGCTCGGCGTGGTCTGCGCGGTGGCGCTGCTCATCGACGCGCCCCGCGTCCTCGGGGTCCACCCCGCGGCGAAGCCGCTGAAGTTCGCCGTCTCGATCGCGGTGTACCTCGCGACGATGGCCGTGCTCGTGCCGGCGCTCGATGTCGGACCGGTCGCGCAGCGGGTCGTCGCGCTGCTGCTCGCGGGCACGATGATCGCCGAGATGGTCCCGATCGCGGTGCAGCCGCTGCGCGGGACCACCTCGCACTTCAACGTGCAAGGGTCGTCCAACGCACGGGCCTGGCGGGTGATGGTGCTGGCCATCGTGGTGGCCACGGCCACGATGCTCCTCGTCGCGCTGGTCGCGACGTTCCGGCCGCTGGTCGGCGCGGACGGTGCGCCGCTCGATCCGGTCCTGACCGCCGCCTGGCGCGCCGGGTCGTGGCTGTTCCTGCTCGCGGCGGTGTCGGGCTTCGCGATGGCCGGCCGGAGGCAGCACTCGGTGGGTGGCCCCGACGGTGGACCGGGCCTGCCGGTCGTCGACTGGAGCACCCGCCACGGTGACCTCCGGGTCTCCCACTTCCTCTCCATGCACGCGTTGCAGGTGCTGCCACTGACCGCGGTGGCGCTCGCGTGGACCACGTGGTCGCTGCTGGTGCGCGGCACCGTCCTCGGGGCGGTGACCCTCGCCCTCGCCGTCGTGTCGGTGTGGACGTTGCGCCAGGCGTTGGCCGGACGGCCGCTGTTGCGACGACCCGCCCCGGTGCTGTGACGTCCGACGACGGTGGGGTCGTGGAGCCTCAGGTCGCGAGCAGGGTCCCCAGCGCGTCCTCGATGGCGTCGAGGTGGCCCGCGACCCACGGCAGGGCGGTCGGGTCGGTCGCCGCCAGGGTGGCGTGTCGTTGTGCCTCGTCGTCACCGCACAGCAGGCTGGTGGCCACCCGCAGGCGCAGCACGCCGTCGGGACTGCCGAAGGCACCGATCGGCAGGGTCGCGAACCCGTGGTGCTCGAGCAGCCGCGCCGCCAGGTGGCTGCCGGTGGTGATGCCGTGCCGGGCGGCGAGGGTGGCCTCGTGGGTCGGGCCGAGATCGGGCGCGAGGTAGAACCCGCCGGCGACCGGCGCCACGTGTGCGCCCGCGTCGCGGAACCGGTCCGCCACGGCCCGGGTGATGGTGCCGCACACCCGGCGGCTGGCGGCGATCCGCTCACGCACGGATGGTGGTTCGCGGAACGCCCACGCCGCGGCGTGCTGGATCGGCATCGGTGCACTCGACCACACCTCGCTCGCGATCTCCGTGGGCCGGTCGTGGAGCCGACGGCCGAGGGGACCCTGGGGCAGCCTCGCGACGCCCGTGCGCCACCCGCCGACCGCGAGGCTCTTGCTGAGCCCGGTCGTCACCACGGTCCGCTCGGGCGCCAGTTCGGCCGGGCTCACGTAGGCGACCGTCGCGTCGTGGAGCAGGTCGCGGTAGATCTCGTCGGCGACGATCACGAGGTCGTGCTCGCGCGCGACGGCACAGACCTCGGCGACCCGGACGGCCCCGGCCAACGTGCCGGTCGGGTTGTCCGGCAGGGTCAGCACGACGGATCCGAGTCCGCGGCTCGCGGCGCGGGCGGTGCGGGCGCTCGCGGCGAGCCGGACCGGGTCGGGGACCCCACCGGTGCCCCCGGCCGCTGCCTTGCCGTCCGCGGTGTCCCAGCAGCTGGCCACCCTGGAGCGGGAGGCCGGCGTCGCCCTGCTCGAGCGCAGCGCCCGGACCGCGCAGCTCACCCCCGCCGGGCGACGGCTGGTCGTGCACGCGGAGCGGATCCTGGCCGACGTCGAGGCCGCACAGGCGGCTCTCGCCGACGAGCTCGAGCGCCCGACGGGTCGGGTCGTGCTCGCGACCCCACCGTCCACCGCGGTCCTGCTGGCGCGTGGCCTGGCTCGCCTGCGTGACGCCCACCCGGGGGTCGAGGTCACCGTGCGCCAGGCCGGACCCGCGGACGCGCTCGCCGGGCTGCGTGCCCGTGACCTCGACGTCGCCGTGGTCGACGACTGGGACGGCGCAGCCGAGCCCGCCCGACCCGGCCTGCACCTCGACCCGCTGCGGCGCGACGAGGTGGTCCTGGCGCTGCCCCGCGGGCACCCGGCGGCCCTGGACGCGCCGGCCGACCGGTCCACGCTCGCGCGACTGCACGACGAACGGTGGATCTGCGCGCCGGCCGGTGAGCCCTCCCGGGAGGCCTTCGACCGGTGGCTCGCCGACGTGGAGGGCGCCCCGTCCGCACGGTGGGAGTTCGTGGGGTTGGCGACGAGCGCCGCGCTGGTCGCACAGGGGGCCGGGATCGCGCTGCTGCCTCGCCTCGTGCTCGACGCGTCGCTGGGTGCGGCGGTGGTCGCCCGACCGCTCGAGCCGGCCCGCTCCCGACGCATCGTCGCGGTCACGCGGTCCAGCGCCGGCCCCCGTCCCGTGATCGACCTGGTCGTCCGTTCGATGGCGGCCGCCGCAGAAGCGCCGTGAGTCGCTACGGTCTCGCGCCATGACGCCTCTCCACCACAACGCCACCAAGCTCGCCATCGACACCGCCTGGATGCAGGAGGTGCTGCTCGAGCTGCTGCGCATCCCCTCGCCGTCGGGTCGCACCGACGTGATCATGCAGAAGGTGGGGGAGCGCCTGCAGGAGATCGGGCTCCCCTTCGAGCTGACCCGCCGTGGGGCCATGGTCGGCACGATCACCGGGTCACAGGACAGCTCCACCCTCGACCGCGCGATCGTCGTGCACACCGACACGATCGGGTGCATGGTGCGCGGCATCAACGAGCGTGGCCGCCTCGAACTCGCGCCGGTGGGGACCCACAGCGCACGGTTCTCCGAGGGCACCCGGGTGTCGATCTTCACCGACGACCAGGAGCGTTCCTACACCGGCACGATCCTGGCGACCAAGGCGTCCGGTCACGCCTTCGGCGACGCCATCGACACCCACCCGATCGGTTGGGACCACGTCGAGGTGCGCATCGACGAGAAGGTCCACACGCCCGACGACGTGCGTGCGCTCGGGATCCAGATCGGCGACTTCGTCGCGCAGGTCGCCTACCCGGTCATCACCCGCGCCGGGTTCGTGACCTCGCGCCACCTCGACGACAAGGCCGGGGTCGCGGCCGCACTGGCGGCGTTCAAGGCCGTCATCGACGCGGGCTGCGAGCTGTCGGTCAGCGCCCACCTGCTCATCACCATCACCGAGGAGGTCGGGCACGGCGCGGCCAGCGGCCTGGCCCACGACGTCGCGGAGATGGTCTCGGTCGACTCCGCGGTCGTCGCGCCGGGGCAGCAGTCCACGGAGACCGGTGTCACCGTCGCCATGCAGGACATGCACGGCCCCTTCGACTACCACCTCACGCGCCGGCTGTGCGCGCTCGGGCAGGCGCACGGGCTCGAGGTCAACCGCGACGTGTTCCGCTACTACCGCTCGGACGTCGCCTCCGCCCTGGAGGCCGGCGCGGAGACCCGTGCGGCGTTGATCGGGTTCGGGACCGACGCGACCCACAACCACGAGCGCACCCACCTCGACTCCATCGTGGCCACCGCGGAACTGCTCGCGCTGTACCTGCAGACGCCGCTGACCTTCGCGCACTGGGACCGGCGTCCCACGGGCGAGCTCGCCGACTTCCCCTCCACCGCCGTGCAGCCGGTGCGTCGTGAGCCGGCGTTGGATCCCGAGTCCGACGAGCTGCTGGAGAACGACCCCTTCGAGAAGATCGAACGCGAAGAGGCCGGCTGGCTCGAGGACCGCTGAGCGCGGTCTGCGGTGCGAGGGCGCCGGCGCGAGGTCGCCGGCGCGAGGTCCCGGGTGATGTCACCCCCCACCCGTAGGGTCCGTGGTGACCGGCACCGCACGGTGCCAGCGGAGCTGGAGGGATCGTGATCGCGTCCGTCGGGGTGGGCACGGCGGGGCTCGTCGTGCTGGTGGTCGTCGTCGCGCTGGCGGCGGGTGCGCTCGGCGCCTGGATCGTCGCCCGCCGGGTGCGCCCGCCGGCGTCCACCGCGGCGTCGGAGCCCGCGGGCCAGGAGCTGCAACGCGCGGTCGACACCCTGGTCGGCGTGGCCTCGGAACAGCTCGACCAGCGGGTCCGCTCCGCGGCGGCCCACGTGGAGGGCCGCAAGGAACTGATCGATGCGGAACTGGCCCGGCTGGCGACCACCGTGGGGCGCGTCGACGAGCTGCTCCAGGACGCCGAACGCCGGCGGTCCACGCAGTACGGCCAGCTCGCGGAGCAACTGCAGGGGGTGGCCCGGCAGCATGCGGAGCTCGGGCGCACCACTGGGGCGTTGCGCGAGGCGCTGACCAGCTCCCAGGCCCGGGGGCAGTGGGGGGAGCGCATGGCGGTCGACGTGCTGCGGGCCGCGGGGTTCGTGGAGGGCGTCAACTACCGCACGCAGGTCACGACCCGCTCCGGCACCCGCCCCGACGTCACGTTCCTGCTGCCCGGTGACCGCGTCGTGCACATGGACGTGAAGTTCCCGCTGGGTCGCTACCTCGACATGCTGGAGGCGCCGGGTGCCGCCGACCGTGATCTCGCACGACGCGACTTCCTCAAGGCGGTCCGCGCCCGGGTGAAGGAGATCGCGGACCGCGGCTACGTGGACGAACAGGACGGCACGGTCGACTGCGTGCTGCTGTTCATCCCCAACGAGCAGGTCTACGGCTTCGTGCACGAGCAGGACCCGACCCTGCTCGACGACGCGTTGGCGCAGCGGGTCGTGGTGTGTGCGCCCTCGACGTTGTTCGCCGTGCTGGCGGTGATCCGTGCGGCCGTGGACGCCTTCACCCTGGAACGCACCTCGGACGAGATCCTGCAGGTGCTCGCGGGGTTCCGGGACCAGTGGGGCCGCTTCACCGACCAGCTCGACAAGCTCGGCCGCGGGTTGGAGACCACCCAGCGGGCCTACGACGCCTTGACGACCACGCGCCGCGGGCAGCTCGAACGGCAGCTCGACCGGATCGACGAGGTCCGCTCGCGACGTGGGGTGGAGGCGGTGCTCGCCGAGGACGCCTCCGCACGCCTGGTCGCCTTCCCGCCGCCACGCGAGGTCGAGGAGCCCGAGGACACCGGCGAGGTGGCGCAGGGTGCCGACCACACCGTCGAGTTGGCGCCGCGCCGCACCGACGGGTTCGCCGGCGGCTCGTGAGCCCGCGGACGCCGCGACGCCACGACCACGACGCCGGTGGGGACCGCGACCTGCTGGCGGCGAAGGCGGCGTTGCGCGACGAGGTGTGGTCGCGCCTGGAGGTCGAGCGGATCCGGCGCTTCCCCGGACCACGCCACCGCATCTCCAACTTCGTCGGCGCGGAGGCTGCCGCCGAGCGGCTGCGCGCGACGCCCGCCTGGGACGCGATGCGCACCCTGAAGGCCAACCCCGACAGCCCGCAGTGGCCGGTCCGCCAGCGGGCGCTCGAGGACGGCCGCACCGTCTACATGGCGGTGCCGCGCCTGGCGGGACCGGATCCGTTCTTCCTGCTGGATCCCGACCACCTCGCCGATGCGCCGCGACGGGCGTCGTCGATCGCCGGGGCGAGCGCGTCGGCGCGGACCGTCGGGCTCGATGCACTCGATCCGGTCGACCTGGTGGTCACCGGCTGCGTCGCGGTCGGCCGGGACGGCGCGCGGTTGGGCAAGGGCGGTGGGTTCAGCGACCTGGAGTTCGCCATCGCCTCGCAGGCCGGGCTGATCGGTCCGGACACGTTGGTCGCCACCACCGTGCACCCGGTCCAGGTGCTCGAGCCGGGCGTCGTCCCCCGTACCGCCCACGACGTCGAGGTCGATCTCATCGTCACCCCCGACGAGGTGGTCGTCGTCGACCGTGCGACCCCACGGGCGCCGGCCCGGATCGTGTGGGACGAACTGACCGAGGAGAAGCTCGCAGCGATCCCCGCGTTGGCCCGGCTGGCCCAGGGGGCCGGTCGGGTCGGTGATCGACCGCCGGTATAGCCTGCGCGCCCGACGACCCGGACGGCCGTGTCCGGGCCCCTGCGAGGAGCAAGCACACGATGAGCGTCTCCATCGGCGACACCGCCCCGGACTTCGAGCTGAAGGACCAGACGGGCCAGCCCGTGCGGCTCTCGGACTACCGCGGCAAGAAGAACGTGGTGCTCGTCTTCTACCCCCTGTCGTTCACCGGGGTCTGCGAGGGCGAGATGTGCCAGATCCGCGACTCGATCGAGACGTTCCGCAACGACGGGGTGGAGACCCTCGCGGTGTCGGTCGACGCGCCGCCGACCCACGCCCGCTGGGCCCACGAGCAGGGCTTCGAGTTCCCGTTGCTCAGCGACTTCTGGCCCCACGGCGAGGTCGCCCGCACCTACGGCGTCTTCGAGGACACCCTCGGGATCGCGGTCCGCGGCACGTTCATCATCGACCGCGACGGCAAGGTCATCTACACCGACCGCAACCCGGTGCCCGAGGCGCGCGACCAGGAGGCCTGGAAGCAGGCGCTCGCCGACATCGGCGCCGCCTGAACCGGCGGGTCGCGTCGTCGCGCGGTCGCCCGCTCGCTCAGCGGCTCCCCGCGTGCTGCTCGGTCGTGCGCGCGTGCGCCGTCCCGGGGTCGCTCGCCCGGCGTGAGGCCCGGGCGAACAGCCATGCCGTGCCGCCGAGCACCAGGACGATCAGCGCGATGAACAGCCCGATCCCGACCGCCGGTGCCAGGGCGAAGCCCTCGCAGATCTCCTGGCCGTTCATCGTCGTGCACGTCTGCGTCGGGACGAGCCAGAGGGCCAGCGGGAGCAGGAAGCCGAACGGCCACAGCGCGGTGGCGAGGGCCTTGTCGCCGGCGTTCCACCATCGGGACGTCCACACCAGTACCCAGCCGGCGAGGAGCACCAGCAGCGGCGGGAGCACGAGCGTGGCCGGTGCGGACCCGGCGGTGCCGCCGACCGTGCGTGCCAGCACCACGGCCACGACCGGACCCGGCACCGCGAGCACGAAGGCCAGGATCTCCCGCCCGATCCCACCGCGAGGGGCCATGGGGGGCGCCGGGGGAGCGACGGGTGCGCCGGCCTCGTCGGGGACGAGTTCGGCGCGCGCCGCAGCGACCACGGTCTCCGGGGTGCCGAGGTCGTCCAGCGCCTGGCGGGCTCTGGCGTCCCCCGGATCGTGGTGGCGGACCTCGTCGAGGTGCGCACGGATGTCGGTGACGAGTTCAGCCGCGACGTCGTCGGGCAGTTCCGCCGCGGCGCGCTCGAGCCGAGCGAGGTAGTCGGCGATCGGGTCGTGGGCGTCGGTCATGTCGTTCTCCCCGTGGGTGTCGGGCTCGTCACGTTCCATCGCTCGCTCCGGAGCGCTCGGTGATCGCCAGCAGGTCGTCGACCGCATCGCGGAACTCGACCCAGGCGATCTGGAAGCCGGCCAACGCGCGTGCGCCGTCGGTGGTGAGCCGGTAGTACCGGCGGGGTGGGCCGCTCTCCGACTCGCGCCAGGTGGTCTCCACGAGACCGTCCCGCCGCAGCCGGGAGAGCAGGGGGTAGATCGTTCCCTCGCTGATCTCGAACCCGGACCGCTCCGAGAGCAGCTTCACCAGCTCGAACCCGTAGCGGTCCTGTTCGCCGATGACGGCCAGGACGCAGTGGGGGAGCGCTCCGCGTCGGAGCTGCGTGAGGGTGTCGTTGCCAGGTCCCATGCGACGCAAGGTACTACGTGTCGCACGTATGCGGAAGTCCGGCCGCGCCGGCCGGGCGGGTGCCGCACGGCCGAGCGTGTCACGCGATGCCGGGGACCTCGTCGGTGACGACCGGACAGCTCGCCTCCAGCTGGACGGTCACCGCCTCCCCGGTCGTGGCGCGGTACCCGGTCCCGAGCGCCCGCAGCGACGCCCCGTCGAGCGCCAGCAGGGGAGCGGCCACCGGGACCCGGGGGTCGGCGGCGTTGGGGTCGAGTTCGTGCCACCCACCGCCCTCGGTGTCCTCGGCGCGGTAGAGCACCAACGCCTCGAGTGTCCCGTCCTGGTCCGGGCCCACGCCGACCTCGACGGTCTCGATCCGTTGCGGGGCCGTCTGACTGCGGGTCCGCCGGATGGTGACCGCGACCGGCTCGTCCGCGGCCGTGCGCCCCGCCGCGACCAGCAGCGTCTCCGTGCCGTCGGTGGCCAGCTCATCGGGGAAGCGCCCGGAGCGCAGCGCGCAGCGCTGGACCTCGAGCACCACCTGCTCGTCGGCCAGGTCCAGGACCCCGACGCCGGCGCCCTGCGCGCCACCGGGCGGGTCCGCCGGATCGGTGCAGGCGACCGCCGCGAGCAGGGCGAGGCACGCCAGCCACGCCGTGGACCACCGGCGTGACCCGCCCTTCGGCCGGTGCGGACCGCCCGTGCCACGGGGTGTGGACAGGTCCGGTCCGGGTGCGTGGGTAGGCAGGGCGTTCGGCATGTCGGGCCTTCGGTGCGCGCGGGCCGGAGGGACGGTGGGGAACGGACGCACGGTCGGGCGGGATCGACGACCACGGGCGCTACCGTTCGCCCCCCAGCGCCCTGTCGCCCGCTCTCCGTCCCGAGGGGTCACCGTGTCCGAGATCACCGAGGCACTCAGCTACGACGACGTGCTGCTGACGCCGCAGGCGTCGGCCGTGCTCCCCCGTGACGTCGACGTGTCGACCCGCCTGCACCCGTCGATCGAGCTGCGCCTCCCGCTGTTGTCGGCAGCGATGGACAAGGTCACCGAGGCCGCCATGGCCGTCGCGCTCGCACGACAGGGCGGGCTCGGGGTCATCCACAAGAACGCCTCGGTCGCCGATCAAGCCGCCATGGTGGAGTCGGTCAAGCGGTCGGAGTCCGGCTTCATCGTCGACCCGGTCACCCTCGGCCCCGACGACGCGGTCGACCGCGCGTTCGAGCTGATGGCCCGCTACCGCGTCTCGGGCTTCCCCGTCGTCGACGGCGAGGGCCGGCTGCTCGGGATCGTGACGAACCGGGACCTGCGGCTCGGCGCGGAGTACGGGACCCCGATCTCCCAGTACATGACGACCGAGGGGCTGGTCACCGCCGTCCCGGGGACCACCCTCGACCAGGCGCGCGACCGGATGCAGGACGCGCGGGTGGAGAAGCTCCCGATCGTCGACCCGGACACGGGCAAGCTCACCGGCATGTTCACCTTCAAGGACATCGAGAAGGTCCGCATGTACCCGGCCGCCGCCAAGGACGCGCGCGGACGACTGCTCGCCGCCGCCGCTGTCGGGGTCGGCCCAGACGGCGAGGAGCGGGCCGAGGCACTCGTCGCCGCCGGCGTCGACCTGCTCGCCATCGACTCCGCGCACGGCCACTCCGCCGGGATCCTCGAGTTCGCCGCCAAGCTGAAGGACCGGCACCCCGACGTGCCGCTCATGGTCGGCAACGTCGCGACCGGTGACGCCGTGCGGGCCTGCGCCGACCACGGCGCGGACGTGGTGAAGGTCGGGGTGGGGCCCGGCTCGATCTGCACGACCCGGGTGGTCACCGGCGTCGGGATGCCGCAGTTCACCGCCGTGATGGAAGCGGCCCGCGCGGCCGCCGAGGTCGGCGTTGCGACCATCGCCGACGGCGGCGTGCGCTACTCCGGCGACATCGTCAAGGCGCTCGCGGTCGGCGCCAACGCGGTCATGGTCGGCAACATCCTGGCCGGGACCGACGAGTCGCCGGGCGAGCTCGTCCTCGCCGGTGGCCGTCGCTACAAGGAGTACCGGGGCATGGGCTCGATCGACGCGATGCGTGCGGGCTCGGCCGACCGCTACTTCCAGGCCGACCGGGCCGGGGGGAGCGCGGCCGAGGCACGCCAGCAGCCGACCAAGCTCGTCCCGGAAGGCGTCTCCGGGCTGCTGCCCTACCGCGGCAGCGTCGCGGAGGTCACCGGGCAGCTCGAGGGCGGCCTGCGCTCGGGGATGGGCTACGTCGGTGCCGTCGACCTGCCCTCGCTCGTCGAGCGCGCCCGGTTCGTCAAGCAGACCGCGGCCGGGACCCGCGAGTCGCACGTGCACGACGTCGATGTCGTCAACGAGGCGCCGAACTACCAGGCCCCCGGTTCCGGGGGGGGCGGCGCCGCCGGCCGGGGTGGGGGCGCCGGGGGCGGCCCGGCCGGGCCGGCCGCCCCCCCCCCCGC
>JAFIEQ010000124.1 GCA_020832455.1 Nitriliruptoraceae bacterium
CCGCGTCGACGGCGAGCGGCGTCGGTGCGGCGCCACGGGCGGTGAGCGCCATCCACGGACCGCGCCCGGTGTCGCTCGCCTGCGTGGCGGCCGGGGAGCGCACCCACGCGTCGGTCCCGGGACCCAGGCTCGCGACCGCGACCCGGCCGGCGTGCGCCGCGCCCGGGTGCAGCACCAGCCCGCGCTTGCGCGCACCGAAGGTGACCGTCAGATCCGCGACGACCGCGTCCCGTGCGGCCTGCCCGTCGTCGGACGAGACCCCCGAGGGCACGTCGCAGGCCACGACCGGGGTGCCGGCGTCGTGCGCGGCGCGCAGGGCCCGGGTGGCGATCGCCGCCTCGTCACGGACCTCGCCACGGATGCCCGTGCCGAGCACGGCGTCGATGGCGACGTCGCACCAGCGCAGCGCCGGCTCGAGCGCATCCGTGCCGGCGCTCGTGCGTCCCCGGGTACGGCGCCAGGCCGCGCGCTCGGCCGCGGCCTCCGCGCTGAGCTCGACCTGCAGGCCGTGCACGGCGATCACCCAGGCCTGCGCGCCGTAGCGGCGCTCCAGCAGGCGCGCGGCCGCCCACCCGTCGCCACCGTTGTTGCCCTTGCCGACCACGACGGCGACCTTGAGCCCCGCCCCCCGCCCGGCGAAGCGGACCGTGTGGCGGGCGAGGTGGCCCGCCGCGCGTGCCATCAGTCCGGCCCAGCTGTCCCCGGCCGCCACGGCGGCCTCGTCGCCGGCACGGGCCGCCGCGGCATCGAGCAGCGGGACGGCGTCCCCGCCCACCCCCGCGGCTGCTGCCGGCACCGTGCGTCTCCTCATCGACGGGGCGAGCCTACGCCGAACCCTCGCACCGCCCCACCCGCTCGGGCAGGATGCGGCGTGGCGCACCGGCCACGCGCCACGAGCCTCCGGAGGCACGACCATGGACGACTGCATCTTCTGCGACATCCTGGCCGGCCAGGCGGAGGCCTCGTTCGTCGCCGGCGACGAGCGGGTGGTCGCGTTCGCCGACATCCTCCCGATCGGCGAGGGGCACACGCTGGTCATCCCCCGGCGCCACGCGATCGGGCTGCACGACCTCGACCCGGAGGACGGCGCCGCGATGTTCCGGCTCGGCCAGCGGATCGCCGCTGCGCAGCGGCGGCTCGGCCTCGCGGAAGGCGTGAACCTGTTCCTCGCCGACGGGGTCGTCGCCGGCCAGGAGGTCTTCCACGCGCACCTGCACGTGCTGCCTCGCCAGGACGGTGACGCCCTGACGCTGTCGGTCGACTACGCCCCCGCGCCCTCGCGCGACGCGCTCGACACGACCGCCGCACGGCTGCGCGACGCGCTCGAACACACCGGCGGTTGAGGCCGGCACCACACCGGCCGGTCCGCTCGGGCATGATGCGCATCCGGCCACCCGGATCGGAGCCGGTGCGTCCTCGCTCGCACCGTGCCGGGTGGCATGCGCACCGGACGAGGACCGACCATGACCGACCAACCCTGGCTCAGCCACTACCCGGACGACGTCGAGCCGACGCTCGGTGACGTCCCCTTCCGCAACCTGGCGGCCCTGCTGTCGTGGTCCGCCGAGCAGCACGCCGACGAGGTCGCGTTCACCCAGGTCATGCCCAACGGGATGAACGGGGTGTTGCGCTACCGCGAGGTCGAACGGCTGTCCGACGACTTCGCGCTGTACCTGCGCGAGGTGGCCGGACTCGAGCCCGGTGACCGGGTCGCGGTCCAGATGCCGAACTGCCTCAGCTACCCCGTCGTGGCCTTCGGGGTGCTGAAGGCCGGGTGCGTGCTGGTCAACACCAACCCGCTCTACACCGCGACGGAGATGATCCACCAGTTCAACGACTCGGGCTCGCGCGCGCTGGTGGTCATCGACATGTTCGCCGACCGACTCGACGAGGTGCTGCCGAAGACCGGCATCGAGACGGTCGTGACGGTGCGGATCTCCGAGTTCCTCCCCAAGGTCATCGCCACCATCATCTGGGCGACCCAGCGCTACTTCAGCCGCACGCTGCCGGACGTCAACGTCGCCCACACCCCACTGCGCGACGCCCTCGACGCCGGCGCCGAGCGGCGCGAGCAGGGTTCCAGCGTCGCGACCCACCTCGAAGCCATCGGGCCGGACTCCCTGGCCGCGCTGCAGTACACCGGGGGCACCACGGGGGTCTCCAAGGGCGCGATGCTCTCGCACGGCAACCTCGTGGCCAACACGCTGCAGATGCTGGCGATGACCGGTTCCCACATCCGACGGGGTGAGGAGACCGTGCTCACCGCCCTGCCGCTGTACCACGTGTTCGCGTTCACGGTGAACCTCGTCGGCTTCTACCACATGGGGGCGCACAACATCCTGGTGCCCTCGCCGCGGCCGCCGAACAACCTCAAGCGCGCCTTCGAGAACTACCCGCTCACCTGGGTCACCGGGGTGAACACGCTCTACAACGCGCTGCTCAACGAGCGCTGGTTCCTCGAACACCCGCCAGCGCAGCTGCGTGCCTCGGCCGCCGGCGGGATGGCGTTGCACCAGCCGGTCGCGGAGCGCTGGCGCGAGGTCACGGGCACGCCGATCGTGGAGGGCTACGGGCTGACCGAGTCCTCGCCGGTCCTGACGTTCAACCCCCTCGGCGGGATGAACAAGGACGGCACCATCGGCATCCCCGTGCCGTCCACGCAGGTGCGCTGCGTCGACGACGAGGGCGCGGAGGTGCCGCTGGGACAGCCGGGCGAACTGGTCGCCAAGGGTCCGCAGATCATGCAGGGCTACTGGCAGCGGCCGGAGGACACCGAGGAGACGCTGCGCGACGGGTGGCTGCGCACCGGCGACATCGCGGAGATGGACGCCGACGGCTACTTCCGGATCGTGGACCGCAAGAAGGACATGGTGCTGGTCAGCGGGTTCAACGTCTACCCGAACGAGATCGAGGAGTGCATCGCCGCGCTCGACGGGGTGCAGGAGGTGGCCGTGATCGGCACGCCGGATCCCAAGACCGGCGAGTCGGTGCGCGCCTACGTGGTCGCGGACGATCCCGCTCCCTCGAGGGACGCGGTCATCGCCCACTGCCGCGAGCACCTCGCGGCCTACAAGGTGCCGCGCAGCGTCGAGTTCATCGACGAGCTCCCGAAGAGCCCGATCGGCAAGATCCTGCGCAAGGACCTGCGTGCCACCGTCAGCGCGGGTGCGGACCGACGGCCGGCGGACGCCGCCGGCGGGGAGACGGAGTAGCCATGTCGCTCACCGCATCGCTCATCCTGGCCCTCGAGGGCCCGCCGGCCGACCACGAGGTGGTCACCGACTTCGAGCAGGCCATGCTCGTCGGCCTGGTGTTCATCATCATGTTCGGCCTCGGCGCGGGCCTCACCCCCCGCGACTTCCGCTCCGCGCTGCGCCGTCCGCAGGGGCTCATCATCGGCTGGGTGACCCAGTTCGGGATCATGCCGTTCCTGGCGTTCCTGCTCGTGCTCGGCCTGATCCTGCCGCTCCCGGCGGAGTACGCCGCGCCCGTCGCCGTCGGGGCGCTGCTCATGGGGTCGGTCCCCGCCGGCACGACGTCGAACATCTTCACGTTCTTCTCGAAGGGCAACCTGGCGCTCAGCGTCATGATGACCACCAACTCGACGTTGTGGGCGCTGATCATGACGCCGCTGGCGCTGCTCATCTACGGCAGCCAGCTGATGCCGGGCGGGACCGACCTGCAGATCCCCGTCGAGAACATCCTCGTCACGCTCGCGATCCTGCTCGTGCCGGTGGCGGTGGGGATGTGGATCCGGAGCCGCAACGCCAACATCGGTGCCGTCATGGAGCTGATGGGCGGCTTCTTCGGCCTGTTCTTCATCGTGTTCCTGCTGGTGACCTGGGTGCCGCGCAACTGGCGCCTGCTGGTCATCACCCCGTGGCAGGTCTACCTCGTGGCCGTGTTCCTCGGGCTGCTCGGCATCACCATCTCCTACGGGATCGCCCGCGGCATCAAGCTGCATCCGGCGAACGCCCGCACCATCGGGTTGGAGACCGGGATCCAGAACGGCCCGCTGGCGATCGCGATCATCCTGCTGAGCTTCGACGGCAACCCCCGACTCGGCGAGCTGCTGATCGTGCCGGCGCTGTACTCGCTGTTCATCGTGCTGGTCGCCACGGTCGTCACGTTCTACTTCCGTCGCGCGAACCTCGCCGAGGAGCAGAAGATCCCCAGCCTGCTGTGACACCGACGAGGTAGCGGTCGTCCGGGCGCGTCCACAGGATCGGCACATGGAGCAGGCGGAGTTCCGTGATCCGCGGCTGATCCCGGTGTACGACGCGGAGTACGGCTGGTCCCGGATCGACGAGTTCTTCCTCTCGGTGGCCACCGAGACGCCGGCTGTCCGGGTGCTCGATCTGGGTTGTGGGACCGGACGGCTCACCGTGGCGTTGGCTGCGGCCGGACACCGGGTGACCGGACTGGATCCAGCAGCAGCGTCACTCGCGGCTGCGCGCGCCAAGCCGAACGCCGAGGCGGTGCGGTGGGCCGAGGGAACCGCGGCCTGCGTGCAGGACGAGCGCTTCGACCTCGTCCTCATGACCCGGCACGTGGCCCAGTTCCTCATCAGCGACGACGACTGGTCGGCGACGTTGCGCCAGCTGGCGCGCGTGCTGGTTCCAGGCGGCCGACTGGTGTTCGACAGCCGCGATCCGCGGGCACGTGCCTGGGAACAGTGGACCCCGCAGGAGTCCCGCTCGGTGGTGGTGCTCCCGGACGGGAGCACGGTCGAGCAGTTCACCGAGGTGACTGCCACGAGCGGTGAGGTCGTCAGCTTCGCGACGCACTTCCGGTTCGACGACGGCACGACCCGCACGTCCACCGCCGACCTGCGCTTCCGTTCTCTCGAGCAGCTCCGGGCCTCGGTGACCGATGCGGGCTTCGTCATCGACGACGTGTACGGCGGGTGGGAGCGTCAACCGGTCGGTGCCCCGGATGGCGAGTTCCTCGTCGTCGCGCGCAGATCGACCGAGCACCGACCCCCGGATCCCCTCCTCGTCACCGGCGAACCTGCGGTGATCCGTTGAGCCGTCGCCGACACGCGCTGCCGGGCTCACTCCACCGTGACGGTCTTCGCGAGGTTGCGGGGCTGATCGACGTCCTCCCCGCGGGCGGTGGCCACGTGGTAGCTGAACAGCTGCAACGGGACCACGCTCAGGACCGGCCCGGCCAGCTCGTGGGGTGGCTCCGGCAGGGTCAGCACGTCGTCCGCGTGGGCCTTGAGCTCCTCGGTCGAGCCCTCCGTCCCGATCGCCAGCACCGAGGCACCGCGCGCCCGGACCTCCTGGATGTTGGAGACCATCTTGGGGAACACGTGGCCCGCGGGTGCCAGCGCGACGACCAGTGAGCCGTCCTCGATGAGCGCGATCGGGCCGTGCTTCATCTCCCCGGCCGGGAACGCCTCCGCGTGGAGGTAGCTGATCTCCTTGAGCTTCAGCGCGCCCTCCATCGCGATGGGCAGCCCGGCGTGCCGGCCGATGAACATCGTGTAGTCGACGTCCTTGTAACGCTCGGCGAGCTCGCGGATCTGCCCGTCGAGCTCGAGGACCTGCTCGAGCGCGGCCGGGATCTGCTCGAGGCGGCCGAGGGTGTCGGACACCTCGGAGGTGTAGAGCCGGCCGCGGGCCTGCGCGAGGTAGAGACCGAGGAGCAGGCAGGCGACGATCTGGGTGGTGAACGCCTTGGTGGAGGCGACCGCCACCTCGGGGCCGGCGTGGGTGTAGAGCACCCCGTCGGCCTCGCGGGCCAGCGTGGAGCCGACCACGTTGCTGATGGCGATGACCGGCGCACGCTGGTCGCGGGCGTGGCTGGCCGCCGCGATCGTGTCGATGGTCTCGCCGGACTGGGAGATCGCGATCACCAGCGTGTGCGGGTCGACGATCGGGTCGCGGTAGCGGAACTCGCTCGCCACCTCGACGTCGACGGGGATCCCGGCCCAGTGCTCGATCGCGAGCTTGCCGACCATCCCGGCGTGCAGGGAGGTGCCACAGGCGAGGATGAACACCTTGTCGATGCGGCCGAACTCGCCCTCGTCGATGCGGAGCTCGTCGAGGGTCAGCCGTGCGGGCTGGCCCGGCGCGGGGGCGTTGAGGCGGTCGAGCAGCGTGTCGGCGACGGCCTGCGGCTGCTCGTGGATCTCCTTGAGCATGAAGTGGTCGTAGCCCTGCTTCTCCGCGGCGGACAGGTCCCAGTCCACGGTGTAGCGGTGCGGTTCGACGCTGGCACCGTCGACGTCGGTCACCTCGATGCCGTCGGGGGAGATCCGCGCGACCTGCCCGTCGAGCAGGGCCGCGACCTCGGTGGTGTGCTCGATCAGTGCGGCGACGTCGGAGGCGCAGTAGCCGACCCCGTCGGCGTGCGCGACGATCAGCGGTGCCTCGTACTTGGCGACGACCAGGGTGGTCGGGTCGTCGACCGCGACGAAGCACAGCGAGTAGGCGCCCTTGAGTCGCGCCAGCACGGTCCGCACCGCGGTGAACAGGTCCGCGTCCTGCGTGCGGTCGAGCTCGTCGGCGACGAGGTGGGCGACCACCTCCGAGTCCGTGTCCGAGGCGAAACGCACCCCGTCACCGAGCGAGGCGCGCAGCTCCTGGTAGTTCTCGATGATCCCGTTGTGCACCACGGCCACGCGACCGCTCGGGTCGAGGTGGGGGTGGGCGTTGCGGTCGTTGGGTGCACCGTGGGTGGCCCAACGGGTGTGGCCCAGCGCCGTCGACGCGGACAGCGGCGTGTCCCCGAGCGCCTTGACGAGCTCACCGAGCTTGCCGGCGCGCTTGACCACCCGCAGCTCGCGA
Source organism: Nitriliruptoraceae bacterium (assembly GCA_020832455.1). Taxonomy (GTDB): domain Bacteria; phylum Actinomycetota; class Nitriliruptoria; order Nitriliruptorales; family Nitriliruptoraceae; genus PWLR01. The sequence goes on from JAFIEQ010000124.1 coordinate 6,795, forward strand.
CCGTCGTTGATCACGGCCCCGGCGGAGTCGTAGCCGCGGTACTCGAGCCGACGCAGCCCGTTGACCACGCCGTCGACCGCGTCGTCACGTCCGGTGATGCCGATGATGCCGCACATGCTGGTCCTGATGGCTCGATGGTGGACCCGGCGGCGGGCGCATCGAGCCCGCGTCCGGCCGTCCACACCCCTGGAGATGGACGCGCTGAGCCTACCGACGACGACCCCGCTGGACGCCTGACCGCTCGGACCGGGCGGCCGGGGTCGCGGCCGGGAGCTGCTCAGGCGTCGCCGGCGGTCGTGCCGAAGGTCTGCAGGATGGCCCACAGGTTCTCGGCCATGCGCTCCGGGCGGACCCGGTACCACGCGCCACCGAGGATCAGGTGGCCGACCCCGACCCCGCTGCCATCGGCGCGGACCGTCGCCTCGAAGTCGGCCATGCGGTCCTTCACGTCCTCCGGGGTGCCCGCGATCGCGTAGCGCTCCACCGCCTCGTCGGGCACGGCCGCGACCAGCGCGTCGATGTCGGCCGGATCGCGCTTGAAGACCACGCGCAGCTGGTCGGTCAGCTCACCGTCGTCGTAGGAGTCGAACACCGGCTGGTAGTTGGGGGTCGTGCCGTAGAAGGCGATCTGCTGCTTGGCCTCACGGATCGCGACCTCGGGGTCGTCCGCGATGCACAGGATCACGCCCTGGCAGACCCGGAAGTCGGCCGGGTCGCGACCCGCCTCGTCGAGCGCCGCCGCGACGCGTGGCAGCACGTCGTCCGCGACGTAGCGGTCGGAGGTGAAGGGGTGGCCGAGCAGGCCGTCGGCGTAGGTGGCGGCCGCCTTGGTCATCAGCGGCCCGACCGCCGCGACGTGGACGCGGGGCAGCGCACGGTCGGCGGCCCGCCCGCGGCCGCCGAGCCCGGGTCGCAGCACCCGGTAGAGCTCACCGTCGAAGGTGACGTCCTCGCCACGTTCCATACGCCAGACGGTCTGCATCGCCTGGACGTACTCGCCCATGCGCTTGGCGGGCTGGCTGAACTCCGCGGAGAACCGCTCCTCGATGATGCGCTTGACCTGGCTGCCGAGCCCGACGGTGAACCGGTCACCGGACAGCTCGTTGAGGTCCCAGGCCTGCATCGCGGTGATCGTGGGCGAGCGGGGGAAGGCCAGGGCGATGTTGGTCCCGACCTCGATCCGCTCGGTCGCCTGCAGCGCCACGGAGGCCTGCACGATCGACTCCTGGGTGGTCTCCGCCACCCAGGCCGCATCGAACCCGTGCACCTCGACCTGTCGCGCCAACTCCCCGAGGAAGGCGTACGGCCCTCCGATCCCCACACCACGCGTCACCACGGCAGCCGCCTCCCGGACCCGGCCTCCCGACGCCGACGGTCGCAGCGCTGCCCGGATCCGCGGCCCACGCTACCGAGCAGCGTCGCGCCGGGCCGCCTCGAACGACCCCACCGTGGCGGTCCTACAGGGTCAGGTGGTCCCGCACGACGTCCGCGATGTGGTCACAGGCGGCCTGCGCATCCTGCTCCGACTCCGCCTCGGCCATGACGCGCACCAACGGCTCCGTGCCCGAGGGACGCAGCAGGACCCGCCCGGTGTCCCCGAGCCGCTGCTCCTGGGTCTGCACGGCGTCCCACACCGCCTCGGTCTGCTCGAGGCGCGCCTTGTCGACCCCGCCGACGTTGACGAGCACCTGTGGCAGCCGGGTCATGACCCGGGCCAGTTCCTTCAGCGGCGTCCCGGTCGCCCGGATGGTCGACAGCAGCCGGACCGCGGACAGGATGCCGTCGCCGGTCGTGGCGCGGTCGAGGCTGATCAGGTGCCCCGACTGCTCCCCACCGAGGTTGAGCCCCTGTGCCCGCATGGCCTCGAGCACGTAGCGGTCCCCGACCGCGGTCTCCACCACGTCGATGCCGAGCTCGACCATGGCCCGCTTGAAGCCGAGGTTGGTCATGACCGTGGTCGCCACCGCGTCCTTGGCGAGCGTGCCGCGATGGTGCATCCGCCGGGCGAGCACGGCGAGGATGACGTCCCCGTCGACCTCGGAGCCCTCGTGGTCGGAGGCGATGAGCCGGTCCGCGTCACCGTCGTGGCTGATGCCGGCGTCGGCCCCGTGGGCGACGGTGGCCTCCCGGACCACCTGCGGGTAGGTCGATCCGCAGGCGTCGTTGATGTTCGCCCCGTCCGGCTTGCAGTGGATCGTGACCACGTCCGCGCCGAGCTGGCGGTAGACCTGCGGCGCGACGCTGGACGCCGCCCCGTTCGCGCCGTCGACGACGATCTTGAGCCCGGTGAGCTCCACGTCGGCCATCATCGCGAGGTGTTCGATGTAGCGCGACACCGCCGCCGGATCGGTCAGCCGGCGGCCGATGCGGGTGCCCGTCGGGCGGCGCCCATCGTGGGCCAGGGCGAGCGCCTCGAGCCGCGACTCCTCCTCGTCGCTGAGCTTGAAGCCCTGCGGACCGAAGAACTTGATGCCGTTGTCGCCGACCGGGTTGTGGGAGGCAGAGATCATCACCCCCGCGGCCGCGGAGGAGTTCGCGGTGAGGTGGGCGACCGCGGGGGTGGGCAGGACGCCGACCGCGATGGCATCGCCACCGGCCGAGGTGATCCCGGCCACCAGCGCCGCCTCGAGCATCTCCCCCGACCAGCGGGGGTCGCGCCCGACGACGATGGAGGGCCGCCGCTCCCCCTCGTCGGCCAGCACGGTCACCAGCGCGCGACCGAGCGCGAGCGCGAGCTCGGGCGTCTGGTCGACGTTGGCGACCCCGCGTGTGCCGTCCGTTCCGAAGATGCTGCCCACCATGCTGCCCTTCCGTGTCCCCGACCGTGTCCCCGTGTCGGATCGTGCCCGCTCACCCGGACGAGCGTAGGTCCCACCGCGCCGTGCGCGGCGCGTCGTGCCCGGACACACGGACGCCGCCCACGAGGGGCGGCGTGCGTGGGGTGGCGCGACGAACGCGCCGCAAGCGGCTCAGCGCTTGGAGAACTGCGGCGCGCGACGGGCCTTCTTGAGGCCGTACTTCTTGCGCTCGACCTTGCGGGCGTCACGCGTGAGCAGCCCGGCCTTCTTCAGCGGGTCGCGCCAGTTCGGGTCGTCCTCGGCGAGCGCCCGGGCGATCGCGAGACGCAGCGCACCGGCCTGGCCGGTCGTGCCGCCGCCGTGGATCCGTGCGTGCACGTCCCACTGCCCGTCCTGCTCGAGGACCCCGAAGGGCTCCAGCACGTGGGCGCGCAGCTTCTCGGTCCGGAAGTAGTCCTCGAACGGCCGGCCGTTCAAGCTGAACTGGCCCGAGCCGCGGACCACGCGCGCACGCGCGACCGCGGACTTCCGTCGTCCGGTGTAGATCTTGTCCGCCATCGTGTGGAACTCCGTCAGACGTGGTCGGGCAGCGGCTTGGGCTGCTGCGCGGCGTGGGGGTGGTCGGTGCCGGCGTAGACCTTGAGCTTCTTGCCCATGGCGTTGCCGAGCTTGTTCTTCGGCAGCATGCCCTTGACGGCCTTCTCGACGATGTCGGTCGGCTTCTTCTCGAGCATCTGGGCGAAGGGCACGGACCGGATCCCGCCGGGGAAGCCGGAGTGGCCGTGGTAGAGCTTCTGCTCGGCCTTGCCACCGGTCAGCACGATCTTGTCCGCGTTGACGACGATGACGTGGTCACCCATGTCGAGGTGCGGGGTGAAGGTCGGCTTGTGCTTGCCGCGCAGGACGGTGGCGATGCGGGTCGCGAGGCGGCCGAGGGTCTGACCCTCGGCGTCCACGATGAACCACTCGCGCGTGATGTCCTTCGCGCTGGGGCTGTAGGTACGCATGTTGTGACCTCGGTGGCCTGATGTCGTCACGTCGGGCTCGGACCTCACGTTGGCCGGGGGCCGAGGCGCCGCAGCGACGGAGCAACCGTCACGCGAGGCCGGACGTGGAGGGGGGCCGTGGTGGTCCGGGACGGCGCCGCTCGGTCGGGTGGTGCACCGCCGAGGAGCCGGGATCGAGCGGCTTGGCGCACGGGTCCGGACGTAGAAGGCGCGGCCCACTGGGGACCGCGTCCGGGAAGCGTACCGGCACGACCGCAGGGCGGTCAACCGGAGGCGGTCGCCGCGCACCGGGGCAGCCTGCCACAGGCGCGGACCTCAGTCGCGCAAGCGCAGCGCGCGGGCCACCGACGGTGGGGCCGCCGGGATCCCCGGGCCGTAGCCGACCCGCTCCAGGGTCAACCCGTGGGGCGGGGCGACCCGAGCGGCGACGCGACGGTCCCGAGCGGCGAGCACCTCGGCGAGCCAGTCCGGATCCCGCCGGCCACGGCCGACCTCGACCAGACAGCCGACGATGGCGCGCACCATCTGGTGACAGAACGCCGGTCCGACCAGACGCACGTCGATCCGCCCGGGACCCGCACGGCGCAGCGTCACCTCGTCCAGCGCCCGGCGCGTGGTCCGCCCGGGCGCCTTGCGGCAGAACGACGCGAAGTCGTGCTCCCCGATCAGGTGCCCGGCGGCCGCGCGCATCGGGCGGAGCGCGAGCGGTTCGCCCACCACCCACCGGTCGTGGCGGCGGATCGGGTCGACCACCTCGCCGTCGACGAGCCGGTAGCGGTAGCCGCGCAGCGTGGCGGAGAAGCGCGCGTCGAAGCCGGACGGGACGCGGCGGACCTCCCACACCGTGATGGCGTGCCCGACCAACTGGTCGAGCCGCTGGCGCAGGACCGCCAGGTCGGCGCACCAGCGGGCGGTCCGGGGCGCCGCCGCGTCGAGGTCGAGGTGGACGACCTGGGCGAGCGCGTGGACCCCGCGATCGGTGCGACCGGCGCAGGTCGTGGCGACCGCCACCCCGAACAGCCGCTCGATCGCGTCCTCCAGCGTGCCTTGCACCGTGCGCTGGTCGGGTTGCCGCGCGAAGCCCGCGAAGGGCGCGCCGTCGTAGGCGAGGTCGATGCGCAGCCGCACCGGGGGCTGCCCCGCCCCGCTGGAACGCGACGGGGCCCCGCCCCCGGGGGCGGGGGGGGGGGCCTCGGCGGGGGGCGTGGGTGGCCCGTGCGGCAGCTGGTGGCGTC
>JAFIEQ010000125.1 GCA_020832455.1 Nitriliruptoraceae bacterium
TCCGACGGACCCGACGGGGCTCGCGGTGGCGCCGGCGGGGAGGTCGGGGGCGGGACCGACGGCGCCGGGGAACCCCCGGTGGGGAGCGCGTCCCGCTCGTGGTGCTGCGGTCCGTCCGCGGCGGCGGTCACGTCGTGCGTCGGGCCGGGCGTGTCGGTCGGCTCAGACGGCATCCCGCAGGTCCCCCGGGTGATCGGCGACGGCAGCGGCCGCACGCGCGAGCAGTTCCGCTCGGACGCCGGGCGCATCGGCCTCGTGGATGCCGGGCAGGGCCGCACTCCCGCTCGCGGAGGCCGTGGTGACCTGCAGCGTCGTGAGGTGCAGGAGCCGGTCGAGCGGACCCTGGGCGAGGTCGATCTGCTGGATCCGGAAGTAGGGCACGGTCTCCTGCTGGCGGGTGATGACCCCGTAGCGCAGGTCCACGGCGAGGTCGGTCAGTCGCCAGCGCCACCGCCGGTAGCGGGCGGGGTGGTACCAGAACACCAGCAGGCCCCACAGGGCGGCGAACCCGAGGAGCACCCACCTGGCGACCCCGTCCGTGGCCAGCGTGCTGATGACCGTGGCGATGATGGTGGGGAAGATCAGCGACAGCGTGGTGCCGATCCGCCACGACCATATGACGTTGGGGGCGAGCGGACGCTCCCGGTCGTCGAGCCCTGGCGGCTCGACGTTGTCCAGCGCGGCCTCGTCACGGATGTCCGGCGCGGTCGCCGCCGCCGCGCCGGCGTCCGTGGTCGAGGACACGCCGGGGGGACCACCCGGCGGTGGCGGTGGCGGTGCTGCCGACTGCTCGGACACCTCGGCTCCCGGTCGTGTGACGGTGCGTGAGGCCGGACGCTGCGTCCGGTGTGACGCACCGGGGTTCGGTCCCGTGCACGGTACGGCCGGGGAGACCGTCGCGGTGCGCACCACCCCGGCCACCGGTCCGACCCGGGGTGGGGTGCGGGCCGGGACAGCTAGCCTCGCCGCCCCTGCCATCGCGTCGAGCCAGCCCCGACCGACCCCCGAGCGGAGCGTTCGTTGCCCCAGCGACCCGATGACGACCAGGCCGCGCAGCTCGGCCGGCTCGTCGACGTCTACCCCGAGGCGCGGGAGCTCGGTGAGCGCTTCGCCGCCGGCGGGCACCAGCTGTACCTGGTCGGTGGCACGATCCGCGACACGTTGCTCGCCGGGGGCGAGGCACGGGTCCTCGACCAGGTCGACCTCGATCTGGCCACCTCGGCGCGCCCGGAGGAGACCGAGCGCATCGTGCGGGGCTGGGCGAGCGCCGTCTGGTTGACGGGGGCGGCCTACGGGACCGTCTCCTGCCAGCGGGAGCAGGAGGGTCGCCCGACCCGCACGATCGAGATCACCACCTTCCGTGCCGACGTCTACCGACCGGGCTCGCGTCACCCGGAGGTCACCTACGGGGAGACGATCGAGGACGATCTCGCGCGTCGTGACCTGACGGTCAACGCGATGGCGCTGCAGGTCCCCGAGGCACGGTTCGTCGATCCGCACGGCGGGCTCGGCGACCTGCACCGTCGCCTGCTGCGCACGCCGATCGACCCGCAGGTCTCGTTCACCGACGACCCGCTGCGCATGGTGCGACTCGCCCGGTTCGCCGCGGTCCTCGACGCCGAGGTCGACCCCGCGACCGAGGCGGCCGCGGTGGCGTTCGCGGACGAGCTGACCACCGTCTCCGCCGAACGCATCCGCGACGAGTTGGTCAAGCTCATCGCCGGTGTCCGTCCGCGACGGGGTATCGAGCTGCTGCTCTCCACCGGTCTGGTCCGCCACGTCCTGCCCGAACTGATCGACCTGCGGGCCTGCGTCGACCCCATGCACCGGCACAAGGACGTCTACGAGCACACGCTCGCGGTGGTGGAGAACGTGATCGCGCTGGAACCCGATGGGCCCGACGTGGTCCTGCGGCTCGCGGCGCTGCTCCACGACATCGGCAAGCCCGACACCAAGCAGCTGCACGGTGGGCGGACGGTGACCTTCCACCACCACGACGTCGTCGGTGCCCGGATGACCCGCCACCGCATGCGCGAGCTGCGCTTCGACAAGCAGACGATCAAGGACGTCAGCGAACTGGTGCGGATGCACCTGCGCTTCCACACCTACAAGCAGGGGTGGACCGATGCGGCCGTCCGCCGCTACGTCAGCGACGCCGGGCACCTCTACGGCCAGCTGAACCTGCTGACCCGGGCGGACGTGACCACCGGCAACGCCAAGCGGGCTGCCGCGATCCAGCGCCGGGTCGACGAGCTCGAGGCGCGGGTCGAGGAGCTCGAGGAGCGCGAGCAGCTCGAGGCGATGCGTCCGGCCATCGACGGCAACGCCATCATGCGCCACCTCGGCATCGCACCCGGTCCGGTGGTCGGTGAGGCCTGGCAGCACCTGCTGGACCTGCGCATGGAGCACGGACCGATGGACGACGAGGCGGCTCTGGCGGCGCTGGACACGTGGTGGGCGCAGCGGTCGGGCGACGACGCGTGAGCCCGGACGAGCCGAGCTCCAGCGCGTCGCACTCCCCGACGGACGACGGGCCTCGGGGGCAGGAGCGGGTGTCGCGCGGCGGGTTCGCGCCCTCGTGGCGGGACCACACGGACCGGCCGCGTCCGGACGTGCCCGCGGTCCCCGGTCCGCACGAACCGGCGTTCTACGTGCCGATCGGGGAGCTGCAGGGCGAGGACTACCGGCGCAACGCCTTCACCGCCGGCACGGCCGAGGAGGTCGAGGCGCTGGCCGCGCTGGTCGAGCTCGCGCCGGGCACCCGGGTGCTGGACGTCGGCTGCGGGGACGCCCGGCACCTGCGCGCGCTGGCCCCGCGAGGGGTCGTGGGCACGGGGGTCGAGGTCTCCCCGAGCCTGGCGGATGCGGCGCGGCGGGCTGCCGCGCGTGACGGCGTGTCGCTCGAGGTCCTCGTCGCGGACGCGCGGACGCTCGAGGAGGTCGTCGACCCCGGCAGCTTCGAGGTGGTGTGGTCGCTGTGCCAGGGGGCGCTCGGGACCTCGCCCGCCACCGATCCCGCGGTCGTCGCCTGGATGGCGGCGGCGGTCCGGCCCGGGGGCACCGTCATCGTCACGGTGTTCCACGCGCTGTTCGCCGCCCGCCACCTCGCGCCGGGCGACGCGTTCGATCCGGTCGGGCTGGTGCACCACCAGGTCAGCGAGGTCCGTGGCCCCGACCACCGTCGCGAGCGGTTCGATCTGTGGACCGCGTCCTACACCGTGCGTGAGGCGCTACGCCTGGTCGGCGACGCGGGGCTGGAACCCGTGTCGGTCCGGGGGGTCCAGCCCGGCGCCTACCGCGCGAGGGCGGACGGCGAGGTGGCGCTCGACGACCCGGAACTGCTCGTCGTCGCCCGCCGGCCGACGGGCTGACGTCCGGCTCGCTGACGTGGCGACGGGGTCGTTGCTCGGTGGACCATCGTCCGGGTCGGGGTCGCGTCGGTTCCCTAGCCTGCCGGCGCGAGCGATCCACGGGGAGGGGTCCGATGTCGCTCTTCGCCGGCAACGACCACGAGTACGACGATGCGAGCACCGGGGAGGCGTTCGCGTACTTCGGGGTGTGGCTGCTGGGCTTCGTCGCGCCGTTCTCCGTGGCCGGGTGGGCGTGGAACGCCGGCCTGGAGGTCGGCGGTCGGCTCCTGGCGGTGGGCGGGACGGTCGCGGTGTTCGACGCGATCCTGATCCACGCGGGTGTCACCGGCCGAGGCCCCGCCCTGATCGTCCAGCCCTGGAGTTGGGGCCGTTACGCGCTGTGGCTCGGCGGCCGAGCCTTCCTGTTCGCCATCGCGGTGTTCTGATCGTCGATCCGGTCGGCTGGGCGGACCAGCGGGGTCCGCCAGTCGGGCCACCGCCGGATCACCAGCCGACGGACGTCTCGAGGCGTCAGCGGCCCGAAGTGCCGGCTGTCGGTGGAGCGGTGCGGGTCGTCCCCGCACACGCGCACCCCGCCCCGCTCGACCGCGGCGACGCGCTTGACGATCAGGTGGTGACCGTCGCCGACGTGCTCGGGATCGCGCACCACGACCAGTTGCCCTGCGCGGACCGCACGTCCCGGCCAGGGCACCGTCAGCAGCCGATCGCCCGGCCACAGCGTCGGTCCCATCGACCATCCGCGGACCTCCACCTGCGAACGATTCGCAGCCAGAACGCCCAGGTAGCCCACGATCAGCGTCATCACCATCCAACGCCGCACGTCCAACCTCTCCGTCACCCCCGAAGCCCGAGCATGATGGTGGCACCGCCGTCGGCACGACCGGCCACGGTCGACCGGGCGGTGACCGCACACCGGCTCGGGCACTACGGTGCCCCCTACACCCGACCGACGCGCCTCGCACGACGACCCAGGCCCGTCCGGTCATCGCACGCACCTCGACCAGCAGGAGCCCCCATGAGCATCACGTCGATCCTCCACGCACTCACCCCGGTCCGTGAGGTGACCACCGTCGACGCCCACTGCGACCTGATGTGTGGCGTCTACTACCCGGAGCAGGCCCGCATCGAGGCCGAGTCGGTCCTGATGTCCGCGCAGAAGTACCACGACTCCGACGACGAGGTGTTCCGTGCGCGGGCCATCGCGATCAAGGAGGAGCGCGCTGAGCTCGTCAAGCACCACCTGTCGGTGCTGTGGACGGACTACTTCAAGCCGCCGCACCTCGAGGAGTACCCGCAGCTGCACGAGCTGTTCTGGCACGCCATCAAGGCCGCCGGCGAGGCGAAGAAGACGATGGACCCCAAGGCCGGCGAGGACCTCATCGCGAAGATCGACGAGATCGCCGACATCTTCTGGAAGACCAAGGGTGGCAAGCCCGAGTGGATGACCAGCTGACCGAGCACGACCCCGACGACCCCTCACCGTCGCAGCGGGAGGGGTCGTCGTGTGTCCGCGCACGGACCCGCTCGTGCGGGCACCTCGTAGGGTGACGGCCCCGGATCGGGCGTGGATGGGGTGGACACCGGTCCGCCGAACCGCGTCGCAGGAGCACGGATGGATCTCTCGGAGGGCGATGCCCGTCGCCACCATCCCTTCGGTCGTCTCGCCAACGTGCTCGTGATCGCGGGGAGCTCGCTCGCCGCGATCCAGGCCGTGGTCGCGGTCCTCGCCGTCCTGGCTGCGCCCGCCAACGACGACTTCCAGCTCGAGTCGGGCGCGCTGTTGACCTTCCTCGTGGTCGCCGGTGGGCTGCACGCCGTGGTCGGGTGGCTCGCCGTTCGCTCGCTGCGGGCCTGGTGGCGCCGCTCGTTGCGGGTCGTGAACCAGCTGCTCGTCGCGGGGTTGGTCGCCATGCCGTCCACGGTGTTGCTGCAGATCCCGGTCGGCGGCGACGTCGGGCTGCTGTGGCCGCTCGGCTACCTGCCCGGTGGTGTGCTGCTCGTCGCCGGTGCGCTCGTCGCCCGGGACCGCGTCGATCGGGCACGCATCGAGGGACGCGGCGGCCTGAGCGAGCGATGACGCCCACGTCAGGACCGGAGCGACCATGACCGAGCAGGAACGTCGACGCTGGGACGAGCGGTACGCGAGCGGTGCCTACGTGCCCCGGGCGCGGCCGACGCCGTTCCTGCTCGATCGGTTGGACGACATCCCGCGGGGTCGGGCGCTGGACATCGCCACCGGGACGGGCCGCAACGCCCTCGCGCTCGCCGAGGCCGGCTTCACCGTGGACGCCGTCGACATCTCCGCGGTCGCCCTGCGGACGGCCGCCGAACAGGCTCGGGTCCGCGATCTTGACGTGACCTGGACGGTCGCCGATCTCGACCACGATCCGTTCCCCGGTGATCGCTACGAGCTGATCACCGTGATCCGCTACCGCAACCCGGCGCTGTGGCCCCGCCTGATCGACACGCTGGCGCCCGACGGCTGGTTGCTCGTCGAGCACCACCTGCGGACCGAGCGGGCCGACGTGGAGGGTCCCGGGGATCCCGCGTTCCGTCTGGCGCCCGGCGAGCTGCTCGCGTCGTTCGCGTCGTTGCGGATCGTGCACTACTCCGAGCAGGTGGAGCCGACCGACGACGGCAGCGGCCACTACGTCATCGCCCGGATGGCGGCCTGCGCCGGCGACCCCGGCTGGTGAGTCGGGTCGCGGGGTCGCGGGGGCGGGGTCGCCGGGGCGGGTGGGTCCGTGCGGGTGGGTCCGGTGCGGGTGCGGCCGGCGCGCCGGCCACATCGGTCAGGACACCTCGAGCCCGAGGTGGGCCGCGTGGAAGGCGAGCACGTCCGCGCGCTCGTCCAGCAGCTTCGCGGTGGGCTTGCCGGCGCCGTGTCCGGCGGCGATGTCCACCCGGAGCAGGACCGGTGCCGTCCCGCCCTGCGCGTGCTGGAGCGCGGCGGCGAACTTGAACGAGTGCAGGGGGACCACCCGGTCGTCGGTGTCACCGGTCGTGACCAGGGTCGCCGGATAGGACCGGCCCTCCTCGAGGTTGTGGTACGGCGAGTAGCGCAGCAGCACCTCGAGGTCGGCGACGTCCTCCGGGTCGCCGTAGTCGGAGATCCACGCCCAGCCGATGGTGAAGCGGTGGAAGCGGGTGAGGTCGAGCACGCCCACCTCGGGGACCGCGGTCCCGAACGCCTCGGGAGCCTGGGTCATGCAGGCGCCGACGAGCAGCCCGCCGTTCGAGCGCCCCTCGATACCGAGGTGGTGGGGGGCGGTCCACACGGCCTGCGCGAGTTCGTCGTCGGGCGCCGCGTCCGTCGCTGCACCGGTGCCGTCGGGCGCGGTGTCCCCGGCCACCCGCACACTGGCGCTGACCCGGTCCCGGTCGCGTCCCGTGAGCCAGGCGGCGCACGCCAGGGCGTCGTCGAACACGTGCTGCTTGTTGGCGAGTCGGCCGTCGTCGTGCCAGGCCCGGCCGTACTCACCCCCGCCCCGCAGGCAGGCGACGGCGAGCAACCCGCCGGCCTCCACCCAGGCTCGCCAGCCCGGACGGTGCATCGGGGTCACGGAGATGTCGAACCCGCCGTACCCCCACAACACGGTGGGGACCGACCCGTCGGGGGTCACCGACCGGCGGTGGACGAGGAACAGCGGGACCGCCACACCGTCGTGGTGCACGAGGACCTGGCGCACCACGACGGGATCGTCGTCGCCCGCCGTGGGGTCGCCGGTGGCGTCCGCGGCCGTGGCCGCGCGCCCGTCCGGGCCCGGATCCGCGCCCTCGCCTGGCCCGGTCGGGTCGGCGTCGGCCCCGGTGACCGGCACGATCGCGACCGGGTCGATCGGGCGCAGCGGGACGGAGGCGTCGCAGTCCGCGACGTCCCGACCGGTGGTCAGGTCGTGGCGGTGGACCGCCGTGGGCGAGGTGAACGTCGCCACGGTCAGGAAGGCGGTGGTGTCGCGCCGACCGCCGGTGATCTGCTCGACCGTGCCGAGTCCGGGCAGGGCGATGTCGTGGCGGTGCCGCCCGGTCCGGACATCCACGACGCGCAGCCGCGAGGTCGCGTGGTGCAGGGTGTGGACGACCAGCCAGCCGGGATCGTCGGTCCCCGCGGCACCGACCAGGTGCGCGTCGAGGAGCCGCTCGTCACGCTCCGCGACCAGCTCCCGGGGGTGGTCCGCATCGGTCGGGTCGATCGCGATGACCCGACCGTTGGGTGCGGCGCGGTCGGTGAGGACGATGAGCTCCTCGCGGGTGCCGTCCCGCAGCAGGCCGATCGGGGTGTAGCGCGCGTCCTCGGCGTCCAGCAGGGGGCTGACCGATCCGATCTCCCCGTCCTCGATGGGGGCGAGGTGGATCTGGGTCACCGGGTGGGTCCCCCGCGCGATCGTGAGCACGAGCCACCGGCCGTCGTGGCTGACGGCGGGCTGGAACAGCAGCTGCGGGTCGTCCGGTCGCTCGTAGACGATCGTGTCCTGCGCCTGGTCCGACCCGAGCCGGTGCCGCTTGAGCAGCTGCGCGGACGCCGGTGCCTCGTGCTCCGCGCCGGCCTCGGGCGCCGGGTAGCCGCCGTACAGCAGGGAGCTGCCGTCGGGGAGCCACGCCGCCCCGGAGAACCGTGCCCAGCGCAACTCGTCGTCGTGCAGCGTGCCGTCCTCGGTCTCGGCCACCCGCCAGGTCATCCAGTCCGAGCCGGCGTCGGAGCGGGCGAAGGCGATCCGCGCCCCGTCGTCGGTGACCGCCAGCCCGCTCAACGACGCCGTGCCGTCCTCGCTCCAGGTGTTGGGGTCGACCAGCGTGCGCCACGCGTCGGGGTCCGGCGCGCTCGTGGGGTCGACGACCGGCGCGACCTGCAGCACCTGTTGGTCCTGCTGCGCGTCCTGGAACAGTCGGAACCACCACGACCCGCGCCGCCACGGGGCGCTCGATCGCGGGTGGCGCCACAGCTGCTCGAGCCGGTCCCGGAACGGTCCGCGGGCGGGCAGGTCGCGCAGCACCCCGTCGGCGTGCGCCGCCTGCGCCGTGACGAACGCCTCGACCTCCGGGTCACCCACGCCCCGTTCCAGCCAGCGGTAGGGATCGGCGACGAGGTGTCCGTGGAGATCCTCGACGAGGTCCTCTCGGCGGGCGTGCGGGACGGGCATGGGCGCATCCTGTGGAGGTCGATGGGCGGGGGTCACCGGCCTGGTCGGTGGGGGCGGGTCCGTGCGCGACCCGCGGGCAGGACGGTACGTGAGCGCCGTGGGGCACGATCGATCCGCACGACACCGATGGTGCCGGCTCCGTACCCTGGGTCGATCCGCGGGAGCACGTCCCCATCTCGCGCGACCGCCGACGAGGTCCCGCGACCTCGTGGAACCAGGAGCCCCGCACCGTGCGCCAGGGTCGGACCGACTACCGCCTCCAGCGGCGAGGGGTCCTGCGCGCCTACCGGGAGGGGGCCCGCTCCCGTGAGGACGTCTGCGACGCCCATCCCGACCTGGTCCGTGCCGGGATCCACATCGGGACCGAGGTCCGCGACGACTGCCCGATCTGTGAGGACCACGCCCTGCGGCAGGTCGACTACGTGTTCGAGCGCAAGGGTCGCCGCAGCACCGGTGGCCGGGCGGTCCCACGGGAGTCGCTCACGCGCCAGGCGGAGCGCTTCGGTGACCTCGAGGTCTACCGGGTCGAGGTCTGCGTGCGCTGCCACTGGCACCACCTCGTGGAGTCGTTCCACCTGCTCGCTCGCGGCACCGCCGTCGGCTGAGTGGGGGTCCGCGGCCGTGTGGGCCCGGCACCGAGCCCTGTCGGCACCCGCCGCCCGACTCAGCGCGGGGAGAGGATGCCGCCGAGCGCCAACGCCAGCCCGGCGGTCGCGATCGCGCCCGAATCGATGGCGAACCAGCCGACGATGGCCAGGATGATCCCGACGACCGCGATGGCGGGCCCGAGCGTGCGCACCTCGTCGTCCCCGCTGTCGACGACCAGACGGCCGCCCCGGTCGATGTGGCCGCCCCGCGGTGCGTCGTACCAGCCGGGTGCCGACCCCGGGCTCGGCGTACCCCGCAGCACCGCCCGGGTGTCCTCGTCGAGCACGCCTACGACCTCGTCCCAGTTCAGGGCGAGCTCCGTGCGGACATCATCGCGGTACCGGGCCTCGACGCGGATCTCCGTGTCGTCGTCCCGGGGGATCAGCCGGTGGGTCACCGCGCGGCGCAGCAGCAGTTCCGCCACCCGATCCGCGGCCGCCGGGTGGAACAGCCCGAGGCGGGCGCTGTCGTCGTCGGCGGACGTCGGACCGACGGCCTCGAGCAGGACACGACAGGACGGACAGACGGCCTCACCGTCGTCGTAGATCCGTTCACACGTCGGGCAGCGCATGACGCGAGGCTACGGGGTGTCGGCCGGGCGGGACGTCCGCGTCCTACCGTGTGACCCCCGGGCATCGACGGGCCGCGTCACCGGTCCCGGGCCGACCGAGGAGCGCGACCGTGACCGAACGTCTCTACTCGACCGATCAGTACGCGCGTGCGGTGGACGCGACGATCGTGGACGTCGATCCGGATGACGGCCGGGTCCTGCTCGACCGGACGGTCTTCTACCCCGGCGGTGGCGGGCAACCGCACGACGTCGGGGCGCTGGTGCTCGGCGACGACCGCGTCGAGGTGGTCCGGGTCGCCGCGGACGGACGTGGCGTCTGGCACTGGCTCGAGGGTGGCCTGCCCGGCACGGGGACCAGCGTGCGCGGCGAGGTGGACTGGGACCGTCGCTACCGGCTCATGCGCACCCACACCGCCATGCACGCGCTCTGCGGGGTGGTCTGGGACCGGTTCGCCAGTCCGGTCACCGGCGGCAACATGGAGCCGGGCACCGGGCGGCTGGACTTCGAACTGCCCGGTTGGGATCCGGAGGACAAGGTGCCTCTCGAGGAGGAACTCAACGCCCAGTTGGCGGCGGCCCGCGACGTGCGGATCGCCTTCCTCCCCCGCGAGGAAGCGGATGAGGACCCCTCGCTGATCCGGACGAAGGTGTCGCTGCTTCCCGCGGACCTGCGCGAGGTCCGCGTGGTCGACATCGTCGGACTGGACCGGCAGGCCGATGGCGGGACGCACGTGGCCTCCACCGCCGAGGTCGGCCAGGTCCGGATCGCGAAGGTGGAGTCCAAGGGCAAGGGGTTCCGCCGCATCCGGCTGCAGCTCGAGGACCTGCCGGCGGGTGGCTGAGTGGTCGGTGTTGTCGGCTGGTTGTGTGGCGGGGGCCGGTTGGGTGGTGGGTGTTGTGGGTCGGTCGTGCGTCGGCCGGTCGGCCGCTGGGTTGGTTCGGTGTTGCCGGTCGGCTGTTGGGTGTGGGTGCGTGGGTGAGCCCCGGCCGGGGCCGGGGCTCGGTGGTGTGGGTGGTGTGGTGTGTCAGTTGAGGACGGCGGAGGAGCTGCGCAGCTTGAGTACGACCCAGCCGAGTCCGATGAGCAGGGCGCCGATGACGAAGGCGAAGGCGGACAGTGCGTAGGCCATGATGCCCATGCCGAGCACGGTGGTCAGGGCGGTGGCGTCGATCCAGGAGAGTCGGACCTCGTTGTTGACCATGACGGGTTCGCCGGCGTCGTCGAGGATGATCTCGCCGGTGTCGGGGTCGGTCTGGGGCACGAGGCGGTCCATCTCGGCGTAGCGCAGTCCGTCGGTGCGGTCGAGCTGGTGGCGGGTGATGACCTCGGACTGGGCCCACATGGTGAGTGGGCCGCGGACGGCGGTGTCGGCGATGACGGCGTCGCCTGGGGTGTTGATGTTCTCCACGGCGGCGGACTGGTAGGTGTAGATCCCGCCGGCGAGGCCGCCGAGCATGGAGCCTGCGCCCACGATGATCGCGGCGAGTGCGATGAGGGTGAACAGCTTGACGGTGCGGGTGTTGGTCTCGATGGCGGGGGTGGTGGTCTGGACCTTGTCGGTGACGTTGGTGGCCATGTGGCTCACGCCCTTTCGGGTGGTGACCGTCCCGGTGTTCGGTCCGGTCTGCTCGGTGTGGTGCGGTCCGAACCGTGTGTGGTTCGGCGTTGGAGGGAGCATCCACCGTGTGGCGCTGTGGGGCAGCAGCCCCAAGGCCCTTCCTGGTGCGCCACGGGTCCTGACCTGGTCGGGACCTACAGCCCACCGTCGCGTCCTGTCGCGACGTCACACGGCCCCAAGCGCTGACGTGACTACGGCACGGCGCGAGAACCGGCGGCCATGGGTCCGGTTCTCGCACCCCAATCCCCCAAGCGCTGACGTGACCGCGGCACGGCGCGAGAACCGGCGGCCATGGGTCCGGTTCTCGCA